>NZ_JBHZBX010000009.1:0-142982 GCF_042755165.1 Nocardia sp. NPDC059177 | reverse complement strand
CCTCTTTCCCGGCGCGTTGGGTTAGGCATCTCAGGCGAATGCAGTGGGGCTGTCGCCCCGGGACCCAAGGGGCCGCGAACTCGAGCGCGCCAGCGCTCCAACAAACACAGCTCAAATAGACGCTACATCGATGACGAAGCGGTATTGGACGTCGCTGGCGATGACTCGGTCGTAGGCGGAGTCGATTTCGTCGGCGGAGATCAGTTCGATGTCGGCGCCGATGCCGTGGGAGGCGCAGAAGTTCAGCATTTCCTGGGTTTGGGCGAGGCCGCCGATCATCGAGCCGGCCAGTGAGCGGCGGTAGGCGGCCAGGTTGCGGCCGTGGACTGTCATCGGGTTTTCCGGCAGGCCGAGGATGACCAGGCTGCCGTCGAGGGCGAGCAGGCGCAGGTAGTTGTCGATCGGCAGGTCGGCGGAGACGGTGTTGATGATCAGGTCGAAGCTGCCGCGCAGCTGGCGGAAGGTTTCCTTGTCGCTGGTGGCGTAGTAGTGGGTGGCGCCCATGCGCAGGCCGTCGTCGCGTTTGCGCAGCGACTGGCTGAGCACGGTGACTTCGGCGCCGAGGGCGGCCGCGATCTTCACCCCGACGTGTCCGAGCCCGCCCATGCCGATGATGGCGACCTTCTTGCCCGGTCCCGCGTTCCAGTGCTTGAGCGGGGAGTACAGGGTGACGCCCGCGCACAGCAGCGGTGCGGCGACGTCGAGGCCGATGCCTTCGGGGATCGAGACGACGAAGTTCTCGGTGACGACGATCTGGGTGGCGTAGCCGCCGAGGGTGTAGCCGCCGGGCTGCGTGGTCTCGGGGACCGGGTTGTTGTAGGTCCAGGTCGCGCCGCGGGCGCAGTACTGTTCCTCGCCGGCCAGGCACGGCTCGCACCGGCCGCAGGAGTTCACCAGGCAGCCGACGCCGACCCGGTCGCCGACCTGGTATTTGCGCACCGACGAGCCGGTGGCGGCGACGATGCCGGCGATTTCGTGGCCGGGCACGCACGGGTATTTGGTGCCGCCCCATTCGTCGCGGGCGGTGTGGATGTCGGAGTGGCAGATGCCCACGTATTTGATGTCGATCAGCACATCGTCGGGTCCGAGCTCGCGGCGCTCGATGGTGACCTTCTCGAAGGACCCGTCGGCGGACGGCAGGGCGTAGGCAGCGGCTTTGCTCATGCCCCTATGCCTACCGCCGCATGTGTGGTTTGCCAACCCCACCGCGTCCGGATCGATACCGGCGCGGGTGGAATCCCGGGTAACAATGGAGGTGTCGGCTCGCGAGAGAGGACACGCACGTGCGCAGTGGACGGGTGCTGGTGACGCTGGTCGTCGCGTTGTTCGGGGTCGCGGCGTTTCTCGGCTATCGCGGTGAGCTGGCGATTCCTGGTTCGGATTCGATGGGTGAGGTGGCCGCGATCGCGCAGGCGCCGCCGCTGATCCCGCTGGATCCGGTGGCTGTGGCCGCGCAGGTGCAGCCCGCGCTGGTCAATATCGAGGTCGAGGCGGCGCCGTTCGGGATCTCGGCCGCCGGGTCGGGCATCGTGCTCACCGAGGACGGGCAGATCCTGACCAGTCATCATGTGATCAAGGGCGCCGACGAACTGTCGGTGACCGATCTCGGCAACGGTCTGATCTACCAGGCGACTGTCCTCGGTTACGACTCCTCCGCCGATATCGCGCTGCTGTCGCTGGCGGGCGCCTCCGGGCTGCCGACCGCGCGTCTCGGTACCTCCGCCGACCTGCGCATCCGCCAGGATGTGCTGGCCATCGGCGACGCGGGTGGCGACGGTGGCGAACAGACCTCGGTCGCGGGCCCGATCACCGATCTGGATGCCGCGATCGTGGCGATGAACTCCGCCGACATGTCCCGTAAGTCGCTGCGCGGCATGGTCGAGATCGCCGCCCCGGTGGTCGGCGGGCAGTCCGGTGGCGCTCTGGTGGACGGCACCGGCGCGGTCGTCGGCGTGATCACCGCGGCCTCGGGCGAGCGCACTCCGGCCGAACAGCAGACCCGACCGGCCAACGGCTATGCGGTCCCGATCGATACGGCCATGCGGATCGTCGCCCAGATCCGCTCGGGCACCCCCACCGATACCGTCCACGTCGGCCCCACCGCCACCCTCGGCGTCCAGATCGTCGACGCCCACCCCACTGCGGGAGCCCGCGTGACCTGGGCCTTCTACGGCCAGCCCGCCCGTACCGCAGGCATTACCGACGGCGACGTCATCACCGCCGTAGACGGCACGACCATCACCACAGCCAAAGCCCTCAGCGCCGCCATCAACATCCGCAAACCCGCCGACCTCGTCCGCCTGGACGTCACCGCCCCCGATGGCACCACCCGAACCGTCGAAGTCGTCCTGGCGGCCGGGACACCGAACTAGTCACCGCAGTGCGGAATTCCGGCGCACCTCCGCGACGACATCAGCGCAGCCTGACCGGCGGGGGCAGGAACCGGCGGTAGCGTGCGCCTATGGACGCGCTGGATTCGGTGATCGTCGATATCAATGATGTTTTCTGGAACTGGCTGCTGATCCCGCTGGTGATCGTGGCTGGGGTGTACTTCACCGTGCGCAGCGGGGTGGTGCAGGTGCGGATGGTGCCGGAGATGTTGCGGGCGGTGACCGAGAAGGGGCAGACGGCCGAGGACGGGAAGAAATCGGTGTCGGCGTTCGGGGCGTTCAGTATCTCGGCGGCGGCGCGAGTGGGGACGGGCAATATCGCGGGGGTGGCGACCGCGATCAGTGTAGGCGGGCCGGGGGCGGTGTTCTGGATGTGGGCGATGGCCACCCTGGGGGCCGCGTCGGCGTTCGTGGAATCGACACTGGCCCAGCTCTACAAGCGGCCCGAGCACGAGCCGGGGACCTTCCGCGGCGGACCGGCCTATTACATGGAGCACGGGCTGCGCAGGCGGTGGCAGGGGCTCGTCTTCGCCGTGATCATCACGGTGACATTCGGTTTCGTGTTCAACGCGGTGCAGTCCAACACCATCGTGGCGACCGGGCGGGCCTCGCTGTCGGCACTGGACGGTGCCTGGTTCGCGCCGCTGGTCGGGCTCGCGTTGATCGTGCTGCTCGGACTGGTGATCTTCGGTGGCGTGCGCCGGATCAGCCACATCACCGAGGTGCTCGTGCCGGTGATGGCGGTGATCTACCTGCTGCTCGGGATCGTGGTGGTGGCGTTGAACATCGGCGATCTGCCGCGGGTGCTCGCCGATATCGTCGGCGGGGCGTTCGGGTTGCGCGAGGTGGTCGGCGGCGGGATCGGGGTGGCGATCGCGCAGGGGATCCGGCGCGGCATGTTCTCCAACGAGGCCGGGCTGGGTTCCTCGCCCAATGCCGCCGCGGCGGCGGATGTCTCGCATCCGGTGAAGCAGGGGCTGGTGCAGTCCCTCGGCGTCTACTTCGACACCCTGCTGATCTGCTCGATCACCGCGTTCATCATCCTGACCAGCGATCCCGACCTGTCGCAGCGCCGCAGCGCCGACCTCACCCAGAGCGCGTTGCAGGCCAGTCTCGGCACCTGGGCCGGGCATGTGCTCACCGCGGTGGTGTTCATGCTGGCGTTCAGCTCGATGATCGGGAACTTCTACTACGGCCGGTCCAATATCGAGTTCATCACCGATCGTCCCCAGGTGCTCACCGCGTTCCGGGTGCTGGTGCTGGTGGCGGTGTTCGGCGGCGCGCTCGGCTCGGTGAGCCTGATCTGGAATCTGGCCGATGTGTTCATGGGGGTGATGGCCCTGGTCAATCTGGCCGCGATCATCCCGCTCGGCGTCGTCGCGTTCCGGTTGCTCGCCGACTACCGCGCGCAGCGGGCCGCGGGCGCCGATCCGGTCTACGTGCACCGCGCCGAGATCGCCGACCCCGCCGGGGTGGCCTGCTGGCAGGCAACGATTGCGTCGAGCTTGCCCGGCAATCGCACCCAGTAGTGGTAGGCATGGGAAATGGCGAAACATTGGGCCGAGCCGGTCACCGTCGCGCTGCGTGCCGACGGGCAGCGCGTGGCCGATCTCGACACCTCGGCCACCCCCGGCTTCACCGGTGACAAGCGCCAAGCCAAGGAGTTGCTGGTCGAACGCGGCCAGGTGCTCTCGGAGCTACAGGAGAAGCTGTTCGCGCACGGCCGCACCGGCGGGCAGCACAGCGTGCTGCTGGTGTTGCAGGGGATGGACACCGCAGGCAAGGGCGGCATCGTGCGCCATGTCATCGGCTCGGTCGACCCGCAGGGCGTCGACCACGCGTCCTTCGGGGTGCCGACCGAGGAGGAGAAACAGCACGATTTCCTGTGGCGCATCCGCAAGCGCCTGCCCGCGCACGGCCAGCTCGGCGTGTTCGACCGCTCGCACTACGAGGACGTGCTGGTGGTGCGGGTGCACAAGCTGGTGCCGCAGTCGGAATGGGAGCCGCGCTACGGCCTGATCAACACCTTCGAGCGGGAGGTCGCCGAAGCGGGCACCACGATTGTGAAGGTCGCCCTGTTCGTCTCCCTCGACGAACAGAAGCGCAGGCTGCGCGAACGCCTGGAACGACCCGACAAGTACTGGAAGTTCAACCCCGACGACATCACCGAACGCGGGTACTGGCCGGAGTACCAGAAGGCGTATCAGACCCTGCTCGAGCGCACGAACACCGACCACGCGCCCTGGTACGTGCTGCCCGCCGATCACAAGTGGTATGCGCGCCTGGCGGTCACCGAACTGCTGATCGACGCGCTGACCCGCCTCGACCTGGACTGGCCCCCCGCCGATTTCGATGTCGCCGAGCAGCTGCGCAGGCTCGACGAATCCTGATCCGGACTTTTCGGAAACTCTCAGGTTCGGCCCGCATGATGTCCCCGACGGGGGCGACGACGAAACGAAAGGCATGTGACGACGTGAGCACCGGCAAGAACCCGCTGGCGGCGGCCGAGGCTGCCGACAAGAGGCGCAAGGTGGCGATCCAGATCGGCGTCGCCGCCGTCCTGGTCGCGTTGATCGCGGCGATCGGCATCGGCATCGCGGTGAACAAGTCGGACTCCGACACCGACCCGACGACCATCACGGCCGCCCAGCTGCCCGCCACCGGCGGCTCGGTCACTGATACCGGCACCGTGCGGATCGGTAATCCCGACGCCCCGGTCAAGGTGCGGGTCGTCGCCGACCTGCAGTGCCCGGCCTGCCAGAAGTTCGAGGCGGCCAATGGCGAGGCGCTGGCCCAGGCGGCCGCCGACGGCACCGCCGTCGTCGAGTACCAGATCATCTCCTTCCTGGACAAGGCCTCCACCAACCAGTACTCCTCGCGCGCGGCGAACGCCTCGTTCTGCGTCGCCAAGTCGGATCCGAGCAAGTACCAGACCTGGCTGCAGACCATGTTCGAGCAGCAGACCCCCGAGGGCGGCGCCGGCCACACCGACGACGAACTGGTCGACATCGCGACCGAGGTCGGCTACACCGACCCGGCCGTGGCCACCTGCATCAGGGAGAAGCCGTACACCGACTACGTCAAGCAGGTCACCCAGGCCACGCTGAGCAGCGGGGTGGAGTCGACCCCGGCGGTGTTCATCAACGGCCAGCTCAACCAGACCGACGCGATCTTCACCGAGAACGGCCTGGCCGCCGTGATCGCTGACGCCGCGAAATGATCACCGCCCCCGCCCGCGCCGCCTGGCTGGTACTGATCGCCGGGCTGGCGGGCTGGCTGGCGTCGTTCGCGCTGACCGTCGAACGGTTCAAACTGTTCGTCGACCCCGACTACGTGACCTCGTGCAGCATCAACTCGGTGCTGTCGTGCGGGTCGGTGATGACGACCGACCAGGCCGCGGTGTTCGGCTTCCCCAACCCGCTGCTCGGCGTGGTCGGGTTCTCGGTGGCGGTCACCCTCGGCGTGCTCTCGGTGGTCGGTGTCGGGTTTCCGCGCTGGATCTGGGGCTGGCTGTGGCTGGGCACCGTGCTCGGGGTCGCCGGGCTCTGCTGGCTGATCTTCCAGAGCCTGTACCGGATCAACGCGCTGTGCCCGTACTGCATGGTGGTCTGGGTGGCGACGCCGGTGCTGTTCGCCGTCGCCACCCAGGAGACCTGGAGCCGCTCGCGCGGAGTGATGAGCATCCTCGCCGAGTGGCGGTGGACGCTGGTCGTGGTGTTCTACGCGGTGGTGCTGCTGCTGGTGTTCCTGAAGTTCCAGGACTACTGGCTGAGCCTGGTCTAGGCGGGTTTGCTCGCGTCCACGTACTGCATGAAACGGTGGACGCGTTGGTCGATCTCGGTCAGTCCGGCCGCGGCGAACAGGTCGGGGAAGGTGTCGCGGTCGAACAGGCGCAGCCCGCTCAGGCTCGCGGCAACGGTGGTGGCGGTGCCGAAGAGATTGTCCTCGCGGAAGCTGGTGGTGATGGCGATGCGCCCGCCAGGGGCCAGCACCCGGATCATCTCGCGGGTGGCCGCGATCGGGTCGGGGATCAGGTAGAGCGCGCCGAAACAGCAGACGGCGTCGAAGGTTCCGTCGGCGAAGGGCAGCGTGCGCGCGTCGCCGCGCACATAGCCGACGCGCTGGCCCGCGTTGTCGGCGGCGGCCTTGGCCAGCATCGGTTCCGAGTAGTCCAGCCCGGTGACGTACCCGTCGCCGGTCAGGTGTTCGCTCAGGTAGTGCGTGAAATTGCCCGGCCCGCAGGCCAGGTCGAGCACGCGCTGCCCGGTGCCCTCGATCCGCAGGGCCCGCACGGCGTCGCGCCGGTCGCTGCCGGTGGTGCGGCCGCTGGCGAGGTAGAACAGCGCGGGTCGCCACGCGTGCTCGTACACCGCCGCCAGCGCCGGGGCGTTCATGGTCTTGCGGGCGAGATTCACTGCCGGGTGACCTCGATGGTCATGCCGGTCTCGCGCAGCCGCGCGGTGAGGGCCTCGCCCATCGCCGAAGCCGGCGTGAGCACGCCCGCCCGCTCGGGCAACTGGTCGAAGGCCAGGCACAGGCCGCTCTGGCCGAGCAGCACGGCGGTGGCCTGGTAGCCGGGGTCGCCGGTGGCCGAGAAGGTGGCCTGGTATTTGGCGCCGGAGCTGGTGCGCGCGAAGGTCCGCATGGTGAACCAGCCACTGCGGCGGGCTTTTTCGTCGGGGCCGGTGCCCGGCTTGGGCAGCACGCGGTCGAGCAGCTTGCGGCCGAACGAGACCCGTGAGAGCACCGCGCCGGTGGCCATCCCGGCGACGATGCCGCCCGCGATCCCGGCGGCGACCAGCGGTGCCGCGGCCGACTTGCCCGCGTTCATCACCTCGCGGTAGCGGAACTGCTTACCGTAGGCCCAGCCGAGCAGACCGTTGGTGCGGCGCACGACCTTGGTGTTGTGCGAGGCCATGATGAAGGTGGTGACCCAGCCGTCGAGGCTGGGATCGATGCTGTCGGCGCGGGCGAGTGCCTGGTCGGAGGGGCGGCCGACATCGGGGTCCATGCTGCGGTCCGGGCTCAGCGAGTACGGGTGCGCGAGGATCTTGCCGCGGCTGCCGTCCTCGGCGATGTCCTCCATCATGGCGCGCCCGGAGTCGATGGTGCCGCCGCTCATGCCGCCCTTGAGATAGGCGACCAGGGTGGTGTCCTCGAGCTCGCCGGTGTCGTCGGCGACGGTGGCGCGGTAGATCTCGTAGACGCTCAGATCCGACGGAATCGAGTCGTAGCCACAGGAATTGACGATCTTGGCGCCGGAGTTCACGGCGGTCTGCTCGAACTGCTCGATGGCGTCGTGGATGAACAGCGGCTCGCCGGTGAGATCGGCGTAATGCGTGCCCGCGGCCGCGCAGGCGCCGAGCAGCGGCAGGCCGTAGCGCAGGTAGGGGCCGACCGTGGTGACCACGACCTTGGTCCGCGCCGCCATCGCGGCCAGCGCGGCCGGGTCGCCGGAGTCGGCGACCACCAGGTCCCACTGCGCGGCGGCCGGGCCCAGATCGTCGCGGGTCGCGGCCAGCTTGCCCGCCGAGCGGCCGGCCAGCGCGATCTTCGCGCCCGCCGGTGCCGCGGTGAGCAGGTACTCGGCCGTGAGTTTGCCGACGAATCCGGTGGCGCCGAACAGGATCAGATCGAACTCGCGGTCTTGCGGCACGGTGCTGCCTTTCATCGAGTGGTCGCCTTGCGGGCGCGGGGTTTCTTGGCCGGCTTCTGCGGACGGGTGCTGAGCCACTCGCGGTGGGCCAGCCCGAGTTCGGTGACCGGCGGTTCGTCGTAGAGCCATTCCCTGGCGATCGAATGCCAGTTGGCGGTGCAGTCGAGCTGGCCGAGCATGCCGAAGGTGAGGAAGTCGGCCCGGCGCGAGAACAGGTGCTCGGGTGGCAGGTTCTGCTGCTTCATGCCGGTGAACTCGCTGGCGCGCGGGTCGACCGCGAGCAGGAACGCGCCGCTGGCCAGTTCCGGGGTGATGGTGAGTTCCTCGTCGACCAGACACCATTCCGAGGCCGAGAGCACGTACTCGAGACACTCCTCGGCGCCGATCTCCTCGGGCGAGTCGATCACGCCGCGCTCGATCATCAGCTGGCGCAGATCCTCGGCGCGTTCCTCGGCGGCCGCGCGCAGGCACAGCTTCTCGAAGTGCACCAGTTTCGGGTCCATCCGGTTGAACAGGCCGAAGTCCAGGAATGCCACCCGGCCGTCGCCGGCCAGCAGCACATTGCCCGGATGCGGGTCACCGCAGAACTCGTTGAAGGTGAACAGCGAACCGACATAGAACCGGTAGACGATCTCGCCGACCCGGTCGCGCGCGGCGGCGGGCATCTTGGTGATGTCGTCGAAGCCGGTGCCCTCGATGAACTCGCTGACCAGCACGCGGGTGGTCGACAGCTCGGGCACCGCGTCGGGCACCACGATGAACGGGTGGTCCCGGTAGAGGTTCGCGATCTCGGACTGGGTGGCCGCCTCGGCCCGGTAGTCGAGCTCGGCCTCCATGTTCAGTTTGAGCTCGTCGAGCACCGCGGGGGTGATCCACGGCATGGCCGAGGCGAGCACCCGGCGGAACATGGTGAGGTTCTTCAGGTCGGCGCGCACCGCGATGTCGACACCGGGGTACTGGACTTTGACCGCCACACTGCGCCCGTCGTGCAGGCGCGCCTTGTACACCTGCCCGATCGAGGCGGCCGCGATCGGCTCCGGATCGAATTCGGCGAACAGTTCGGTCAGCGGGCGGCCGAAGTCCTCTTCGATCACCGCGCGCATGGACTCGAACGACACCGTCGGCGCGGCATTGCGCAGGACCGCCAGGCGCTGCTGGAACCGCTCGCGATGGTCCTCGGGCACCAGATCCAGATCCAGCACCGACATCATCTGGCCCAGTTTCATGGCCACGCCCTTCATGGTGCCCAGCACCATGACCACCTGTTCGGTGGTGCGGATCATCGACTCCTCGGCCATCCGCGCGCGGACCGCCTCGGACCTGCCCCGCATCGAAAGCCTGGTCTTCTTCGAGCGGATGACCGAACTCGCCGCCACCGCCCCCAGCTTCGTCCCACGGGCCAGCCGGGATGTCGGCACGTTCTTCGCCATCGAGGTACCTCCGTTGGTGCCGACGCGCACGGCGGCCGCCGACGCGCAGCGTCACACGACCGCCCGCGGTGACGCAAGCCACAGCGCCCCGCTCGGTTCAGCGTAACCAACTGCTCGGTAATGTCGAGCCACCGCTCCCGCCAACGGCCCGAACGTGCAGGTCAGGAGTCCTGGGAGGGGATTTCGGGCAGTTCGTGTGGCTGGGCGGTGAAGACCTCCGGCGAGCCGCCCGCGCGCGCGACACCCTCGATCGCGCTCCACGCCATCATCGTCAGATAGTCGATGACGTCCTGGAGGGGCATGGCCTTCTCGGTGGTGGTCCACCAGTGCGTGGCCAGCTGGATGCCGCCGACGAGCACATAGGACCACAGCATCGCGCCGTCGGTGCGCACGCCCTTGGACCCGGCCCGGTCGATCAGCACCGTGGTGACCACCTCGGCGAAGAGCCGCTCGAACTCCGCCAGCGAGGACTTGTCGCCCGCGGTATTGCTCATGATGAACCGGTAGACCTCGGGGTCGTCGTCGACGGTGCCGACGTATTCGGTCATCGCGGCGCGCACCAGCTGGTACTCGTCGGCGTCGAGGCTGATCGCGCCGTACACCCGGGGCAGCAGCGTGGTCTCGATGAAGCGCTGCATGGTGGCGTGTACCAGGTCGTTCTTGTCCGCGAAGTAGCGGTACAGAACGGTTTTGGAGACGCCGATCTCGGAGGCGATCTCGTCCATGCCCGCCTGGCTGCCGCGGGCGCGGATGGCGTTGAGTGTGCCGTCGACGAGCTCTTCGCGGCGGTCGATCTTGTGCTGTCGCCACCGCCGTTTGCGGCCGTCGACACCCCCGCCGCCGCGGACGGCAGCGCGGCCGGTCGGCTCGCCGATCTCGACAAGGTCTTCGGTGGACAGAACAGCCCCCTTGTGATCGATGTGGCCTCTCTCGGCATACAGCTTAGGCCCGCGGGTGTGGGTCGTCGCTCGTTTGGTCGACGTTGGGGCATTTACCACACCTGATCGGGTACCCGCGCGTTCGCCGAACAGGGCGATTCACGGGCGCCACGCGGGTGGACGGCGGCGCCCGCGGCGGTCGCACAGCAGAATGGTGGCTATGGAGAAAGCTCCCGGCAACACGGCGGTTCTCGCGCCGCGCACCGAGCCCGCCGCGCAACCCGCGGGTTTCGCGGTCATGACCGACGAGGCGGGCAAACGACGTGACCTCTTCAAGATGAAAGCGCTGGCCACCGGGTTCCTCGTGGTGGCCAGCGTGGTGTACCTGCTGTGCCGCTGGCTCGAGTCGCGCGGCGACGGGGGCGAATGGGTCGGCTATGTGCGCGCGGCCTCGGAGGCGGGCATGGTCGGCGCGCTGGCCGACTGGTTCGCGGTGACCGCGCTGTTCAAGCACCCGCTCGGCCTGCCGATCCCGCACACCGCGATCATCCGCAAGAAGAAGGACCAGCTCGGCGAGAGCCTCGGCGCCTTCGTCGGCACCAATTTCCTGGCCCCCGATGTGGTGTCGGCCCGGCTGGAGTCGGCGCAGATCTCGCTGCGGGTGGGCCGCTGGATGGCCGATCCGGGGCACGCGGCCCGGGTGGCGCAGGAGAGCGCGACCATTCTGACCGCGGTGGTCGGGGTGCTGCGCGACGAGGATGTCGAGCAGATCATCGACAACACCATCGTCAAGCGGATCGCCGAGCCGCAGTGGGGGCCGCCGCTGGGGCGGGTGCTCTCGGAACTGATCGCCGACAACCGGCAGCTGCCGCTGATCGATCTGCTGGCCGAGCGCGCGCATCAGTGGGCGCTGGGTTCGCAGGAGACGATCGACCGGATCGTGCTGCGCGACGCGCCGCAGTGGGCGCCGAAATTCGTCAACACGCTGCTCGCCGAGCGCGTCTACCGGGAACTGGTCGAGTTCACCTGGAAGGTGCGTTCGGATCCCGAGCACGAACTGCGCCAGGCCGCCACCCGCTTTCTGCAGGATTTCGCCGACGACCTGCAGCACGACGAGGCGATGATCGCCAAGGCCGAGAAGGTCAAGGCCGAGATCATGGGCCGCGAGCAGATCACCGGTTTGGCCGAGGCGACCTGGCGTGCGGCCAAGCGGCTGATTCTGGAATCGGCCGAGGACCCCGATTCCACTTTGCGTCGCAAGGTGGCCGAGAATGTGCAACAGCTCGGTGAACGACTGCGCGACGATCCCGCGATGCGCGGCAAGGTGGACGGTTGGATCGATCGTGGTGCGCGCTATCTGGTCGGTAACTACTCCGCCGAGATCACCACGCTGGTGACCGATACGGTCGCCCGCTGGGACGCCGACGAGGCGAGCAGGAAGATCGAATTGCAGGTCGGCCGCGATCTGCAATTCATCAGGATCAACGGCACGGTCGTCGGCTCGCTCGCCGGCCTGGCCATCTACACGATCTCGCAGCTGATGTTCGGCTGAGAGAACCGTTAGCGGAACCTGTGCTAACACGAGTGCTTGCAATAGTTAGCACCCTCCTTTAGTATTGATCGCACAACGCCAGAAGGTGAGTGATGGCAGACCAGCCCGAGGGCCGCGTAGCACACGCGGCGCAAGATATCGGAGGTTTCATCAGGTCCCAGCGCGAAGCCGCGCAGGTGTCCCTGCGTCAGCTCGCCGCCCTGGCAGGGGTGAGTAATCCGTACCTGAGCCAGATCGAACGCGGATTACGCAATCCCTCCGCCGAAGTACTCGCGCAGATCGCGAAAGCACTGCGGGTCTCTTCGGAGGTGTTGTATGTGCGGGCCGGATATCTCGAGCAGCGTCCGCACAGCCCGGTCAGGGACGCCCTGCTGGCGGACACTTCGGTGACCGAACGGCAGAAACAGGTGTTGCTGGAAATCTATGAGTCGTTTCGCCGGGAAAACGGGGATGAAACCGGCTCAGGGGGGATCGAACGGGACAGTGACGTTTCGTTCACGACAACTGACACTCCGCCACGCCAGGAGAACGAAGACTGATGACCGAGAAGACCGCTACCGTGACCAAGCCGCTGTTCGCCACTGTCGGCGCCGGTGACGCGATCTACACCGCCGTGAACGACGTCGTCGCCGACGTCCGCGAGCGGGTCGCCACCACCGACGTCCAGGCCCGCGTCGACGAGGCCCGCGAGCGCTTCGCGAACGTGCCCGCCGATGTGCAGGCCCAGTTCGAGACCATCCGCGAGCGCCTGTCCGGCCTGCCCTCGGAGCTCCCGGAAGACCTCGCCGAGCTGCGCGAGAAGTTCACCCCGGAGGAGCTGCGCAAGCTCGCCGAGCAGTACTACCGCCAGGCCCTCGACATCTACGCCGACCTTGCCGTCCGCGGTGAGGAGACCGTCGACCGGCTGCGCGCCAACCAGGCCGTCGACGAGCAGATCGGCCGCGTCGAGACCCTGTACAAGGACGCCTCCGCCCGCGCCGAGGACGCGCTGTCCAAGGTCAACGACCTGCTGGGTCGTGGCAAGGCCGAGACCGTCGCCACCCCCGCGGCCGATGCCGTCGTCGAGGCCGAGGTCGTCGCGGTGACCACCGAGCCCGCCCCGGCCCCCGCGCCGGCGCCGGCCGAGCCGGTCGCCAAGGCCCCCGCCGCCAAGAAGGCTCCGGCCAAGAAGGCCCCCGCCAAGAAGGCCGCGCCGAAGAAGGTCTAAGCATCACCGCTGACAGCGGCCTCGTACACCTGTGGTGTGCGGGGCCGCTGTTCGTATGATGGGGGGTGTGAACATGGTGCATGGATTGACGTCGATGATCCTGCTGGTCCTGTGGCTGGCGGCACTCGGCGCGACGATTTTCGCCCTGATCCATGCGGTGCGTCAGCGCTCGGATGCGTTCACGGCGGTGGACAAGCTGACCAAGCCGATCTGGCTGGCGATTCTGGCCGGGGCGCTGATCTTCCTGCTGCTCGGGGTGGGTGGGTTCATGCTGACCTCGTTCATCGCGATCATCGCGACCGGTGTCTATCTGGCCGATGTGCGGCCCAAGGTCGACGAGGTGCAGCGCGGCCCACGCTGGTAACCGCACGACCCTCGCGGTCAGTGGTACACGGTGTTACTGTATCTAGCAGTAACACGAAGGAGTGTGCCGATGCGTGCAACGTTGCCGACGGCGCTGGGGAACCTGATCGACGCGGCCTCCGCCACGATCAAGACCACCCTGGCGGCCCACCGCGCTGATCTGCGGACCCGATCCCACGGGATCCCCGCCTTCGATCCGCCACGGGCGACTCCCGAGGTGATCCCGGTGATCACCGCCGACGGCGCGCGGCTGCGCGTACACGCCTACGGGCCCGTCGACGCGCCGGTCATCGTGCTCGTCCACGGCTGGACCTGCTCGATCGAGTACTGGAACGCCCAGATCAACGCCTTCGCCGGCCAATACCGCGTCATCGCCTACGACCTGCGCGGCCACGGCGAATCCACCAACGGCTACGCCAAGCCGAGCCCGGCGCTGCTCGCCGACGACCTCGAAGACGTGCTCGAAGCCGCGCTGCTGCCCGGTCAGCGCGCGGTGCTCGTCGGCCACAGCATGGGCGGCATGACCCTGATCTCCTGGGCCGGGCGCTACCCGGACAAGGTCGCCGAACGCGCGGCCGCGGTGCTGCTCACCAACACCGGCGCGCACTCGCTGGTCGAGGTCTCCACCATGGTGCCCGGCCTGAACAAGCCGCTGCGCCTGCTGCGCGGCCGCGCCATGCCGACCCCGCCGTGGCTGGGCAAGCTCATCCTCGGCACGCCCGTGGTGTTCCCGCCGATCAAGCCGGTGCGCTGGATCTTCGCCCGTCAGGTGATGACCCTCGACAGCCCGCGCCCGGTTCTGGACTACGCGCTGTCGGTGGTGCGCGGCTGCCCCATGATGACCCGCTCCCGCTGGGGCCTGGTCCTCACCGAACTGCACCTGGGCGACAACGCGAGCAAGCTCGCCGCGCCGACCACCGTGCTGGCCGGCGACCGCGACGACCTCACCCCGGCACTGCACGCCGAACGCCTGGCCGAGCTGCTGCGCGCCGCAGGCAACCTCGCCGGACACAAGGTGCTGCCCACCGGCCACCTGGGCAATGTCGAACGCTACGACCTGTTCAACGCCGAACTGGCCACCGTGCTCGACACCGTCCGCGAGCCCGCCCGCGCCCTGGCCTGAGCGGGAGGCGGCTCGCCTGCGAGGATGGGTGCCATGAGCACCGCCCCGACCTCGGATGACCGCCGGTTCGTACTGACCCTCGGCTGCCCGGACCGGCCGGGCATCATCGCCCGGATCTCCTCGTTCATCGCCGAATTCGGCGGCTCGATCGTGGAAGCCGGCTACCACTCTGACGGTGACACCGGCTGGTTCTTCACCCGGCAGGCCGTCAAGGCCGCGACCGTGCCCTTCGGCATCGACGAACTGCGCGCCCGCTTCGCCGAGGTGGCCGCCGAGTTCGGCCCGGCCACCGACTGGCAGCTGCACGACTCCGGCGCGCCCCGCCGGGCGGTACTGCTGGTCAGCAAGGACGGGCACTGCCTGCACGACCTGCTCGGCCGCGCGGCCGCCGGAGAACTGCCCGCGACCATCGAAGCCGTCATCGGCAACCACCCCGACCTGGCCGCGATGACCGAAGCGCACGGTGTGAAATTCCACTACGTGCCCTTCCCGAAAGACCCGGCCGAGCGCGGCCCCGCCTTCGAACAGGTCCGCGACCTCGTCGACGGGCACGACCCGCACGCGGTGGTGCTGGCCCGCTTCATGCAGGTGCTGCCCGCCGAGCTGTGCGAACACTGGGCGGGCCGGGCCATCAACATCCACCACAGCTTCCTGCCCTCGTTCGTCGGCGCCCGCCCCTACCACCAGGCCTACGCGCGCGGAGTGAAGCTGATCGGCGCGACCTGTCACTACGTCACCGCCGAACTGGACGCGGGCCCGATCCTCGAACAGGACGTGATCCGCGTCGATCACGCCGACGACGTGCGCGACATGGTGCGCCAGGGCCGCGATATCGAGCGGGTGGTGCTGGCCCGCGGCCTGCGCTGGCACCTGGAGGGCCGGGTGCTCGTGCACGGCAGGCGCACGGTCGTCTTCGAGTGACGGCTCAGAGCGCGTAGAACGGTGCCGGGTAACGGAATTCGCCGGTGACGGCCGAATCGTAGGCGGTCAGCGGGCGCACCTGGAAGTACTCGGCCCACGCCGCCTCGTCGGGCACGATGCCCAGCCGGGCACCCGGCACGAAACCGAACCGCGAGTAGTAGGTCGGGTCACCGACCAGGCCGACGACCGGTTCGTCCATCGCGTCGGCGGCCCCGAGCGCGGCATGCATCAGCGCCGAACCGATCCCGGACTTCTGCCGATCCGGGACCACCCCGAGCGGGCCGAGCGCAAGCACCGGGAACGGCCCGATGCCGGCCCGGGTGAGCAAGATGTGCCCGAGGACGGTGTCGTTCTCCAAGGCCACCAGCGACAAGGTCGGCATCCACGACTCGTCGGCCCGCAGCGCGTCGATCAGGGCGACTTCGGGTGGCTCGGTGACCGCGGGGTCGTCGGCGTAGTGCGAGGCGAACGCGCCACGATGAACTGCGGCAATCGCCGCGGCATCGGCAGGGATCTCTCGACGGATCAGCACAATCGCCTCCGTGACATTGGCGGCTGGCGCCGCGGGTCGGAGTTCACCGACAAAACGGTCAAGTGTAAGTGTTCCTGATCTGGGTAGTGGGGCGCAATGAAGTTTCGGTATTCGGGGGTGTGCCAGACTCGTTTTCATGACCGTCTCGACGCCGCTGACTCGGGCCGATGTGGCCGCGATGATCGACCACACCCTGCTCGCGCCGCAGGCCACCTCCGCCGAGGTGGACGCGCTGATCGCCGAGGCGCGGTCGCTGGGGGTATACGCCATCTGCGTGTCGCCGTCGATGTTGCCGGTGCGCGCGCCGGGGCTGGTGGTGGCCACCGTCGCCGGGTTCCCGTCGGGCAAGCACCACGCGCTGGTCAAGGGCGCGGAGGCGCGGCTGGCGGTGGACCAGGGCGCCGCCGAGGTCGACATGGTGATCGATGTGGGCGCCGCGCTGGCCGGTGACTTCAATGCCGTGCTGGCCGAGGTGATCACGGTGCGTGAGGCGACCGCGGACCAGGCCGTGCTCAAGGTCATCATCGAATCGGCCGCGCTGCCCGACGAGGCGATCGTCGGCGCGTGCCGGGCCGCCGCGCAGGGCGGCGCCGATTTCGTGAAGACCTCCACCGGTTTCCATCCGGCGGGCGGGGCGAGCGTGCACGCGGTGCGGCTGATGGCCGAGACCGTCGGCGGGCAGCTCGGCGTCAAGGCCAGTGGCGGGATTCGCACCGCCGCCGACGCCGCCGCGCTCATCGCGGCGGGCGCCACGCGCCTCGGGCTGTCGCAGTCGGCCGCGGTGCTGGCCGGTTTCCCGGACTGAGCCGCTCAGCAGCTGAGCTGGGCCTCGGTGCCATCGGTGGTCGACTCCAGCGTGGTTCGGCCGCCCTCCAGGTTCACGATGACGCCGTCATCGGTGACCTGCACGTCCGTGGCCTTCAGGCCGAGCGGGTAGCTCTGCAGGCTCTGGGTGAAGGTCTCGACGATGCCCTGCACCAGATCGGTGGGCAGGCCGATGCCGAGCAGCTGCGCGGACTTGGTCTCGATCGTCACATTGCCGTTGCGCACCGACGGAACCACCTCCAGCTGGGCCAGGCCACCGAGCACATCGAGGGTCAGGGTCTTGTCGCGCGACGAGGACGTCACACCGCTGACCATGCCGCCCATGGTCTGGCGGATGCCGTCGTTGTTCCAGGTCACCTCGGCGCGCGAGCTGCCGATGGTGCCGCTGCCATTGCTCTTGTCGAGCTCGATGTCTTCGAACTCGGCGTGCACGACCATGCCCACCGCCGGCCCGAACGTGTTGTCCTCGCTGTCGATGGTGACCGAGCCGACCTTGCCGTCGAGGTAGGTGAGCAGCATCGGTTTCGGGCCGAAACTCACGTCGATGCTCGAGCCCATCTGCTGTTCGAAGGAACTGCTGATGCAGCGCGAGATCTGGTGGCGGGCATAGGCTTCGGTGCCCACGACGGCGGCCACGAGCAGCGTGGCGACCACCACCACCGCGATCACCAGCGTGCGCCGACCGATCTTCGGGCGCTGGGGCGTCTGCGTACTCATGCCAACGGATTCTTCCTCGAGTTTCTGTGTCTGCTCTGAGGACGGCGTGAAAGCCCTCGTAGCAAAGTGTGACCTGGCACACTTCCCGCAGCGTAACCTGGATCCATGACTGGCGAGGGTCGGCGCCGGGTGGCGGGGACGGCGGAACATCGGTGGCGGGTGCTGCGGCGCCTGGCGGGGCGGCACGCGGGGTTCTTCACCACCCGTCAGGTGCTGCGCACCGGCTGCGAACTGCAGGTCAGAGCCGCTTTGGGGGACGGCTCGGTGACCAGGGCCGGGGTCGGGATGATGCGGCTGACGCAATGGCGGGCCGGTCCGCTCGACGAGTACGCGATGTGGGCGGCCTGGTTCGACGGTGCCGCGGCGGTGTCGTATCAGAGCGCGGCCGAACTACACGGCATCGGACGCTTGCAGCCCCGGTTCCTGCACCTGTCGGTCTCGGCGGGGCGCCCGCCGGTCACCCCGCGGCTGGTGCTGACCCGGCGCAGGCTCGCCGATCGCGATGTCGAATCGGCAGGCCCGTTCCTGGTGACCACGCCGGTACGTACCGTGCTGGATCTGGCCGAGACCGAGATCTCGCAGTCGGCGCTGGACGAGGTGGTGGCCGACGCCGTCGCCATCCACCGCTGCGACACCGACGAGATCTGGTGGGGTGGACAGCAATTGGCGCCCCGGGCCGCAGCGCGGGTGCGGCGGGCGTTAACCGGCGTCTGACCAGCCGTTCGGCGCCACCACATCCCACGGCACCGACAGCACACAGTCGCGCATCCGGCGCCGGTACTCGCGGACCGGGAAACCGTTGTCGCGCAACATCTCTGCGGCTGCACGCCAGCGGATGCGTGGACCGAACGGTGCCAGCGCGGCGGTGCGCTCCCAGGCCTGATCGGCCGCGGTGAGCAGGGCGTGCACACGTTCGCCGGGAATATTGCGGTGGATCAGCACCTTCGGGAGCCGTTCGGCGATATCGGAAGGCCGTTCGACGGTGAACGGGTCCCAGGCCAGTGTCAGCGAGAGCGGGCGGTCCCGGTCCAGCAGGACCCAGGCGCTGCGGCGGCCGAGCTCGTCGCAGGTGCCGTCGACGAGCAGGCCGCCGGGCGCGAGATTGGCCTGGATGCGCGACCAGGCGCCGGGCACGGCGTCCTCCGGGTACTGCCGCAAGACATTGAACGCGCGCACGAGCACCGGTCGCAGCCCGGCCAGCTCGAAGCCGCCCCGGGCGAAACGCACACCGTCACGGCCGTCGACAACGCGAGCCGGGTCGATCTCCAGGCCGACCACCCGCAGGTCGGCCCGGACGGTGCGCAGCCGGGCGGCGAGCTCGAAGGTCGTCCAGGGTGCGGCGCCGTAGCCGAGGTCGACCACCAGCGGGTCGGGCGCCGCGCTCAGTGTGGTGCGGACGAGGTCGTCGTTGACCAGCCAGCGATCGCAGCGGCGCAACCGGTTGACCCCGGTCGTGCCCCGGGTGATCGAGCCGACCGGCGGCAGGACCTTCCGGCTGGAGCGAGCGTCGGCCACGGTACGGGTCAGACGGTCTTCTTGGCGTCTTCGTCGAGCCAGCGCGTGGTCTCTTCCTGCTCCGCGCGGAACAGGTCGATCAGGTTCACCAGCATCAGCTGTTCCAGACGCGGGCCGACCATGGGAATGAACACCTTGGCGGTGGGGGAGAAGCGCATGGTGGCGCCGGTCTCGGTGGGGAACAGCCGGATGGTGCCGTTGAGGCTGCCGGGGCCGGCCGGGATGGAGGCGGAGAACTTGCCCTCGGTCTCGTCGTGGGCGAACGGCCCCCAGCTCTCCTTACGGGTGATGACCATGTCCTTGCGCATCACCGTCTGAGCGATCTCGGGCAGCATCTCGCGCGGCAGGGTGTGCGCGAGGACGACCTCGATGCCGTCCTCGCTCACCTCGTGGCTGATCACCTCGTTGTGCGGCGCGTGCTTACGCATCTCGGCGACGCGCGCTTCCCAGTAATCCCTGCTCTGCAGCGCCGCGTACAGCTCTTCGGTGGTGTGCAGCGGATAGCGGGCGGAGTAGTCCAATCGACGTGCCATAGCGGCACACGTTACCGCTCAGTGGTTGGCGAGCCACTCTTCGGTGAAGGCTGCCTCGTTGTTGAGCAGTTCGAGCAGGTGCTCGGAGATCGCGGCCTCGATCTTGCCGCCGAAGAGCGGGATCTTCACCTCGATGGTGCCCGAGACGGTGGCCGTCGAGCCGGTGCCGTCGGCGGCCAGGGTGGCGGTGGCGGTCACCTTGGCGGGCGCGCCGTCGACGTGCGCCTCCACCGTGCCGGTGGTGCCCTGGTAGCTCTCCACCCGCGGAATCACCAGGTCACCGGGCCGGACCGCGGTGATCGCGGGCGGCAGCTGATCGGCGGGAATGGCCTGCACCAGCTGGACCCGAACCTGGTCACCGTCGAGAACGAACGAGTCGAGCCGGGCACCGGGCCCACCGACCTCTTCGATCCGGGCCTTCCAGTACTGCTCGTCGGAGAACGCTGCGCGCACGGCCTCGACCGAGTGGGTGTAGCGAGCCGTGTACGCCAGAGGTGTAGCCATGCGCGACACGCTACCGGGTGTCCGTCGGTGCTGGCCCTGCTAGGGCGCAGGATCGGCGACTCACCGGTGCCGTGGGTGCGGGGAATGGACCTGCGGCAGCGATGTGGTCCATGATCGGCATGTGAACGCGGCGATCAACAAGGAATCCACCGGTAGCGCGGCGCGGGTGCGTGACCTCCTCGCCGATACCGGCGCGGTGGTGCGCGAATCGGTGCTGTTGTCCGAGCTCACGACCTTGCGGGTCGGTGGGCCCGCGCTGGTCGCCCAATGCGGCACTACCGACGCGCTGATCGCCACGGTACGGGCGCTGGACGCGGCCGGTGTCCGGGTGTTGCTGCTCGCCGGTGGATCGAACCTGCTCATCGACGACGCGGGCTTCGACGGTGTCGTGGTCCGGGTGGGGAACAAGGGGGTGCGGCTCCTCGGCAACAGCGTGGTCGCCGAAGCGGGCGCGAACTGGGACGAGGTGGTCTCGTTCACCGTCGACTCCGGTCTGGGCGGGTTGGAGTGCCTGTCCGGCATCCCCGGCTCGGCCGGTGCGACGCCGGTGCAGAACGTCGGCGCGTACGGCGTCGAGGTAGCCACACTGCTGCGGCAGGTGCAGCTGCTCGACCGCGAGACCGGCGAGGTGCGCTGGGTCGAGCCCGCCGAACTCGGTTTCGGCTACCGGACCAGCGTGCTCAAGCACAGTGACGACGCGGTCGTGCTCGCGGTCGAGTTCGCGCTCGACCCGTCGGGGATGAGCGCGCCGCTGCGCTACGGCGAGCTGGCCAAGGTGCTCGGCGCCGGGGATGGCGAGACGCGCCCGGCCGCCGAGGTGCGCGCCGAGGTGTTGCGGCTGCGGGCGGGCAAGGGGATGGTGCTGGACCCGGCCGATCACGACACCTGGAGCGCCGGCTCGTTCTTCACCAATCCGGTGATAACCGCGGACCGGTTGCCGCAGGTCATGGCCGCGATCGCGGACCATGTCGGCGCCGAGGTGAAGGTGCCCACCTACCCCGCGCCCGAGGGCACCAAGCTCTCGGCGGGCTGGCTGATCGAGCGGGCCGGCTTCGCCAAGGGGTTCCCCGGTGCGGACGCGGCGGCGCGGTTGTCGACCAAGCACACCCTGGCACTGACCAACCGTGGTTCGGCAGGCGCGGGCGATATCGTCGCGCTGGCGCGGATCGTGCGCGCGGGTGTCCAGGAACGCTTCGGGGTGACACTGGAGCCGGAGCCGGTCACCGTGGGTGTGACTCTGTAGACACCGTCGACGGCCGATTCGCCCGAAAACGCGGCGTACATTCGATGCGTGAGCAAACATTCGGTAACCGCCTCGTTGCGTGCGCGCGGGGCGGCTGGACGACGTGTCGGCGCCGGCGGGCCTGAACTGCGCCTTCGCGGTGGTCGCTCGGTGATAGCGGTGATCTTGCTGGCGGTGCTGGCGCTGCTGACCGCCTGCACGAGCGACGGGCCGGCCCAGGAACCCGCCGCCGCGGCCCCGGTCGCGCAGGTCACCCTCGCCCCGGCGGCGGGCGCGACCGGCATCGCCCCCACCGACCCGGTCTCGGTCACCGTCGCCGACGGCCGCATCGACCAGATCGCGCTCACCAACGCCAACGGCAAGCAGGTCGAGGGCACCCTCAGCCCCGATCACGCGTCCTACCAGGTCACCGAGCCGCTCGGCTACGACGCCTCCTACACCTGGACCGGCTCCGCGACCGGTGCCGACGGCAAGCAGGTCCCGATCGAGGGCACCTTCAGCACGCTCACCCCGAAGACGACCACCCCCGCGACGATCAATATCGGCGACGGTCAGGAAGTCGGCATCGCGGCGCCGATCATCATCGAATTCACCGGGCCGGTCACCGACAAGGCGACGGTGGAGAAGGCGCTCACCGTCACCACCGATCCCGGCGTCGAGGGCTCGTGGGCGTGGCTGCCCGACGACAACGGGTCGCGCGTGCACTGGCGGCCGAGATCGTATTGGCCGCCCGGCACGACCGTGCACGTCGCCGCGAACCTCTACGGCGTCGACCTCGGCGGCGGTGCCTACGGTGATTCGGACCTGACCTCCGATTTCACCATCGGCCGCAGCCAGATCGTCATCGCCGACGCGCCGAGCCACCGCATGCAGGTGATCCGCGACGGCGCCACCGTCTTCGATTTCGCGGTCTCCTACGGTGAGGGCAACGAGGCGCGCAATGTCACCCGCTCGGGCACGCACGTGGTGACCGAGAAGTACGAGGACTTCCTGATGTCGAACCCGCCGTACTACACCAATGTCCGCGAACGCTGGGCCGTGCGCATCTCCAACAACGGCGAATTCATCCACGCCAACCCCGAATCCCTCGCCGCCCAGGGCTCCTCCAACGTCACCAACGGCTGCATCAACCTCTCACCCGCCGACGCCCAGGCCTACTTCCCGACCGCCCGCTACGGTGACCCGGTAGAGGTCACCGGCACCTCCATCGACCTCTCCGCCGCCGACGGCGACATCTACGACTGGGCCATCGACTGGCCAACCTGGCAATCCATGTCGGCCCTGCCCGAGACCACCCCGACAGCCGGAGTCGCCGCGCAACCGCGCTGAGCCCGGCCCGACAGCGTCCTACATCGGCCGGGATTCCAGAACCTGATTCAGGGCATTCAGCCTCTCCATCGGGAAGGGCATGCCCCACTGCTCCAAGTAGCCGCTTTCACCCCAGGTATCGAGCACCGCTCGGGCCGTCCGGCGCACCGACCCAACAAATGCGCTGAGCGAAACTACACCAGCGAAGACGACCCGGCCCTCGCTCCATGTCATGTCGTCCCCGCTGCTGCCCCCAAAACGAACGATCTGAAGGTAGACGCGATCAGCACCCCCGAGGCCGGCTCCTGACAGAAAGATTCGCGTACAACCAGGCTCCTGGGACAGATGAGCAAATGCAGAGGATGAGCCGACCGTGAGATCGCAAGCCGATTTGATCAGACTTTTCAATGCATCGCTCAAATAGGAGGCTGAAATTTTGATGACCTGATCATCTACGCGAATCGAGCACGTCGACCAGCCGCGTCCAGTCAACTCCCAATCCACCGCAATAGAGTCAATTTCCCCCACGTGCGCGACCTCGCTTCGACAGAATCCGGGATTGATGGGTTAGGCGGGCCGAGTACGACCCGACTCGATGATCTGTTGCGCGCGCTGGAACGACACTCCCATAAGGGCGCCTATGTCGCGCACTGTCGCACCGGCGCCCTGCAATGCGGTCGCAGCATTGCGCCGCGCTTGCGCGATGCGCTCGGCTGCCTTCTCGACCTCCTCGCCTGCCGCGCGGTATGCGGCCAATGATGTGGCGATCTCCTCTGGCCATTCGATGACCAGATCAAAGGAGTCGGGTTCGGCACCGGTCATGATCGCGATCAGGTCGCGGGCCATCGATTCCACCTGACGCAGGTTCAATGCCTGGGTTACGCGATCGACCTCGGGCACCTCCACCATCCATGCATCCTCGTCGCGAGTGACACGCGCGGTGTAGGTGTTCATTACTTCCACCAGTCCTTTCCGAGCTTGCTCTCAGCCTGTTCGTAGATGGTGCGCGCGGTGTTCTCGCGTACCTCGTTGTGTCGCGGTACGGGGATCGTTACCCCGTCCACACTCAGGATGGAGTGGTTGCCACCTTCGTTGAGGTCGACGTCGAGACCCTTTGCTTTAGCGGCATCTCGAATCTTCTTGATGATGTCTCGGCGCTTGGTCACAAGGGTAGTCTAGTTGGACTTGACATAACAAGTCAAATCGGACTAGACGATTATGGCATGCGGCGCTACGACAAGTTATGCGCCCAAGTTGAGCCCGCTGGCACCACCGATGGTGTGGGCGTTGCCGTGTGTTCGGCGCGGTCAGGCCAGGGCTGGGGTGCGGGTGGGCCAGTGGGGGTGGTTGGGGTCGATGACGAAGGGGTGGGTGTGTTGGAAGTGGCGGGGGCCGACTTGGATGGCGTCGGTGAGGATGGTCGGGTCGACATCGCCGAGTTCGTGGATGTGGGTGATTTCCGTGGGGTCGTGGTGTGGCCAGAGGCGGAGGGCGGCGGTGGTGCCGAGTGCGGCGATGACGGCCAGGGTGATCCAGGTGGTGGTGAAACCGGCGGTGGTGGCCAGCCAGCCGGTGATCGGGTAGGTGATCAGCCAGGCCAGGTGGGAGAGTGAGAATTGGGCGGCGAAAAGGGCGGGGCGGTCTTCGGGGCGGGCCGAGCGGCGTAGGACGCGGCCGGTGGGGGTGAGGATCAGGGCGCTGCCGGTGCCGATGACGGCCCAGGTGGTGAGGGCGGCGGGCCAGCCCCAGGTGCCGGTGGGCGCGAGGGAGAGCGCGATCGCGGCGGCCAGGCCGGTGAGGAGGACGGTCGCGCCGAGGAGCATCACCGGGCGTTCGCCGCGCCGGTCCAGGATCCTGGGCAGGGTCAGGGCGACGAGCATGGTGCCGAGACCGTTGGCGGCCAGCAGCATCGCGACGCCGGACTGATCGCCGCCCAGCACATCCCGCGCGTAGTTCACGGTGTTGACCATGACCACCGAGCCTGCCGCGGCGACCACCAGGTTCAGCCCGAGCAGTCCGCGCAGTCGCGGGGTCGCGGCGAACAGGCGCAGTCCGGCCACCAGCCGCTCCCGGATGGCGCCGTCGCCGGTCACGGCATCCGGAATCCGCGCGGCCAGTACCAGCGCGACCGAGACCGCGAAGCCGAGGCCGGTGCCGACGAACAGCCAGTGGAAGCTGAGCACACTCAGGGCCAGCGCCGCCAGCATCGGGCTGAGCAGTGTTTCCATGGTCGCCGCGAGCTGGGCGGCCGAGAGCGCCCTGGTGTAGTCGCGCTCGTCGGGCAGGATGTCGGGCAGGACGGCCTGGTAGGTGGGGGTGTAGGCGGCCGAGGCGATCTGCAGCAGGGTGATCAGCACGTAGATCTGCCAGATCTGGTCGACGAACGGCAGTGCGAGCACGATCGCGCCGCGAATGCCGTTGAGCGCGGTCAGGAACTGCCTGCGCGGTAGCCGCCCCGCGTAGGCGCCCGCGATCGGCGCGACGGTCACGTAGGCGATCATCTTCAGGGTCAGGGCCGTGCCGAGCACGATGGCCGCGTTCCCGCCGGCCAGTTCGTAGGCGAGCAGCCCGAGCGCGACGGTGGTCAGGCCGGTGCCGAACAGGGCGGCCACCTGCGCGGTGAACAGCAACCGGTAGTCGCGGTGGGCGAACAGTGAGGTGGTCATGGTGGTCGGCCCTCCAGAAGATGCTCATCTGCGTATGAATGCAGAAAGCTTTATAGGGCGGCGTTTATTCCCGCCGCTTGACCTGAAGGGAACTTCAGGTTGCACCGTTGAGCGCAGCGGCGGACGAGCGGCCGCCCACGAAGTCGGAGGAATGTCATGAGCGCCACGGTTGAGCACGACAGCATCGCCACCCCGCTGCGGGTCGCAGTCGTCATCGGCAGCACGAGGGAGGGACGCTTCGGACCGACCGTCGCCGACTGGTTCGTCCGGCAGGCAGGCCTGCGTGACACGCTGCGCGTCGACGTCGTCGACACCGCCCAGGTCGCACTGCCGCACGCCTTCGGTGCGGCCACCACCCACGCCTCGGTCCCCGAGGCCACCGAAAAGCTCTCCCGCGCGGACGCTTTCGTCGTGGTCACACCCGAGTACAACCACAGCTACCCGGGCACGCTGAAGAACCTGATCGACAGCCATCACACCGAATGGCAGGCCAAACCGGTCGGCTTCGTCTCCTACGGCGGCATCTCCGGTGGCCTGCGCGCCGTGGAACACCTGCGCCCGGTCTTCGCCGAACTGCACGCGGTCACCGTCCGCGACTCGGTCGCCCTGACGAACCCGTGGGGCAGCTTCGACGGTGTGTCCGACCCGGACGCCGACAAGGCCGCCGGCATCCTGCTCGACCAGCTGATCTGGTGGGGCGAAGCCCTGCGCACCGCCCGCGCCGTTCGTCCGTACGGGAAGTGACCGCCGTGCTGACCACGACGACGACACCGGCCCCCACCCGCGATCCGATGCGCATCGCGCTGGTGCTGGTGGTCGGGATGATCATGGCGACCCTCGATCAGACGATCGTCAATGTCGCCATCAACAAGCTCTCGGTCGAGTTCGACGCCGGCCTGAGCACGATCCAGTGGGTGGCCACCGGCTATTCCCTCGCCCTCGGCGCGGTGGTGCCGACCTCGGCCTGGCTGGTCGGCCGGTTCGGCGCCAAACGGCTGTACCTGATCGCGATCACCGCGTTCGCGTTCGGTTCGGTACTGGCCGGCATGGCCTGGAACATCGAGTCGCTCATCGCATTTCGTGTGGTGCAGGGCGCGAGCGGCGGTCTGCTGATGCCGGTCGCCATGACCATCCTGCTGCGGGCGGCCGGACCGGAACGGCTGGGCCGGTTGATGAGCACGCTCGGCCTGGCGATCCTGGTCGGCCCGCTGCTGGGGCCGGTGATCGGCGGCTATCTCATCGACGAGGTGTCGTGGCGGTGGATGTTCCTGCTGAACCTGCCGCTGGGCGCGCTGGTGCTGGTGCTGGCCGCGCGGGTGGTGCCCGACGACGCGCCGGAGCCGTCGCGTCCGCTCGATGTCGTCGGGTTGCTGCTGATGTCGCCCGGTCTGGCGCTGGTGATCTACGGCGTGACCGCGGCGGGGGAGAGCGCCGGCTTCGCGACACCGTCGGTGCTGGTGCCGCTGCTGGCCGGGATGGGATTGATCGCCGCGTTCGCGCTGCGGTCACTGAGCGTCGCGGTGCCGCTGCTGGATCTGCGTGTGCTCGGCAACCGTACGACCGGAATCTCGGCGACGCTGCTGGCGCTGTTCGCGAGCGGATACTTCGGTTCGATGCTGTTGCTGCCGTTGTACTTCCAGGTGGTGCGCGGCGAATCCGCGCTGGTGGCAGGCGCTCTCGGCATTCCATTCGCGCTCGCATCCGGTGCGACCATGCAGGTGGCTGGTCGGCTGATCGACCGGATTCCGCCGGGGCGGTACCTGCCGGTGTCGATCACGGTGGCGCTCACCGGCTTCGTGTCGTTCGTGCTCCAGCTCGACGCGGACGCGCCGTACTGGGCGCTGGGCCTGAGCATGCTGCTGATGGGCGCGGGCGGCGGCGGCACGATGATGCCGGTCATGACCACCGCGACCCGCCCGCTCAGCCGCGAGCAGCAGCCCGCCGGGTCGACGGTGCTGAACATGATCAGCACCACCGCCATGGCGATCGGCACCGCGGTGGCCTCGGTGACCCTGGGTGCGCTGCTGCCGGTGACCGGCGGGCTCCAGGCCCTGCACGGCATGGACCCGGCCCAGCGCGCCGAGCTGGCCCCGGCGCTGGCCGAGGCGTTCCAGCACACCTATCTGATCGCCCCGGTGATGATCGCCCTGGCGATGATTCCGGCGTTGCTGCTGCCCCGGCGGGCCGCGGCGCAGTGACCTCGATCGATCGAGCCGGTGCGCGCCGGCTCGATCGGCGGTCTCAGACCGACTCGGTGGCGCGTTCCTTGCTCAGCGCCTCGGTCTGCGCGGTGCTCATACCCTGCTGCTTGGCCAGCAGATCGCGGATCTCGATGAGCAGCTCGGTCTCGGTCGGCTCGGCGTCCTTGGTGGTGCCGAACTTGTTCTTGAGCGACTTCATCGGCAGCATCAGCACGAAGTACAGGACCGCCGCGACCACGAAGAAGTTGATGAACGCGGTGATGATCGGGCCGACGGCGATGAAGGTCGCCGGCTTGCCCGCGATCAGCTGCACGCCCAGGCCCAGCTCATTGGTCGACCCGAACACCGCGAGCAGCGGGTTGACCAGCCCCTTGGTGAACGCGGTGACCACGGCGGTGAAGGCGGTACCCATGACCACCGCGACCGCGAGGTCGATGACGTTTCCCCGCATCAGGAAATCTTTGAACCCGTCGAACACGGACTTGACACTGCGCATCGGTGAAGCACTCCTAAGACTGGCTATCGGCAAACGTGGAGATGCTATCGACTGTTCTGGTCGGTAGCGAATTCACAGCTACATCGCTGGGCCGTACAGGGCAGTATCAGGTCCGTGCGGCCGGTCCGCCACTCGAACGGCGCGATCCCCGGATTCGGTTGCCCGGTCCGGGGATTGAACACCGCAGGTCAGGAGCGTCGCGCGAACGCGCCGGGGCCCGCCTGGTCACGGGGCTTGACGACGATGGTGTCGAGGTTCACGTGCGCCGGACGCGAGGCGGCGAAGCCGACGATCTCGGCGATGTCGGCGGCATAGAGCGGGTCGATGCCCTGGTAGACCTTGGCGGCGCGCTCGGCGTCGCCGTCGAAGCGGACCAGGGAGAACTCGGTCGCGACCGCGCCGGGCGCGATCTCGGTGAGCCGGACCGGCTGACCGAGCAGCTCGTCGCGCAAGGTGCGGTGCAGTACGGCCTGGGCGTGCTTGGCTGAGGTGTAGCCGGAGCCGTTGGGGTAGGCGTGGAAGGCGGCGATCGAGGTGATGGTGACGATGAGGCCGTCGCCGGAGTCGATCAGTTTGGGCAGCAGGGCCTTGGTCAGGCGCAGGGTGCCCAGCACGTTGGTCTCCCACATCCAGCGCCAGTCGTCGAGGTCGGCGTCGAGCACCGAGGCCAGGCCCTTGGCGCCGCCCGCATTGTTGACCAGCACGTTCACCTGGCCGATCGCGTCGGTGAAGGCACGCACCGAGTCCTCGTCGGTGACATCGAGCGCGAGCGCGGTGCCGCCGATCTCCTCGGCCAGCGCCTGCACCCGGTCGAACCGCCGCGCGCCCACGTAGACATGAAAGCCCTGCTTCGCGAGTTCGCGGGCGGTGGCTTCTCCGATGCCGGAACTGGCTCCGGTGACGACAGCGGTACGAGTGCTCATGCGCCGATCGTATTATTTGGTGGCTGGTGCCGCGGTTCTCGGCCCTTAACCCCTACCTCTTCCCTCCCTCCGGGCACTCCTTCGTCGCACCCTCCGGTCAGTCCAGAGGCAGGGGGCGGGCCGAGAACTACTCTGTCGGCATGGCTATTCGCGATGCTGTCAGTGCCGATGGAACGACGATCGTCTACCGGGTGACCGGCCCGGAGACCGGCAGGCCGCTGGTGCTGCTGCACGGCTGGGCGGGCAATCTGCGCTGCTGGGGCGCCGCGGCCGACGATCTCGCCGAGCGGTACCGCGTCATCGCCGTCGACCTGCGCGGGCACGGCTACTCCGACGATCCGGGCGCTGGTTACGACGATCCCAAGGCGTGGGCCGCCGATGTTGCCGCGGTGCTGGCGGCCGAGGGGATCGAGTCCGGTGCGGTGCTGCTTGGCTGGTCCTACGGCGGCATCGTCGCCACCGACTACCTGGCAACCTGCGGTACCGGGGCAGTCGCGGGTGTCGTGTACTGCGGCGCGAACGCCCATATCGGGCGCGATGTGCCCGGTGCGGCGCCCGGCCCCGCCATGGCGAAGGCCATCCCTGGGGTCTTCGACGAGGCGGCGGGACGGGCTGTGCGGGCCTTCGCGGTCTTCGGCAACGCCAATACCGGCCCCGGCGAGGACAAGGGCCCCGACGCCCAGCGCCTCTTCGGCGGCAGCCTCGCCACCCCGCCCTCGGTCCGCAAGGCCCTGTTCTACCGAACCGTCGACAACACCGAGACCCTGCGCGCCCTCGACATCCCGGTCCTGGTCCTGCACGGCACCGCCGACCCGGTCGTCCCGATCGAGAACGGCCGCTACATCGCCGACAACGCCCCCCAGGTGACCACCTCCTACTGGGACGGCGCCCAGCACGGCCTGTTCATCGAGGACCGAGCCCGTTTCGTCGCCGAGGTGAGCGCCTTCGTCGACGGACTGGCCTAGTCGATGGCATCGCTGAGACATCGTCTCCGGTCTCAGGCTTCGGTCAGGTACAGGTCGGAGCGGAGGGTCGGGTAGGGGTCGGTGATGTGGTTGGGGACTTCTTCGCGCAGGGTGGCGCGCAGGGCGATCAGGCGGGAGCCCGCGACATAATGCCGGGCTCGGGTTTCGCCGCGGGGTTCGAGGAGGGCGGCGTCGGTGAGGGCTTTCAGATCTCGGGACGCGGTGCGTTCGTCGATGGCGGCGCGGGTCAGGTAACCGTGGCGGCGGATGCGGAAGCCGATCAGAGCGTCGTAGAGGGCGTCGGTGGTGCGTTCCGGGAGTCGCTCGGCGGCGACCAGTTCATCGAGGCGGGACCACGCGCGCTCGGTGCGGTGCATGCGGCGCTCCACGGTCTGTGACTGGATGTCGTGGGCACGCAGGCTGAACTTCAGCCACAGGTGCGCGTCGCGGTCAGGTGACCAGCGGCCTGGCCCGGTTCGCGCGAGCACCCGGTAGTAGTCCTCGGTGTTGACGCCCAGCCACTCCTCGATGCTGCAGAAGGTCGGCTCGGCCAGGCCGCCGCGTGAGACGAGCAGGGTTTGCAGTGCGCGCGCCATCCTGCCGTTGCCATCCCGGAACGGGTGGATCATGACCAGATTCAGATGCGCCATCGCACCCGCGACGATCGGATCGATATCCGTGGTCAGCGTGCTGACCAGCTCGGCCATCAGCGCCGGAACGGTTTCCGATCCGGGAGCTTCATAGACGGTGTCACCGGTGCGATCGTTGCGTACGTAGATCGGTCCGGTGCGGTACTGACCGGGCCTTTTGCCGAGGTCGTGGCCGAGCAGCATGAAATGCAGCGCGCGGAGGGTCGATTCGTCGACATCCGCGCCGGTCTGTGCCAACGTGAGGACATAGCCGAGTGCCTGCCGATATCCACGGATCTCGGCGAAGGTTTGTTCGTCCGCGGTGAGCGCCTCTTCGTAGTCGACGGCGGCGGCCGCGTCGTCGGTAGCGACTACGTAGCCCTCGATGCTGTTGGAGCCCTGGATCGCGCGGGCCATCAGATTGCGTCGCAGCAGCCCCGGCCAGCGCTTCGGCACGCGCATGGCCGAGGCTACCTTGTCTCGACGTCGATAGATCCCGGCCAGGACGGCCTGATCGGCCGCATCGAGCTCCGGATTGAGGTAGAGCATCGACACCCCTGTCCTGAATTCCTTAGAATCAGGACAATCTTATCAGAATTGTCTCAAGTTTGGAGACATCGATGTCGGCCAATCCGCGACCGCTGAACAAGGCGAGCCGCGCCGTCGGGTCCTGTGGCGAGGTCAGCGAACTCCGGGGAAATACGGAGAGACTGGGAAGCACGGGACCGGGGTCGCGGTCTCGGGGGAGAGCGCGTTGAGCACGAATCGCCACACGCGTTCGCTGTACATGGTCGCCAGATGCTCCGAGAGGTCGACGGGGCAGCCGTCCTGCAGGGTGATGTTGGTGACGTTCGGACCGGACAGATACTGCTGGTCGTAGGGCGTGACGATCTGGTCGTATTTGGTGACCAGGGTCGTGTAGGTGACTCCCGGCCGGGTATCGCCCTGGCCGTAGACCTCGGTGGCCAGCTCGTCGCCGATGGCCTGCTGGGTCAGCGCGGGCGCGACATCGCCCAGGCCGTTGTAGATCCACCATCCCACCGGCGGGATGAAGCTGCGCAGGAACGCGATCGTGTTCAGGGTGGTGCCATGATTGCTGGGCGAGATGCCGACCATCTTGTCGACCTTGGTGTAACCGCCGAGCACGTTGAGGTAGTACAGCGGCATCACACCGCCACCTTGTGAATGGCCGACGAGATCCACCTTCGCGGCGCCGGTGGCGGCGAGTACCTTGTCGACTTCGACGGCCAGCTCGCGGGCCGAGAGCCGGATATCGCCGAGCGCCTGCAACGGGATCTGCCCGGGCAGCCAGGCCAGGTTGCCGTAATTGAAAGTGAACACGCAATAGCCGTTGTTCTTCAGATATGGCGCGCCTGCCTGCCAGGCGATCGCCTGCGACGTGGAGGTGGAGTTCACCAGGATCACCGGATTCGGGTGCTCGGCGCTGGGCCGGCAATTCCAGTCGTTGGCTCCCGGCGGCGCCGTCGCCGGGAACAGTCCGGCGGGCAGGATGCCCGCGCCCAGGTCGAACGGGACCGGCAACGGTCCGGTCGCGGGTTCCTGCGGCTGTGCCGCCGCCGGACCCGCCGCCGTCATCGCGAGCACTGCCCCGACTGCTGCCAGTCCCTTGAACCACGTACGCATTTTCCCTACCCCACAATCGCTGACCGCATCGTCGCGGCACTCGATGCAGCCTACAAAAACGAGGTGTAACACGTCACACAATGCACCAAAACATGTTGACAAATATTCTGTGACATTTCCTGATCAGGGAAACACGAATACCCCTTCCGCATTTACTCGGATATCTCCGAGTGCGAAAGGGGTATTCGTGCCGGATTCAGGTCTACGCGCCGCCCGCGGGGCGCACGATCGTGCCGTAATCGAGTCCGCCGTGACTGTAGGTGGGCACTACCGGCCACTGCCGCTTCCACGGCGCGCATTCCGAGGACGGGATGATCTGCAGCCAGCGCGAGTCGCGCGGTGAGCGCGAGGCCATCATCTTCTCCTTGACCATCGAGTCGTACTGGTCGAGGGAATCCTCGAGGGTGTTGCCGTTGAGCACGACCTCGCGGTTGTAGAAGGAGGCCTGCTGGCGAACGCCCGGGATCTTGGACAGCTCGGGCTGCCAGCTGTCGGCGGCCATGCCGTTCTCCGAGGACACCCAGACGCCGTCCGGGGTGTTGACGACCAGGGAGTGGTTGCCGTCGGTATGGCCGGGGGTCCACAGCAGGCTGACGCCGACGCCGAGTTCGACATCGCCTTCGAAGGTCTCGAGCCGCTCTTGCGGGACGCCGTCCATGCCGCCGTCGACGTACCACGCCCACTGCATCGGGTGCATGGATTCGAAGGTGCCCAGCTCGCGGCGGTGCACCAGCAGCTTCGCGTTCGGGAACAGCGGCTGACGCGGCTCGGTCTCGCCCTCGATGACCTCGTCGCTGCCCATGATCATGCGGACATCCTGGACGTGGAGGTGGTCGAAACTGATGTAGTCGACGTCCTCGTTGCGCAGCCCGAGCTTCGGCAGCACGGTGTCGGGATCGTTGTAGTACTTGACGAACAGGCTTTCGGCGCGCAGCTTCTGGGAGAAGGCCTGCAGCTTGTGGTAGAACGGCGCTTCCGCGGAACCGGCCGCCACCGTGGGCTCCCACACCAGCGTCTTGAGCTTGCCGTCGAAGCCCTCGAACTGGATGACGAACATCCGGTTGATGATCGAGATCATCGGGTTCACGTTCACCGAGTAGCCCTGGAAGGCGAATCGCGCGGGGTAGGGGGCGGCGGCGATGTCGAAGCTCTTGATCGCCTTGACCTGACCCTGCTTCAGGAAGCGTTCCCGGTAGGTCAGCGCGGCCTCGCGGACGGCTTCGAGGCGCTTGCCGCGCGGCCACACATCGTGCACGCCCTCGAACTCTGGGATCGGCCGCACCGTCGAGTTCCGCGCGGTCTGCTGGTCGCTGTCGACTTCGGTGCTCATCGGTTCTCTCCTGTGTTCTCGGTCAGCCCGGCCTCGTACTTCGCGCGGGTGTGGCGGTCGCCGTCGAGCGCGGCCACCTGGTTCGGGATCAGCTTGCGGTACAGCGCTCCGCGCAACTTGTCGGGCAGCAGGCCGGTCAGGGTGATGAGCAGGCTGACCTCACGCGGCACGGTGACGGCGAAGCGGGGGCGGGCGATCACGCCGGCCACCGCGCTCGCGACGTCCTCGGGGGTGAGCATCGCGACCGAGCCGGAGGAGGTGCCGACCGCGAGCTCGGTGTCGACCACCGTGGGCATGACCACCGACAGTTCCACGCCGCTGCCGTGCAGTTCGGCGCGGACCGCGCTGAGGTAGCCGAAGACGCCGTGTTTGGTCGCGGCGTAGCTGGCTTCCCCAGGAGGGGCCAGTTTGGAGGCGGCGGAGGCGACGGTGACGATGTGGCCCCGGCCACGCTTGCGCATCCGCGGCGCGGCGATGCGGACGCCACGAATGACGCCGTGCAGGTTGACGTCGAGCTGGCGGCGGGTCGCGCTCTCGGGCTCCTCGTCGAAGCGTCCGACCCACATCACGCCGGCGTTGTTGACGAGTACATCGACCGGGCCCCACTGCTGCTCCACCGCGTCGATGAACGCGGTGAACGAATCGCTGTCGGTGACATCGAGTGCGAAACCGGCTGCGGTGCCGGGCAATTCGGCGGCAGCGGCCTTCGCGGCCGCTTCGTCGAGGTCGCCGATCGCGACGCGAGCGCCTGCCTCGGCGAGCTGGCGCGCGATGGCCAGGCCGATCCCTCTGGCGGCACCGGTGATCGCGATCACGCGGCCGCGGGTCTCGATAGTCGAGCGCATCTGGGCTGCCCCTTTCCAAGTATGTGACATGTCTACATGTCAGATAGCAGTCGATTATGGCCGCCGCGGACGCGCGTGGCAAGTGTCGCGGGCTATTCGGGGTGGATGTCGGCGCGGCGCAGGCCGGTGAGCGCGGCGAGGAACAGTGTCGTGCAGACCCGGGTCAGCGCCTGCGGCGATTGTCTGCGGCCGGTCATCATCCAGTCCACGAGCAAGTTGTTGACCGCGCCCGACAGCGCGATCGCGGTCAGCTGGGCGTCCTCGCCGGCCTCCGCGCCGAGCTCGGCGGCCCAGACCGCGCCGATCACCTCGGCGAACGCGCGCAGGACGCCGTGGCGCAGCTCCTCGAGTTCGGGATTCACGCCGACGACTTCGATGAGTACCACGCGCGCCCGCCGGGGGTCCGCGGTCAGGTACTCGATGAACGACGACAGGCCGTCGTGCACGGCGGCGGCGATATCGCCGTCGGCGGCGGTGATCGCGGCCCCGGTGGCCGAGTGCAGGTCGGTCACCAGCGCGCCGTACAGCTCGGCCAAGCAGGTCTGGCGGTCCTTGAACGACTCGTAGAAATACCGCTCGGTCAGGCCTGCTGTGCGGCAGATCGCCTTGACCGAGGTCGCGGCGAATCCCGCGGTGCCGAACAACTCCAGCGCGGCTTCGGCGATGGCCGCCCGACGGGCCGCGGTGCGCGCGGCGGCGTCCATGCCGGAATAGCGGCGACCTGGTTGTTTCGGTGCCATCGTCTCGCTTCCGTTCTTCCGGTGATCGGTGTTCACGTGTCATACTGACTCGAACGCATCTGACAGGCATGTATGTCAGATGTTACATCGACAGATGAGGACCCAGCGTGAGCAGTCAATCCGCGGTACTGCCCCTGACCGACAGCGCGCGCGCGGCCGAACCGACCCGGCACACCGAGGTCAGCGTGCGCGCGCACCTGGTCTACGGGCTGGCCAAGGTCATCGGCAAGCAGGGATACCGGATCTGGCCGGTCACCGACTGGGGAATCCGCGCCCTCACGGTGCTCGACACCGTCCTGGGCGCCGTGCCGTCCCCGGTGTCGGTCGCGCGCTCGCGGATCGAGCTGGGCGGAGTTCCGGTGGACCGGCACGTGCCGTCGGCGGTCGCCGCCGACGGGCTCGCCGGCGCGAGCGTGCTGTATCTGCACGGCGGCGGGTTCACCTTCTGCGGCCCTGGCACGCACCGCGCGGTGGTCGCCAGCATGGCGGGCGTGCTCGAGGTGCCGGTGTACTCGGTGCGGTATCGGCAGTTGCCCGACGGCGGCGTCGGTTCGGCGATCCACGACGCCTACGCCGCCTACCGCGCTCTGCTCGACAGCTGCGCGGACCCGGCCAAGGTGATCGTCGCCGGTGATTCCTCGGGCGCCTTCCTGGCGGGCAAGATCTGCGAGTTCGCCGCTCAGGACGGACTGGCTCGCCCGGCCGCCTTTGTCGGCTACTCCCCGCATGTGGATCTCGACGTCGACGCCCGCGACCACGAGTTGCTCCGGCACGACGCGCTGATGCCGGTCTCGGCCTATCGCCGGGTCAAGCGCCTGTGGGCGCGCGGACCGATCCCCGCGCGCGGGGCGCGCTCGCTGCTCGACGTCGACCCGGCGGCCTTTCCGGCGACCTTCCTGGTCGCGGCGACCAGGGAGATGTTCGAAGCCGACATCCTCGATCTGGGCGAGCGGCTCGCCGCGGCGGGCCGGCCGGTCGAGACTCATATCTGGGACCGCCAGGTCCACGCGTTTCCCGTGCTGGACGCGATCCTGCCCGAGAACCGCGAAGTGCTTCGCGATACCGCGGAGTTCCTCCGGCACGCCCTCCCGGAAACCCATCGCGCCGCTGTGTGAGCCGCGCGCGCGAGGGGTTCTCCGAGGGGCGGTACGCGGACTCAGCGGGCGGTGGCGGGCTGGGCCGCGTGCGCGCCGGCGCGGCGGCCGGAATAGACGCAATCGGCCAGTGAGAGACCGCTGACGTAGGAGCTGGTGCACAGGCCGACGGCCGCGCGACCCGCGGCGTACAGGCCGGGGATCGTCGTACCGGCGTCGGTCCGGACCGCGCCGGTGTCCTCCTCGACGCACAATCCGCCCAGTGTGAGCATCGGCATCGGATAGCTGAGCCGGGACTTGAAGGAGATATCGAGCAGCGTGAAGGGGCCCGCCCCGATGCGCCGGCGCAGCTGTCCTGGCTTGCCCATCGGGTCCGGCAGATCGGCATCGATCGCCGCATTGTGCGCCGTGACGGTCGCGCGCAGGCCCGCCGGGTCGATACCGGCGCGCGCGGCGACCTCGGCCACGGTCCCGGCGCGCACGCTGTCGACCCGCAGCAGCCACTCGGCCTGCATCCGCTGGAACCACACCGACTGCGCGCCGATCTGGCCGCGCGCCTCGGCGAGCAATCCGGCGTCGACGAGCAGCCAGGCCCGGTGACCCGGCGCCGCGGCGATGGCCTGGCCCAATGCCGCGCCGTAGCGGGACTCGTCGACCATGCGCTGCCCGTCGACATTCACCGCGATCGATCCGTAGAACGCGCTGGGCGGGGCGATGAACCGCCACGTCGACATCGCGTCCATCCCGCTGGTGGCCGCCCCGAGCGACTGGGCCATGGCGATGCCGCTGCCGTCGTCACCCGCCGTGCCCAGCGGCAGGCCCTCGGCCCACGGGTAGTCCGGGGCGTAGCGGCTCACCATCTCGCCGTTGGCGACGAAACCACCTGTGGTGAGGATGACCCCACCGCGGGCCTGGATCCGCACCGGCGTGCTGTAGCGCCGTTCGATACGGGCCAGCAGCGCCTGTACGGCCTTGCGTAGTCCCGGGTGGTATACGCCGGGCTTCGCGGAGAGCTTGGCCAGCGCGGCGAAACGGCGGCGCACCCGCGCCGGCGCACCGCTGATCGTGGTCGCCTCCACGCCGGTCACCCGGCCGTCCTCGGTCACCAGGCCGGTGACTCTGGTACCGGTCTGGACTCGCACGCCCCGGGCCGCGGCGGTGTCGGCGAGCGGCTGGAACAGCTTCTTGCCCGACACCCCGCGGCCGTGCGCGCGGTGGCCGCGCTGACTGGGCCGCGCCACATCCCGGAATCCGCCGGAGTTCTCGCTGCCGGAGAAGTACAGGTAGTAGTCATCGGTGGGGTAGGAGGTCTTGAACGGGCACAGCGAAGGCTGGAACGGAACGCCCTGCTTGGTCAGCCAATCGATCATGGCCGGTGATTGTTCGCAGAAGCGGCGCAGAGTCTCCTCGCTCACCGTGTCGCCGACCTCGGCGCGCAGATACGCCAGCATATTCTCCACGTCGTCGTCGACGCCTGCCGCGCGCTGGACCCAGGTGCCCGCGCCGGCGTAGACGATGCCGCCCGACAGCGCGGTCGCGCCGCCGCCGAGGTAGCGGTCCAGCGCGAGTACCTCGGCCCCGGCCTCTCGCGCGGCCAGCGCCGCCGCGACGCCGGCGCCGCCGTATCCGACGACGACCACATCGGTCGAAGAGTCCCAGGTCCGCGTCATTGCGTCTGCCTTTCGGGTGAGGGTGCCAACGACAGAACTATAACGTGTTCTAGTAGAGTGGGTGGGAGTCGTGCGCTCGCGGCTGACCTGCCGTTCACCGCGAGGCGCGGTCGGCGCGGTGCGGCGGTGCGCGGTCGGCGGCAGCTATTTTCCGGCAGTCGATAGATCGAATCGTGATCGGCGAAAATTCGGCGGTGTTGCCGAATTCTCGCGACCGAATCGAGCCGACCGGTGACCTGCGCTCGCAATGATTTCGGTGCCGTGATCCGGTGGTCGAGTCGCCTGCGGAGCGTGGCAAAGGTCGCGGCGACGCTGATGCGCGTAGATCAGCCCCTGGCGATCGACATCCCCAGGACCGCGCGGGGTTTCGGCGACCATGCCCGGCCGATGACAGGTGATTCCGTGATACGGCTGTGATTGGGTCGATGGTGCGCTGCATTCGGGCACAGGGCCGCGGAAATTCTTCTGGTAATCGTCACAGAGTTTTCCCGAATCCGTGTGTAGCGTTCGAATATGTCGTTGGATCCGAGAGCAGAGAACAGGATTCGGCGTCGAGATCGGGGTTCGATGATGGCTGGTCGGGCGAGGCGCGCGCGGATCGTCGGGGCGGTGGTGGCCGCCCTGGTCGCAGTGATCGGCGCGGCACCCGTGGCAGTCGCCGCCCCCGCCGATTCCGCCTATATCGACGACCGGCGGACCGAGGCCGACGGCACCATCGATGTCGGCGTCTACTCACCATCGATGGACACGGTCAACCGGGTCCGGGTGCTGCGCGCGGCGAACCCGGACGAGCCGGCGCCGACGCTGTATCTACTCAACGGTGTCGGTGGCGGCGCCGACGGGAACTGGCTCGACCGCACCGATGTGGTGTCGTACTTCGCCGACGAACAGGTCAACGTGGTGATCCCGTTCGGTGGCGCGGGCAGCTACTTCGCCGACTGGCGCGCCGAGGACCCGGTGCTCGGTAAGCAGCGCTGGACCACCTTCCTCACCGAGGAACTGCCCCCGGTGATCGATGCCGCGTTCGGTGGCTCGGGCGCGAACGCCATCGCCGGACTGTCGATGGCGGGTACCTCGGTCTTCCAGCTCGCGCTCGCCGCGCCGGACCTCTACCGGGCGATCGGGTCCTACAGCGGCTGCGTGCGCACCAGCGATCCACGGGGGCAGGCCATCGTGCGCACGGTCGTCGGCAGCAGGCTCGGCAACGCCGCCAATATGTGGGGCCCGCCGACCGACCCGGCGTGGTCGGCCCACGATCCCTATCTGCACGCGGAATCGCTGCGCGGCACCGAGGTCTACATCTCCTCCGGTACCGGCCTGCCCGGCCCGCACGACAACATCGCCGCCCAGGGTGATCCGATCCAGCAGACCTTGCGGCTGCTGTTCGGTGCCGCGCTCGAGGCCGTCACCCATGTGTGCACCATCCAGATGCGGGATCGGTTACGGGCGCTGGAGATCCCCGCGACAGTGAATCTGCGGCCCACCGGTACCCATTCCTGGGGCTACTGGGAACAGGATCTGCACAAGTCGTGGCCGCTGTTCGAGCAGGCGCTGCGTCGGTGAGCGGCCGGACCGTCACGGCCGAAAATCGCTCGCGTGGGCGGCGCGGATCAGGCATCCTCGGAATCGACCGGTGCGTGAACCCGCCCACCGCGACGGTGTGACAGCTGTCACCGATCCCGGTAGGGATGATGGTGGCGGCGTCGCGGCGTGCACACTGGAAGGTGTGAGTCAGCGTCGCCCGGATCTCTTGCCCCACCGCATCGCGGTGCTGTCGGTGCATACCTCACCGCTGGCGCAGCCCGGTACCGGCGACGCGGGCGGCATGAACGTCTACGTGCTGCAGACCGCGCTCGAACTCGCCCGACGCGGCACCGAGGTGGAGATCTTCACCCGCGCGACGTCCTCCGACCTGCCGCCGGTCGCCGAAGCCGCCCCCGGCGTGCTGGTGCGCCACGTGGTGGCCGGGCCGTTCGAGGGCCTCGACAAACACGAGCTGCCCACCCAGCTGTGCCCCTTCACCGCCGAGGTGCTGCGCCAGGAAGCGCGCCACCTGCCCGGCTACTACGACCTCGTGCACTCGCACTACTGGCTCTCCGGCCAGGTCGGCTGGCTCACCCGCGACCGCTGGCGGGTCCCGCTGGTACACACCGCGCACACGCTGGCCGCGGTGAAGAACGCCGCGCTGGCCGAGGGCGACACCCCCGAACCCGAGACCAGGGTGATCGGCGAGAAGCAGGTGATCGCCGAGTCCGACCGGCTCGTCGCCAACACCGGCGACGAAGCGCGGCAGCTCGTCGACCTCTACGGCGCCGCACCCGAACGCATCGACGTGGTGCCCCCCGGCGCCGACCTGAGCCGCTACCGGCCCGGTGACAAGCTCGCCGCGCGCACCGAACTCGGCCTGCGTCCCGACGAGCAGATCGTCGCCTTCGTCGGCCGCATCCAGCCGCTCAAGGCACCCGATGTGCTGGTGCGCGCCGCCGCCGAACTGCTGCGCCGCGACCCCGCTCGGAACCTGCGCGTGCTCATCGTCGGCGGACCGTCCGGGACCGGCCTGGCCAGGCCCGACGCGCTCATCGAACTGGCCGCCGACCTGGGCATCGCCGAACGGGTCACCTTCCTGCCGCCGCAGGCCCCCGACCGGCTCGTGCAGGTCTACCGCGCGGCCGACGTGGTCGCCGTGCCCAGCTACAACGAATCCTTCGGCCTGGTCGCCATCGAGGCGCAGGCCAGCGGCACCCCCGTGCTGGCCGCCGACGTCGGCGGGCTCGGCACCGCCGTGCGCGACCGGGAATCCGGACTGCTCGTCGCCGGGCACCGCACCCCCGACTGGGCCGACGCGCTGGCCGCCCTGCTCGACGACCCAGCCCGGTTGACCGCCATGAGCGCCACCGCCGTCGAACACGCGAGCCGCTTCTCCTGGGCGCACACCGCCGAGGGCCTGCTCGACAGCTACGCTGCGGCGATGGCCGGATTCCGGGCCGAACGCGGCCCGATCGCCCTGCACGCGGGCGACGCGGGCCAGGCCAGATCGCGGGCGCTGTGGCGGCGCCGGACAGGAGTACGCAGGTGAGCGCCGTATCGCAGGTCATCGATGACACGCTGCGCGACCGCGAGATCGAATACACCCGCCACAGCGACGACACCTTCATCGTCGTGCTGCCGGGCGAGCGCAAACTGAAGACGACCGTCCTGCTCACCGTCGGCAAGCACGGCGTGCGGATCGAGTCGTTCGTCTGCCGCAAGCCCGACGAGAACTTCGAGGGTGTCTACAAGTACCTGCTGCGACGCAACCGCCGCCTCTACGGCGTGTCCTACACCCTCGACAAGGTCGGCGACATCTACCTCGTCGGCCGGGTCTCGGCCGAGTCGGTCACCTCCGACGAACTCGACCGGATCTTCGGCCAGATCCTGGAAGCCGTCGACACCGACTTCAATGTGCTGCTCGAACTGGGCTTCGCCGAATCCATTCGCCGGGAATGGAAGTGGCGCGTCTCGCGTGGAGAATCACTGAAGAACCTGCGCGCCTTCGAACACCTCATCGACGAATAGGGATTCGGCGGCCGGCGTCGCAGGTTCTCAGCGATCACCTCAGCAGTTGGTCGGCACCGGTTCGTTGCGGAAGCGGGACTCGACGTAGTTCCAGGCATCGATGAACCCGGCCGCCGCCGCGGTCATGTGCTCGGAGATCTCGATCGTCGTGAGCTGCACCGGGGCGCCCTTGGCGCAGAAGTGCGCGACCGATTCGGCGACCGGACCGTACGGGGTCAGGGTGTCGTATTTGCCCTGCCAGATGTAGGTCGGCGCGGTCGGCGCGCCGGTGAAGTGCACCAGGCTGTTCTCCCGGAGCACGCTGCGCGCCACCTCGCTCGACATCAGTTCCTTGGACGCCGCCATCTGCTCGGCATTGCGGAAGACGCCGTGGAACAGCAGGAATCGGCGGCACGCGTCCTTGGTGAACTCGCGGAACCACAGGCCGTTCTCATTGAGCGAATCCGAGACCGGCACCCGCTCCGGGTACTCGCGTTCGATGCCCATCGCGGCGGCGAAGGCCAGCCCGAAACCGGGGTGCGGCGCGAAACCCAGTGCGTCGGCCATCAATTCGAGATCAGCCGGGATACCGCCCGCGACCACCGCGGCGAGCTTCAGCTCCGGTGCGTAGGTCGGCTGGAGCGCGCCCGCCCACGCGGTGGCCATGCCGCCGCCGGAATAGCCGGCGAGCGCGACCGGCGAGGAGCCGACACCCAGCTCGGCGACCTTCTGCACGGCCCGCACACTGTCCAGGGTGACCATGCCGCTGAGCCTGGCCGCACCGTAGGCGACCGTGGGGCCCAGGTAGTCGGGCACCGAGATCGCCCAGCCGCGCTGCAAGGGCAGCATGGCGCCGGGCGCGTCCTGCAGTTCACCGTTGAACAGCGACTGTGACGGATTGCAGCGGGTGCCGATGGAGTTGATCAGCGCCTGGTAGGACACCAGCGGCGGGTTCTGCACGCCGATCGGCAGCAGCACGGTGGTGACGCCCATGATGGCGTTGCCCTGGGAATTGGTGGAGCGGAATGCCACCTGCCAGCCCTCGGTGCCCGGGTAGAGCAGGGTGTCGATGCGGCGGGTGCGCACGACGTCACCGGGCGCGAGTGCGCCGATGTCACCCGGTGCGGTGAAGAACGGATCCGGATCCGGAGTCGGATACAACGGGTTCGCGCCGGCCGGTGCGGCGAGCAAGCCTGCCGTCAGCAGACTCAACACCAGTACAACGAATTTCGACACAGATTTCCTTCATCAATGGAGTACTGCCCAACAATCACGACCCGACCCGTGTGGAAGTATCCAATGAAACGGGCCGATACGTATCGACCAGTAGTCAAGGTGTCGGGTGCCACATCTTGTGAGGGTTCACATCATTGATCGCGGGTCCGGGGTCGCCGGTGCCGGGAACCGGCAAGAACGGGAGTGCGGATGACGGCGCTGGCACTGGATATCGGAGCGACCAAATTCGCTGCCGCCGTGGTGGATTCGGACTACAGCCTGAGTGGGGTGCGTCAGGTGCCTGCCGATCCGGCCGACCCGTGGGCGGCCTGCCGCGAGCTGCTGCGAATTGTGGCGCGCGACATGAGCGTTACTGCGGTCGGGATCGGCGCGGCCGGTCCGGTCGACGGGCCCGGCGGGGTGATCAGCCCGTTGAACCTCGCGCCGTGGCGGGCCGGGTTTCCGATCGTCGAGCAGGTGCGGTCGCTGTTCCCGGACGCGGTGGTGCGGTTGGCGATCGACGGCGCCTGCCTGGTGCTGGCCGAACATCGGGTCGGCGGGCTGCGCGGGGTGGACAACGGGCTGGCGCTGACGGTGTCGTCGGGGGTGGGCGGCGGGATCGTCGCCGACGGGCGAGTGCTGTTGGGGCGTACCGGAAACGCGGGCCACCTCGGGCACATCGTCGTCCCCTGTGACGACACCCCCTGCGCCTGTGGCGGATTCGGCTGTGTGGAGGCAGTGGCCAGCGGGATGTCGTCGGTGCGCTGGGCGCGAGCGCAGGGCTGGACCGGTACCACCGGCGTCGAACTGGGCGCGGCGGCGCGCGACGGTGACCCGATCGCGCTCGCTGCGCTCGCCCGCGCGGGAACCGCACTGGGACAGGCGATCTCCTCGGCGGCCGCGCTGCTCGATGTGGACCGGGTGGTGATCGGCGGTGGTTTCGCGCGGTCGGGCGAGGCGCTGTGGGAGCCGCTGCGGGCCGCCGTCGCCCGGCATGCCCGGCTCGCCTTCGTGCGGGAGCTGTCGGTGCAGCTGTCCACGATCGGTGACGGCGCGACCCTGGTCGGCGCCGGGGTGCTCGCGGTCGAGGCGCAGGCCGGCTGAGCCGGGGCGGCGCGGCGACTCTTCGGTCCAGGCGCATCGGCGCACCGGCGCGTTCGCCCTGGCCGGCGGCCTGGCGCGGGTAGCCTCGGGGAGGTGGCTGCCGACTACGTGCCGGGCGATGTCGTCCATATTCCGGATGGACCGCTGCGAGGAGTGTGCGCCGTGGTGCGCGGGGTGGACACGGCAACCTCCCGATTGCGGGTCGACGCATTGGTCGAGGGCGGCCCGCACGAGATGAGCCTCGGGTTCGACGAGGTGGAGTGGGCCTGAGCTTCGGCGCAATGCCAGAATGGCCCCATGACCTACACCCTCGTGCTGCTGCGCCACGGCGAGAGCGAATGGAATGCCCTCAACTTGTTCACCGGCTGGGTGGATGTGCACCTGACCGACAAGGGCATCGCCGAGGGCAAGCGGGCCGGTGAACTGCTCGCCGAGCACGGTATTCTGCCCGATCTCGTCTACACCTCGCTGCTGCGGCGCGCGATCAGCACCGCCAACAACGCGCTCGACGCCGCCGACCGGCACTGGATCCCGGTCATCCGCGACTGGCGGCTCAACGAGCGCCACTACGGCGACCTGCAGGGCAAGAACAAGGAGCAGGTCCGCGAGCAGTACGGCCAGGACCAGTTCATGCTGTGGCGGCGCAGCTACGACACCCCGCCGCCGCCGATCGCCGACGACAACTCCTACAGCCAGGAAGGCGACCCGCGCTACGCCGGCATCGAGGTCCCCAAGACCGAATGCCTCGAGGACGTCGTCGCCCGGATGATCCCGTACTGGGAGAACACCATCTCCAAGGAACTGCTGACCGGTAAGACCATCCTGGTCGCCGCCCACGGCAACTCGCTGCGCGCGCTGGTCAAGCACCTCGACAACATCTCCGACGAGGACATCTCCAGCCTCAACATCCCCACCGGCATCCCGCTGCGCTACGAACTCGACGAGAACCTGCGCCCGGTGAAGCCGGCCGAATACCTCGACCCCGAAGCCGCCGCCGCAGGCGCGGCCGCCGTCGCCAGCCAGGGCGGCAAGTAGTCCCCAGCTCTCCCCAGCGCCCCGGCCCACCCTGTGGATCGGGGCGCTTGTGTTTGATTGTGGATATTGCCTGTCTGGACGGCGTTCCGTAGAATGAATCATATCTAGAATGTTGATTCAGGAGGTGGCGTGGACATGGTGACGGTGGGCGCTCGAGTCCAGCGTGCGGTCGATGCCGCCGGGCTGAGCCAACGGCAACTGGAAGCGGCGACGGGGATCTCGCAGGCCACGTTGTCGCGGACCCTTCGGGGCGAGCGCGTGGCCAAGATGAACGAGCTGATCGCGATTGCTCAGGCCACCGGGTGTGTGCTGACCGAGTTGACCGGCACTTCAATGGTGTCAGAGCAGGTGCAATGCGCGGCGCGTTCGGCCAACGGTGCTTCGATGGATTCCATGTATGCCCAGGTGCTGCATTTCCTCGAGCTCGATGCCTATCTCGATGACCAGGCAATCGCGGCGGTGGTGTGAGCACCGAATACGAGGGCAAGCAGGCTGCGGCCCGGTTTCGTGCCGACAACAAGCTCGGCTCCGCACCGCTCGGTGACCTCGTCACCTTGATCGAGCAGTTCGTCGGGGCGGATGTCGCGGTGGTCGACACCGAGCCGGATCAGCACGGGATGACAATGCGCCGTGGCATCGACGGTCCGGTGTATGTCGCGGTCGCACGTACACCGCATCCGATGCGCCAGCGCAGTACTCTCGCACACGAGTTGGCGCACATCGTTTTCGGTGATTGGTCCGACAACCCGCAGATCGATTCCGCCGCGCCGGTCGAAAGCCGAGCCAACGCCTTCGCTCGACATCTGCTGATCCCGCAGCAAGGGGTACGGGACATGGTCGCCGGCGAGTACGTCGGCAGCGGCCGGGCGATGTTGTCGGCGGTCGTGCAGCGGTTTCTCGTCTCGCCTAGGATCGCCGCGATCGCGCTGGAACAGGCTGGCTCCATTGATGCGGCCACCAAATCGCAGTGGAAGTCGATCTCCACTCCCAACCTCGCAGCCGAGTTCGGCTGGCTGGACCGATATCAGTCGCTTGCCCGCGAGTCCGACCGCCGCCGACCGCCGCAACGGCTGCTGGCCAGGGCGATATCAGGGTGGCTGCAAAACGCTGTGTCGATCCAGACGATTGCCACATTGAGGGGATCTGACGCCGGCACTGTCGAACGCGAATTACGCGCCGCCGGACTCGAACCCGCTGAGTCGACTGTCGCGCCGGCATGGGCCGCAGCCGCTGAACTTCCCAAGGTCGCATTCGATCTCAGCGAGTTCGACGCAGATCTCGATGACGGCGACACACAGTGAGTTCGCGGCCGGTCATCGACGCGGGCCCGGCGCTGAATTTTCTGGCCATCGATCGTCAGAGGCTGCTGATCGGCGTCCTGGGTCCGATCAGTACTCCGGAAACTGTTGAGCAGGAAGTGCTGCGTAAGGCCCGGACCGACGCACGGTTCAAGTCTGCCGCCCGGCACTGGTCGAAGCTGACACCGAAGTGGATTCAAGTCCTCTCCGACGACTGGCCTGAGCTCGAACCGGTCGTCGCGAGAATAGCGCGAATGTCGATGAGCCAGCGTAGAAGACAGGCCAAAGACCTGGGCGAGCTCATGGTGGTAGCGCACGCGCTCATCAGGGCTGAGCAAGGCCAGAACGTGACCGTGGTGATCGATGACCAGGCCGGCGCCGCGCTCGCGACGGCTGAAGCTCAGCTTCTCGATGGCCGCCGGGCCAACGGAGAGCCGGTCGGGAAGCTCGTGCTGGCAGGCACCCGCACCATTCTCGAAGGCGCCGTCGGGTTGGGCCTGGTGGAAGGTCGAGCTGAAATGCGTTCGCTGTACGCCCGGCTGCGCGAGGTCGATGATGGCTTGATCCCCATCGACCAGACGGGGCTATTGAGCGATCAGGTGTGGATGTCAGTTGCCCGGCCAGGATGATCCTCCAACTCCAGCCGCAACGTCCCACCGTCCCGCTGCGCTGCGAACTCGACGAGAACCTGCGCCCGGTGAAGCCGGCCGAATACCTCGACCCCGAAGCCGCCGCCGCCGTCGCCAGCCAGGGCGGCAAGTAGTCCCCAGCTCTCCCCAGCGCCCCGGCCCACCCTGTGGATCGGGGCGCTGTGCTGTGTGGTGTCACACTCGCGGCGGCTGTGTCGTCAGTCGGGTGGACGCCGCGAGCAGCGCGGCCGCCGAAGGAGAGACCTCATGGATACCGCCTACGTCATCGTCACCGTCGCCGCCGCCCTGTGGGTCGGGTTCTCGGCCTTCTCGTTGCTGCGCCGGGCCGGCTTCGTGGTGGACCCGCTGGTGGAATACGGCGTTCCGCGCAGCTGGTGGACGCCGCTGGGTATCGCGAAGGCGGCGGGTGCGGTCGGTCTGCTGGTCGGGCTCGCCGTCCCGCCGATCGGCGTGGCCGCCGCGATCGGCCTGATCCTGTACTTCACCGGCGCGGTGATCACCGTTTTGCGCGCGCACTCGTACAAGACCGTGGCCTTCCCCGTTCTCTACCTGGCGCCGGTCGCGGTGGCGCTGGGCTTGGGGATCGCGGCCTGAACGCGCTACTTGCTGTCTTTCGCGGCTTGCCGTCGCGCGCCGGCCGCCGCGGAGGACGCCTCGTATTTCTTCCGTCCCGAGGAATCCCGGGTCTCGTCGACGCGGATACGGCCCGCGGAACTCACTTTCCCGTCGGTGCTGTCGATTTCGCTGAACGAGGGCGCGTTCTTACGGGCACGCGCCAACCGCTCTTCCTTCAGCTCGCGAGCGCTCTGTTTCGCGACCTTGGCCAGCTGCCGGCTGACCCGGCTCAGCGCGTCCTCGAACACCTCGGCACGCCCCGCATTGCGCTTGTTCGCCGACTTGCCGGACCCCCGCGCCCCCTTGGCTTCGACCTTGGCCGCGCCCTCCCGCCGGTACAACTTCACATACTTGTTGCGAGCACGCCGAATACGTGAATGCAAGCCGATCAAGTCGCCTTCATCCAGCTTCGCCATCTGCGATTTCTTGGTTTTCCGAACCAGCACGTACTCGTCGTCGGACAAAGAATTCAGAATCTTGTTCATCACGATCCCTTTCCCGCCGAATCCACCCGTGTTTTGGAAAGAATGCTTCCCACAGTAGCTCGCCGCCTGCCGGGGAGGTCGGCAATGTCACAGCGAACATCGGGCGCCGGTAGGCGGGAGCAGGGCGAAACGCCGGGCTGACACGCCCGGTGACCGGGCAGGTGCCTGTCGGGTGAACGGCAGGAGAACGCCGCGCCAAGGGCCTGTGACCTGCGCGAAACTTCTGCGACCCGGCGCCGGGATGTCCCCGGGCACTCGTACGATCATTCTTGTGAGTGTTCCGCAGGCCGTGCTGTTGGCAGTCCTCGCGGCTGTCGTCGGACTGGCAGTCGGTGGCCTGCTGATCCCGTTCGTCAACGCCCGGCAGGCCGCCCGTACCCAGGAAGACACCGGGCTGACCATGTCCCAGGTGCTCGACCTGATCGTGCTCGCCTCCGAGAGCGGCATCGCCGTGGTCGACGAGTACCGCGACGTGGTGCTGGTGAACCCGCGCGCCGAAGAACTCGGCCTGGTCCGCAACCGGTTGCTGGACGAACGCGCCTGGGCGGCGGTGGAGAAGGTGCTCGCCACCGGCGACGCCGCCGAATACGACCTCACCGCCAAGAACCCCTCGCCCGGTCGCGGCCGGATCGCGGTGCGTGGCATCGCCCGCAAACTCTCCCGCGAGGAGACCAGCTTCGTCGTGCTGTTCGCCGACGACGATTCCGAGCAGGCGCGCATGGAAGCGACCCGCCGCGATTTCGTCGCCAATGTCAGCCACGAACTCAAGACCCCCGTCGGCGCGATGAGCCTGCTGGCCGAGGCCATGCTGGAATCGGCCGACGACCCCGAGGCGGTGCGGCACTTCGGTTCGCGCGTGCTGGCCGAATCGCGGCGGCTGGGCAAGATGGTCACCGAACTGATCGCGCTCTCGCGCCTGCAGGGTGCCGAGAAGCTGCCCGATCTGGCTGTCGTCGATGTCGACACGGTGGTGCAGCAGGCGGTCGACCGCTCGCGCACCGCCGCCGAGGCAGCAGGCATCACCGTCAGCACCGACCGGCCCAGCGGGCTGGAAGTGCTCGGTGACGAGACGTTGCTGGTCACCGCGCTGTCGAACCTGGTGGAGAACGCCATCGCGTACTCGCCGCAGGGCTCGCACGTGTCGGTGAGCCGGTCGTTGCGCGGCGATCATGTCGCGATGGCCGTCACCGACCGTGGCATCGGCATCGCCAAGGAAGACCAGGTACGGGTGTTCGAGCGGTTCTTCCGCTCCGACAAGGCCCGTTCCCGCTCGACCGGCGGCACCGGACTCGGCCTGGCCATCGTCAAACATGTGGCGGCCAACCACAACGGTGAAATCACCCTGTGGAGCAAGCTGGGCACCGGCTCGACGTTCACGCTGCGCATCCCCGCTCATCTGGAGACAGAGAGCGAGGAGGACGCGGCGTCGATGCCGGAGCTCACCACGAGAGAAACCATCGCCCAGCGCAACCCCGCTGGTCGAACGAACGGTGTGGAGGCACGCAGATGACGAGTGTGTTGATCGTCGAGGACGAGGAGTCGCTGGCTGACCCGCTGGCATTCCTGCTGCGCAAGGAAGGCTTCGACGTCACCGTCGTCGGCGACGGACCGTCCGCGCTGGCCGAGTTCGACCGCTCCGGCGCCGACATCGTGCTGCTGGACCTGATGCTGCCCGGCATGAGCGGTACCGACGTGTGCAAGCAGTTACGCACCCGCAGCGGCGTGCCGGTGATCATGGTGACCGCGCGCGACAGCGAGATCGACAAGGTCGTCGGGCTGGAACTGGGCGCCGACGACTACGTCACCAAGCCGTACTCGGCGCGCGAGCTGATCGCCCGCATCCGCGCCGTGCTGCGCCGTGGTGCCGGCGACGAGCTGGACTCCAGCAGTGAGAACGGGGTGCTGGAGGCGGGCCCGGTGCGCATGGACGTCGACCGGCACACGGTGCACGTCAACGGCGGCCAGGTGACCCTGCCGCTCAAGGAGTTCGACCTGCTCGAATACCTGTTGCGCAACTCCGGCCGCGTACTCACCCGCGGCCAGCTGATCGACCGTGTGTGGGGCGCCGACTACGTGGGCGACACGAAGACCCTCGACGTGCACGTCAAGCGCCTGCGCTCCAAGATCGAAGCCGACCCGGCCAAGCCCGAACACCTGGTCACCGTGCGCGGCCTGGGCTACAAGCTGGAAGCCTGACCGCTACCACTCACGAACCCTGGCGTTCGGCCTCGACTGTTGCCGGATGCACCGCGATCAGGCCGAGGCCTTCGCGGCGCCGGCACAGCCGGGCGAGTTCGTTGTAGGCCGGTGCCCCGAGCAGTTCACGCAGTTCGGGGCCGTAGGACTGCCAGACCGGGCGGGTGCCGACGTGGGCGTCGGGGGAGCCGGTGCAGTACCAGTCCAGATCCAGGCCGCCGGGGCCCCAGCCGCGGCGGTCGTATTCGGTGACCACAGTGCGCAGGATCTGTTCCCCGTCGGGGCGTTCGACCCAGTCCTGGGTGCGCCGGATCGGCAGCTGCCAGCACACGTCCGGTTTCACCTCGAGCGGTTCGATGCCCTTGCGCACCGCCATGATGTGCAGTGCGCAGCCTGCGCCCGCCGGGAAGCCGGGGCGGTTGAGGAAGATGCAGGCGCCGTCGAAGCGGCGGGTGCGCAGCGCGGGTTCGTCCTCCAGCTCGTCGAGTTCGAGGTAACCCTTCTTGACGACCTTGCCCTTCTCGGTGGCCTCGCCCATCAGCTGCCAGTCCTGCGGTGTGAGCATCTTCACAGCGCCTGCCAGGCGCTTGCGGTCGGCCTTGTCGGCGAGGAACGCGCCGTGCGAGCAGCAGCCGTCGTCGGGGCGGTCGGCGATGATGCCCTGACAGGCCGGGGTGCCGAACACACACGACCAGCGCGACAGCAGCCAGGTCAGATCGGCGACGATCTGGTGCTCGTCGTTTGCTGGGTCGGTGAACTCGATCCATTCCCGCGGGAAGTCGAGGTCGACCTCCGGGCTCGGATCCATCTTCCGCCCAGGTCGGAGCCCGGACCCGGGGTTGCCCGCTGCGCCATCGGTCACAACTCGTGACGCTAACAGTTCAGTCGCCTGGCCTGTAGTACCGGATCACCAAGTACCGTATTCGTGTGCGGCTTGGTGTTCTCGATGTCGGAAGCAATACCGTTCACCTGCTCGTGGTGGACGCGCATCGTGGTGGACACCCGATGCCCATGAGCTCGTCGAAGTCGGCGTTGCGCCTGTCGGAGAACATGGACTCCGACGGCCGGATCACCGCCGAGGGCGAGGACAGGTTGATCACGACGATCGCCGAGTTCGCCGATCTGGCGCGCAATTCGCGCTGTGTCGAGCTGATGCCGTTCGCCACTTCCGCGCTGCGTGAGGCCACCAATTCCGACGAAGTGCTGGCCCGGGTGCGCGCCAGCACCGGCGTCGATCTGGAGGTGCTCTCCGGTGAGGAAGAGGCCAGGGTGACCTTCCTCGCGGTGCGCCGCTGGTTCGGCTGGAGCGCGGGGCGCATCATCAATCTCGATATCGGCGGCGGCTCGCTGGAGATGTCCAACGGCGGCGACGAGGAACCCGATGTCGCGCTGTCGCTGCAGCTCGGCGCGGGCAGGCTGACCAGGGAATGGCTGCGTGACGACCCGCCGGGCAAGCGCAAGATCGCGGTGCTGCGCGACTGGCTCGACGCCGAACTGGTGGTTCCGGCCAAAGCCGTCATCGAGGTGGGCAGGCCCGATCTGGCCGTCGGCACCTCCAAGACCTTCCGTTCCCTGGCCCGGCTGACCGGCGCGGCACCCTCGGCCGCGGGCCCGCGCGTGCGCCGTACACTGACCAGCTCCGGACTGCGGCAGCTGATCGCGTTCATCTCCCGGATGACCGCGTCGGACCGCGCGGAACTGGAAGGTGTGAGTTCGGACCGGTCCCAGCAGTTGGTGGCCGGCGCACTGGTCGCGGAGGCGAGTATGCGGGCGTTGTCGCTCGACAGCATCGAGATCTGCCCATGGGCGCTGCGTGAGGGCCTCATCCTGCGCAAGCTCGACACCGAGCCGAACGGGGGCCCGGTCGCCGTCCCGCCGATCGCGTCGGTGACGAGAGCGGAGTCGGCATGAGCGAGGATTCCAAACAGCTGTCGGTCGCCGAGCTGCTGGCCCGCAATGCGGCGCAGGGTGCGGCGGCCCCGGCCAGCGGTGGCGGTGGCCGGCGCAGGCGCAGCGGTCGGGGACTCTCGGTCACCGATCTGACCGGCGAGAACGCCACCGTCCGCTCCGGTCCCAGCTCGCACGCCGCTCCCGCGGCCCCCGAACCCACCTACGCGCCGGCGCCCGAACCGGCGCCGCCCGCGAGTTACGAACCGCCGCCGAGTTACCAGCCCGCGCCGTATCCGCCGCCGGGCCCGGCCGAGCCGGTGTATTCGCCTCCGTCCGGCCCGATCACCCGCTTCGATCCCAACGACCCGCTCGGGGTGGCCGGACCGCGTCCGGCGGCCGATCCGTTCGGTCCGTTCCGGGCCGAGGCCCGTGATCTCGGCACCCCGGCGACCGGGCGCGGGCCGGGGCGCCTCGGCGTGCCGGACGCGACGCCCGCCGCGCCGGTCGACCCCGATATCGCCCAGATGTTCGGTTCCGGGGCGATCCCCGCGGTCGGTGGCGGTGGCCGGCGTCGCCGGGCCGAGCCCGACGCGGCACCCGAGGCCGCGTCGTTCCCCGAACCGCCGCAGCCGCCGCCGGTCACCGGTGGCCGGGCCGCGCGCAGGCGGGCCGCCGAGGCGGCCGAGGAAGCCGCGGCACCGCCCGCACCGGCGTGGACCCCCGATCCGGCGCCCGCGTGGACCCCGGATCCCGCGCCGACCGCGGCGTGGACGCCGGAACCCGCGCCCGCGTGGTCGCCGGAACCCACCGGGTATGCCCCGAATGGGTACGAGCCGCCGCGCCCGTTCAACGACCCGGGCTTCAACGGTCAGGGGCCCGGGTTCAACGGCCAGCCCGATCCGTTCGGGCCGGGTCCGGATTTCAACGCCACTCAGGCGTTCAACGCCGCCCCGCCGGTCGAGGCCCCGCGTCCCGAGCTGGAACGCAGGCGGCCCGCGCCGGGGACGGAGAAGTCGAAGCTGCCGTCCTGGTCGGCGCGCAGGCATCGTCCCGATACCGGCAACGCCCCGGAGAGTGGCGGCTTCCCGACCGCGGCGTGGTCGCCGGTCAGCCAGGAGCAGCCGCTGATCTCCGGTCAGTCGGTGGCCGGTGACCTGCTGCGCCAGCGCGCCGAGCAGGGTCCCGACGCCGACGCGCACACCGAGGTCTACTCCCTCGGCGGCAGCGACCCCGATACCGACGATTACGCCGAAACCGATTACGTCGACCGCGATTACGCCGACAACGACTACTCCGACGCCGAGTACGCCGACGGCGAGTACGACGATGACGACTATTACGACGACGACGAGGACGACGAGCCCGAACGGACCAGGTCGAGCAAGCGCGCGGCGACCAGGGCGGCCGCCTCGAAGATGGCGAAGCGGGCCAGATCGCGGGCGAGCCAGGCCAAATCGCGCGCGAGCCGCGCCAAGTCGCGCGCGAGCCGGGCCACGTCCCGGTCGGGTGCGGCCACGCCGGACCGGGAGGGCAGCCGGGTATCGCGGCTGGCGCGTGGCGGCAGCGCCGAGGACGCCAACCGCCGCCAGTGGCTGATCCTGGCCGGGCAGAGCGTGGGTGCCGCGGTCGCGGGAATGTTGCTGTTCAAGGGTTTCGAGACGATGTGGGAGACGCTGCCGTGGGTGGCGCTCGCGCTCGCGATGGTCGTGATCCTCGGTCTGGTCGCGCTGGTGCGGGTGCTGCGCCGCACCGACGACATCTTCAGCACTGTGATCGCTGTCGTCGTGGGCGTCTTCGTGACGTTGGGACCGCTAGCCTTTCTCCTCAGTACCAGCTGAATACAGGGAGTGGGCTGTGGGGAACGCGCGGGCTGACATCGAAATCGGGCTCTCGACGGCGTCGGTGTATCCGGAGAACACCCAGGCGGCGTTTCGCTACGCCGCCGAATTGGGTTATGACGGTGTGGAATTGATGGTCTGGGCCGAGCCGGCCAGCCAGGACATCGCGACGGTGCAGTCCTATGCCAAGCGCTACGGCGTGCCGGTGCTGGCTGTGCACGCGCCGTGTCTGCTGATCTCGCAGCGGGTGTGGGGTGCCGATCCGGTCGCCAAGCTGGAGCGCAGTGTGCGCACCGCCGAGGCGCTGGGCGCCGATACGGTGGTGGTGCATCCGCCGTTCCGCTGGCAGCGCCGCTACGCCAAGGGCTTCGCCGAGCAGGTCGGTGAGCTGGAGTCGAACTATCCGGTGCGGGTCGCGGTGGAGAACATGTTCCCGATGCGCGCGGACACGCTGTTCCGCGAGGGCTCGGTGCGCAGGCTCGAACGCCGCTCCGGGCCGGGGCCTGCGGTGAGCGCGTTCAGCCCGTCCTACGACCCCACCGATATCGGCTTCGACCACTACACCCTCGATCTGTCGCACACCGCGACCGCGGGCGCCGACGCGCTGGAGCTGGCCGCGCGGATGGGTTCGGGGCTGGTGCATCTGCATCTGGCCGACGGTCGTGGCGCCGCGCACGACGAGCACCTGGTCCCCGGCGAGGGCACCCAGCCGTGCGCGCAGCTGTGCGAGCACCTGGTGCACACCGGTTTCACCGGGCACGCGGTGGCCGAGATCAACACCCAGAACGCGCGCACCACCGCCGAGCGCTCGGCGCTGCTGGCCCGCACCCTGGAATTCGCCCGCCGTCATCTCACCGGCGCCACCCCGGATCCGCGACCGAGTCACGCCGACCTGACGTGACGGCTACCCCGGGCGGGAATAGTGGTCGCGGTCGCTGGCTTGTACGCTGTACGAATTGAACCTCGACCAGGAGTGACGATGACGCGAGAACTCGCGACCGACGCGCCGTTCAGTCAGGTCGTCGACCTGACCGAGCTCACCACGACCGATGCCGACACCGGCCGCTACGCCGGCGTCATCGCGCCCACCTGGACCATCGGTCCCAAGGTGCACGGCGGCACCATGGTCGCCTCCAGCGCCGCCGCGGCCACCCGCTGGCTCACCGAGGCAGGCGAATCCTTCGGGCGGATGGCCCCGATCGCGGCCAGCTCCGACTTCCTCGGCGCCCCCGACCCGGGCGAGGTCGAGTACGCGGTCCACATCCGCAAGAAGGGCCGCCAGATCTGCCTGGCCGACACCGAACTGATCCAGAACGGCCGCACGCTGGTGCGCACCGCGTTCACCTTCGGTCACCTCGACACCGCGGCCACGCGCTGGAGCGGCCCCGACTCCGACATGCCCGCCGAGCCCAGCGACGCGGCCATGCGCTACACCCCCGACTCGGCGATGGGCAAGATCGTGCACGTCAGCCAGGGCGCGCACGTGCTCATCGACCCGAGCTGGGCGGAGTTCCTGCGCGGGGAGTCCGGCCCGCCGCGGCTGCGGCTGTGGATCCGCCCGTTCGACGGCGACGAATCCGACCCGCTGGTGCGCGCCGCCTTCGCCATGATGGCCGCCGACATGAGCCCGCCGGTGCCGATGAACCTCGGCCACTTCGGCTGGGCGCCGACCGTGCAGATGACCACCTACCTGCGCCGGGTGCCCGCCCCCGGCTGGTTGCGCGTCATCGCGACCGCCCGCGAGGTCGGTGAGCGGATGTTCGACGAGGACCAGCTGGTCATCGACTCGACCGGTGCCGTCGTGGCGCAGAGCCGCCAGCTGGCGCTGATCCCGGCGGCGCGCTGATCGACCCCGCACCACTAACCTGGACCGCATGACGAGAATTGCGGTGGTCGGTGGCGGTCGGATCGGTGAGGCGTTGATCGCCGGATTGCTGGAATCCGGCCGGGCGACCAAGGATCTGGTCGTTGTCGAGCCGTCGGCCGCGCGCGCGGCCCAGCTCGCCGACCGGTTCAAGATCCGGGTCAGCAAGTCGGTCGCCGACGCGGTGGTCGGCGCCGACGTCGTCGTGATCGCGGTCAAGCCCGGCGTGGTCGACTCGGTGCTCACCGACCTGTCCAAGGCCGACCTCGACACCGGCGCCGACCAGGTGCTGGTGTCGCTGGCCGCCGGGGTCACCACCGGGCATCTGGAGAACAAGCTGCCCGCGGGCTACCCGGTGGTGCGGGTGATGTCGAATACGCCGATGCTGGTGGGTCAGGGGATGAGCGTGCTCTCGCCCGGCCGCTACGCCAAGCCCGAACAGCTCGAGCAGGTCGGCGAGATGCTCGAAGCCGTCGGCAAGGTGGTGACGGTGCCCGAGTCGCAGATGGACGCGGTCACCGCGGTCTCCGGTTCCGGGCCCGCCTATTTCTTCCTCGTCGTGGAAGCCATGATCGACGCCGGTGTCGGCCTCGGCCTGACCCGCGATGTCGCCAGCGAGCTGGTCACCCAGACCATGATCGGCGCGGCGGCACTGCTCGAGCAGACCGAACAGAGCGCGGTCGACCTGCGCGGGGCGGTCACCTCGCCCGGCGGCACGACTGCTGCGGCGGTGCGCGAACTCGAACGCGGCTCGCTGCGGTCGACCTTCATCGAGGCATTGCACGCCGCCAAGCAACGTTCCGCCGAACACGGCGCATCGAACGAATGACGATCGGGTACCCGGGATGAAAACCGATTTCTCACACCCGTCGCAGTAATCCCACTGGTCCCGCTAAGCTCGTAGAAGCACGTGCGTGTCTGTTCCGCCGGTGGGGAAGCCGGCGGCGCGGACGTGCCGGAGGTCAATGGTGCCATGATGTCTGCGAACAGAATGTCTGCAAGTAATTCACCGGCGTCGGGTGGTGGATCGGGTTCGCCCGCTCCCCGGGCCGGTGCCCCGCAGGGACAACCGGTGATCGGCGGTGGCACGCAGTTTCTCACCGTCGCCGAAGTCGCCGCCCTCATGCGGGTGTCGAAGATGACGGTGTACCGGCTCGTGCACTCGGGTGAACTGCCCGCGGTGCGGGTCGGACGTTCCTTCCGGGTGCACGCGAAGGCGGTGCACGACTACCTGGAGACGTCCTACTTCGACGCCGGCTGATCAAGCCCGGCCAGGTACAGGGCGGTTTCGTCGCTGTGCCGGTGCCCCGGTAGCATTGGGCCTCGGTTCGTGTCCGCCTGCCGGTGGCACCGCTTCGTGGTGTCCGGTGCGCCCCGGCGGCGCGGACACCAGAAGACGCACGCGACACCGCGTGTGTATGCCGAGTAGAGAGAACGCGAGGAAACCCTATGGGTTCTGTGATCAAGAAGCGCCGCAAGCGTATGTCGAAGAAGAAGCACCGCAAGCTGCTTCGCCGCACGCGTGTGCAGCGGCGCAAACTCGGCAAGTAAGCCCGCATGCCTGCGACGAGCCCGTCACCTTCGCGGTGGCGGGCTCTCGCTGTGAAATGGTCGGGTTTGTGTTAAATGCTTGTTGATCGTGACGGCGGGTAGCGCGAATGCGGCTACTCTGGTACGCGGGAAAACATGAGAAGCAGGGGGCTTTGAGTGGGGTCAGGTTCGAGTTCCGACGCACGGGTACGCCACGTGCCGAAGGTAGTGCTGGTCACCGGTGCCAGCCGCTTCTTCGGCGGCAATGTCGCGGCCCGGCTCGCCGCCGAACCCGGTGTCGAACGGGTGATCGCCGTCGACACCATGACCCCCAGCCGGGAGCTGCGGCGCAAGATGGGCGGCGCCGAGTTCGTCCGCGCCGACATCCGCAATCCGCTGATCCGCAAGGTCGTCGAGGGCAACGACGTCGACACCGTGGTGCACGCGTCGGTGCTCACCCGCCCGCCCGCCGGTGGTGGCCGCGCGGTGATGAAAGACCTCAATGTCCTCGGGGCGATGCAATTGCTCGCCGTGTGCCAGAAGGCGCCGTCGGTGCGGCGTGTGGTGATCCGCTCGTCCTCGGCCGTCTACGGATGCAGTGCCAAGGACCCGGCGAAATTCACCGAGGAAATGGGTGCGCGGACCCCGCCCGCCGGCTGGTTCTCGCGCGACATGATCGATATCGAGGCGGTGGTCCGCGGGATGGCCAGGCGCAGGCCGGACATCTCCGCGTCGATTCTGCGTTTCGCGCCGATTGTCGGTCCCCGGCTGGCCGATCGCGGCGTGCAATATCTGCGGTCGCCGATCACGCCGACCGTGCTGGGTCGTGAGGCCAGGCTGCAATTGCTGCACGAGGAGGACGCGGTAGCGGTGCTGGTGCACGCCGCGCTGCGGGCCAATGGTGGCACGGTCAATGTCGCCGGTGACGGCGCGCTGGCCATGTCGCAGGCGATCCGGCGGGCCGGGCGCGTGGTCGTCCCGGTGCCGTTCTTCGCCTTCCGTACGGTCGGGCGCACGCTGATGGGTCCGATCATGCGCGGATTCAGCGGGGAACAACCCGACTATTTCTACTTCGGCTGCGGGCTCGACACCACCCGTATGCGTACCGAACTCGGTTTCACGCCACGCTGGACCACGGTCCAGGCTTTCGACGATTTCATCGCGGGCGCAGCGTTGCGGCCCGTCTTCGATCCGGCTTGGATCGACGCCGCGGAAAACAAACTGCTCGGTCTCATCGGGGCTGGTTCAGGAGCGCATACATGAACGAGGGAGCGAAAGTCATCCGTCTCGACGTGAATGTCGAGACCCGACACCGACCGCCGGCTCGACGCTGGCCGGATCAGCCGATGCAGGCGATGCCGGTCACCTCGCTGAGCGAGCGCAGGCCGGGCATGCCGCCGCGTCCCCCGAAGACCCTGTCCGACATCGTCCGCGACACTCTCGGCGACCAGATCGAGAAGACCGCCGAGTTCGCGCGCCGCCGCCTCACCGGCGACTACCAGATCGACGAGTTCGGCTACGACCGCCACCTGCTCGAATCGGTCATCCTGCCCGCCCTGCGCCCGCTGTCGGACTACTGGTTCCGGGTGGAGACCGCCGGTATCGAGAACATCCCCGCCACCGGGGGCGCGCTGCTGGTCGCCAACCACGCAGGCACCGTGCCGCTGGACGGGCTGATGCTGCAACTGGCGGTCCACGACAAGCACCCCCAGCAGCGCGCGCTGCGGTTGCTGGCCGCCGACCTCATCTTCGAACTCCCCATGCTGGGCGCGCTGGCCCGCAAGGCCGGGCACACCCTGGCCTGCCATCCCGACGCCGAGCGCCTGCTGCGGTCCGGACACATCGCCGGTGTTTTCCCGGAAGGTTTCAAGGGCGTCGGAAAGAATTACGCCGATCGGTACAAGTTGCAGCGATTCGGCCGTGGCGGCTTCGTTTCCGCGGCGGTGCGCACCGGCGTGCCGATCATTCCGGTCTCGATCGTCGGCTCGGAGGAGATTTATCCGAAACTGGCCGATATCAAGCCGCTGGCCCGTTTGCTCGGATTGCCCTATTTCCCGGTGACCCCGCTGTTCCCGCATTTGGGCCCGCTCGGCGCAATTCCGATGCCGTCCAAGTGGTACATCGAGTTCGGCGAGCCCATTCCGACAGCGGCCTTCGAACCCGAGGAAGCCGACGACCCGATGACCATGTTCGAAGTCACCGACCAGGTCCGCGAAACAATTCAGCAGACCCTGTACAAGTTGCTGGCCAAACGCCGAAACGCTGTGTTCGGTTGAGGCCGGGCGCCGTCGACACGGCACCCGACCGGCTCAGTTGTCGCGGTGGCGGGCCACTGCCGCGGCGACCGCGCCGCCCGCCGCGCCCAGGGCGAGGGCGGTGGGGACGCCGATCTTGGCGGCCTTGCGGCCGGTGCGGAAGTCACGGATCTCCCAGCCGCGGTTCTTGGCGACCTCGCGCAGGTCCGAATCGGGATTGATGGCGACCGCGGTGCCGACCAGCGACAGCATCGGGACATCGTTGTGGCTGTCGGAGTAGGCGGTGCAGCGCTTGAGATTGAGGCCCTCGCGGATGGCGAGGGTGCGCACCGCGTGCGCCTTGCCGAGGCCGTGCAGGATGTCGCCGACGAGGCGGCCGGTGAACTTGCCGTCGACACTCTCGGCGACGGTGCCCAGGGCACCGGTCAGGCCGAGACGCTTGGCGATCACATTGGCCAGCTCGACCGGGGTCGCGGTGACCAGCCACACCTGCTGACCGGCGTCGAGGTGCATCTGGGCCAGCGCCCTGGTACCCGGCCAGATCTTGTCGGCGATGATCTCGTCGTAGATCTCCTCGCCGAGCGCGGCGAGTTCGGCGGTCGGCCTGCCCGCGATGAAGCTGAGCGCCTTCTCCCGGCCCGAGGCCATATCGGAGGAGTTCTCCTTGCCGGTGACCCGGAACTTCACCTGCTTCCAGGCGACATCGACCAGATCGGAGGTCTTGAAGTACTTGCGCGCGGCCAGGCCGCGGGCGAAATGCACGATCGAGGCGCCCTGCACCAGCGTGTTGTCCACGTCGAAGAACGCGGCGGCGGTGAGGTCGCGGGGGACCTCGGGGCCCGCGTCATCGCCCTGCTCGGCCAGTTCGGCGTCGTGCAGGGTGAGTGCGGCATCGGCACTGGCCTCACCGGCCAGATTGGCGCGCAGCTCCTCTTCGCTCGGTCCGAACGGGCTGCGCGGCAGCCGTGCGAACTGCTCCTGTAGCTCCTGACCGAGGCGGCTGGGCTGCCACCGCGCAGGGAACTCCCCGAATCGCCCTGCGACGAATCCGGCCCTAGTCACCTTCGAACGTTCCGGCACCAGTACCCTCCGCTAGTCGCGCGAACCATGTCCACAGTAACCGGATACTCCGACAACCCGCGCCGGGCTCGGGGATTAAATAAGGGTCATGACGAATCCCACACCCATCGTGACCCTGTTGACCCGCGCCGGTTGCGGTATGTGCACCACGGCACTGGCGCAATTGGAGACGATCTGCGGTGATTTCGGTCTCCCGGTGCGCACCGTGGACGTCGACGAAGCCGCCGCCGAGGACCCCGGCCTGCGCGCCGAGTACGGCGATCGGCTGCCGGTGGTCCTGTTGGACGGCCGTGAACACAGCTATTTCGACGTCGACGAGCCCCGTTTGCGAGCAGACCTGAGCCGTTTCGCTGGTCGCGGCGGAAAATGAGGCCAATTTCACCGACTTTGTGAACGCCTGCACAAGCGGTTACGGTGGTGGCACGCAATCCGCACCGCCGCTTCACGCAGCGGCGGTGGCCGGGTTTTGTACTCGCAACTTAGCGACCCCAACCGGTGAACGAACGACAGGAACCGGACCGCGATCAGGCCCGGCACGAGGAGCCGACGACGTGACAGAGCAGCACGAGACGCCAGGTGGCGTCTCCGGCAAGGCTCTTCAGCGGGACATTCCGCAGGCCACGGTGACTCGTCTCGCTACCTATCTCCGGGTTCTCGCCGGGTTGGCCGACGAGGGTGTAGTCATCGTATCGAGTGAGGAACTAGCTGTCGCGGCGGGTGTCAATTCGGCCAAGCTGCGCAAGGATCTTTCCTTCCTCGGACCCAACGGCGTGCGGGGTGTCGGCTATGACGTAGCCAAATTGCGCACGAGGATCGAGGACGTGCTCGGTCTGTCGCAGGGACATCGGGTGGTGCTGATCGGCGCGGGGAATCTGGGCCGCGCCCTGGTCGGCTATGGCGGTTTCGGGGTACGAGGCTTCACCGTGGTCGGGATCTTCGACAACGACCCGGCGGTGATCGGACACTCGTACGCCGGACTCGTGGTGCGCGATATCGACCTGATCGCCGACCAGATCCCGGCCCTGGCCCCGACCATCGCGGTCCTCGCGGTACCCGACGAGGCCGCCCAGGACGTGTGCGACCACCTGGTCGCGGCCGGCCTGCCCTCGATCCTGAGCTTCGCCCCGTGCGAACTGCGCGCGCCCGCCCATGTGGAGGTCCGCCGCGTCGACCTGGCGATGGAACTGCAGATGCTGTCCTTCGACGCCGCGCGCAACGACGCGCCCGCCCTGCCCGAGGCCGCCGGGTCCGGCCGGGTCGCACGCCGGGTGCCGCCGCAGAGCCATCCCGCCCTCACGCATTCCGCGCCGGTCGAACCGGTGCGCACCAGGCCGCAGCGTCGCAACGCGCCGCACTCGGCCACGCCCCACTCGGCAACGGAGCCAAGCACCAAGGGATCGGTGATCACCCCATGAGCGTTCTACTGGTCGGGATTTCGCACAGGAGTGCGCCCGTCTCCGTGCTCGAGAAGGTTGCCATCAGCGAGGCCGACCGGCCGAAGCTGGTCGACCGGCTGCTCGCCTCCAGCCACGTCTCCGAGGCGATGATCGTCTCCACCTGCAACCGTGTCGAGGTCTACGCGGTGGTCGACGCCTTCCACGGCGGGCTCGGCGAGGTGAGCGAGTTGCTCACCAAGCACTCCGGGCTGCCGCTGGGCGACCTCACCAAGCACGCCTACGTGCGCTACAGCGAGGCCGCCGCCGAGCACCTGTTCGCGGTCGCCAGCGGCCTGGACTCGATGGTGGTCGGCGAGCAGCAGGTGCTCAGCCAGATCCGCAGCGCCTACGCCAGCGCCGACGGGCAGCAGGCGGTCGGGCGCACCCTGCACGAGCTGGCCCAGCACGGGCTGCGCGTGGGCAAGCGGGTGCATTCGGAGACCGGGATCGACCGGGCCGGCGCGTCGGTGGTGTCGGTGGCGCTGGACCGGGCACGCGGTGTCGTCGGCGAGCTCACCGGCCGGACCGCGGTGGTGCTCGGCGCGGGCGCGATGGGTGGCCTGGCGGTCGCGCATCTCTCGCGGGCCGGGATCGGGCGGATCCTGGTCGTCAACCGGACACTCGAACGCGCCCAGCGCCTCGCCGAGACCGGGCGGGCCATGCACGGCGTCGACGCCGTGGCGGTCGAGATGTCGGGGCTCACCGAGGCCATGGCCGGCGCGGACGTGGTGCTCACCTGTACCGGCGCGGTCGGGGCCGTGGTCACCCTGGCCGACACCCATCGCGCGCTCGCGGGCCGTGGCAACACCGACGCCGCCGAGCGGCCGCTGGTCTTCTGCGACCTCGGTCTGCCGCGCGATGTGGAACACGCCGTGGCCGGGCTGCCGGGCGTGGCCGTCATCGACATCGAATCGCTGCAGCGCGATCCGGCCGCGGGCGCCGCGGCCGACGACACCGCCGCCGCGCGCCTCATCGTCGCCGACGAACTCACCAAATATCTTGCCGGGCAACGCATGGCCGAGGTCACCCCCACGGTGGCCGCGTTGCGTCAGCGGGCCGCCGACGTGGTGGAGGCCGAACTGCTCCGCCTGGACTCGCGGCTGCCCGACCTGGCCGACCCGGCCCGCGACGAGGTGGCGCGCACCGTGCGCCGCGTCGTCGACAAGCTGTTGCACGCGCCGACGGTGCGCGTCAAACAGCTGGCGTCCACGCCGGGCGGCGACAGCTACGCCGAGGCGTTGCGCGAACTGTTCGAACTCAAACCTGGTGCGGTGCAAGCGGTTGCCGCTCCGATGGAGGTCGCGGCGGCCGAGTCCGCGCTGGCCGACGACTTCACCGCAGGGCACCTCGGCGATGGGCAGGCCCGCATGACCGAGTCAAGGCCCGATGCAGGCAGCTCGCGTAACCACGTGGGCCCGCTCGGGAATGCGCAGGAGGAAACGGCATGACCACGACAGTGCAGGAAGAGGACACCGTGACCGCAGGCAGCACTCGTGCGCCGTGGCGGATCGGCACGCGCGGCAGCTTGCTCGCCCTGACACAGGCGGGCACCGTTCGTGACGCGCTGATCGCGGCGGGCCAGCCCGCCGAACTGGTGGTCATCAAGACCCCCGGCGACCTGTCGTCGGATCCGGTGCAGAAGATCGGTGTCGGCGTGTTCACCTCCGCGCTGCGCGACGAGCTCGCCGCGGGCACCATCGACGTCGCGGTGCACTCGTACAAGGATCTGCCCACCGCGCAGGACCCGCGTTTCACCATTGCCGCGATCCCGCCCCGCGAGGACCCGCGCGACGCGCTGGTCGCCCGCGACGGCCTGGTCCTCGGTGAGCTGCCCGCCGGCGCCGTCGTCGGCACCTCGGCGCCGCGCCGCGCCGCGCAGCTGCGCGCGCTCGGCCTCGGACTCGACATCGTGCCGTTGCGCGGCAATATCGACTCGCGCCTGCGCAAGGTGAGCGAGGGCGAACTCGACGCCATCGTGATCGCCCGGGCCGGCCTGTCGCGGATCGGCCGCACCGACGCGATCACCGAATCGCTCGAGCCGGTGCAGATGCTGCCCGCCCCCTCACAGGGCGCCCTGGCGGTGGAATGCCGCAGCGACGACCCCCAGCTCATCGACATACTCGCCGGGCTCGACGACGCGCCGACCAGATCCGCGGTGCTCGCCGAGCGAGCGCTGCTGGGCGAGCTCGAGGCGGGCTGCACCGCCCCGATCGGCGCCATCGCCGAGGTCGTCGAGTCGATCGACGAGGACGGACGCATCTTCGAGGAACTGTCGCTGCGCGCGTGTGCCGCCGCGATCGACGGCTCCGACGTACTGCGCGCCTCGATCGTGGGCGCGCCGCAGGACGCGGCGGAGCTCGGCCGCGCCCTGGCGCGCGAACTGCTGGATCTCGGCGCCCGCGCTCTGCTGAGCGTGGACGAGCCGGAGCCGGCCACTGACTTCACCAATTCCAGCCCGATGGAGAACAACCGATGAGCAGCCGAGCCACCAAGAAGCAACCAGGGCGGATCCTTTTCGTCGGATCCGGCCCCGGCGACCCGGCCCTGCTGACCGTGCGCGCCCGTGAGGTGCTCGAGCGGGCGACGCTGGCGTTCACCGACCCCGATGTCGACAAGGGCGTGCTCGCGCTGATCGGCGCCGCCGTGCCCGCGGCCGAGGACGGCGAACGTCCGGTCGACGTGCGGCCCGCCCTCGGCGAACCGAACGAGGTGGCCAAGACCCTGATCGCCGAGGCCCGCGGCGGCCACGACGTGGTCCGGGTCGTGGCCGGCGATCCGCTGACCACCGATTCGGTGATCAACGAGGTCAACGCCGTCACCCGGTCGCACATGGTGTTCGAGGTGCTGCCCGGCCTGCCCAACGGCTCCGCGGTGCCCAGCTACGCCGGTATCGCTCTCGGGTCCGGGCACACCGAGGCCGATGTGCGCGGCGAGGTGGACTGGGCGGCGCTGGCCGCCGCGCCCGGTCCGCTGGTGCTCAACGCCACCTCCGGCCACCTGGCCGAGACCGCGAGCGCGCTGGTCGAGCACGGGCTCGCCCCGCAGACCCCGGTCGCGGTGACGGTGCGTGGCACCACCCGCCAGCAGCGCACCATCGAGGCCACCCTGGCCACCCTGAACAACGCCGCCTCCGAGCTGGTCGGCCCGCTGGTCGTCACGGTCGGCAAGGAAGTCGACAAGCGTTCGAAGATGTCGTGGTGGGAGTCGCGTGCGCTCTACGGCTGGACCGTGCTGGTACCGCGCACCAAGGACCAGGCAGGCGAGATGAGCGAGCGGCTGGTGACCCATGGCGCCATCCCGATGGAGGTGCCGACCATCGCGGTCGAGCCGCCGCGCAGCCCAGCGCAGATGGAACGCGCGGTGAAGGGCCTGGTCGACGGCCGCTACCAGTGGGTGGTGTTCACCTCCACCAACGCGGTGCGCGCGGTGTGGGAGAAGTTCGCCGAGTTCGGTCTGGACGCGCGGGCGTTCTCCGGGGTGAAGATCGCCTGTGTCGGCGAGGCCACCGCGGAGAAGGTGCGTTCCTTCGGCATCAACCCCGAACTGGTGCCGAGCGGGGAGCAGTCCTCCGAGGGCCTGCTCGCCGACTTCCCGCCGTATGACGACGTGTTCGACCCGGTCAACCGGGTGCTGCTGCCGCGCGCCGACATCGCCACCGAGACCCTGGCCGAGGGCCTGCGTGAGCGCGGCTGGGAGATCGACGACGTCACCGCCTACCGCACCGTGCGCGCCTCGCCGCCGCCGGCGGAGACCCGCGAGATGATCAAGACCGGCGGTTTCGACGCGGTCCTGTTCACCTCGTCCTCCACGGTCCGCAACCTGGTGGGCATCGCGGGCAAGCCGCACGCACGCACCATCGTCGCCTGCATCGGCCCGAAGACGGCCGAGACCGCGATCGAGTTCGGTCTGCGTGTGGACGTGCAGCCCGAGACCGCGCAGGTGGGTCCGCTGGTGGAGGCGCTGGCCGAGCACGCCTCGCGGCTGCGCGCCGAAGGCCTGCTGCCGCCACCGCGCAAGAAGAGCCGCCGCAGCAGCAGCCGTTAGGCGGCCGAGACCGCCCGAAGGCCCGCCCACCGTGGCGGGCCTTCGGCGTTTCGGGATCACCGGCTGTAGCGCAGCAGGGTGCGCACGAGCCGGCAGGTGGTGTCGGAAGGTGGACGCAGTTCTATCTGGCCTGCGGTGCGCCGGATCGTCTCGTTGGTCGCCTGATTCGGCAGGTACACACCGGAATCGAGCAGCGCGATGGTCAATCGCATGGCCTTGAGCCTGCGATTGTGCGCCACGTACCAGCGGCGCGGCCTGCCCGCGGGCAGCCGCTTCTTCTCCAGCGGCACATACGGCGCGGTGATGAACCCGGACTTCGACGTAGCGGCAATGGCGTTCATGGCGTCCTCCCGTCGCGAATGGGTCCCGCCCCCGATCGTCGGGAACCCTCGAACACGCTTTCGATTATATCGAGGGGGTCCGACAAGTTTCGCCGTTCGCTCGTGGAAGCCGTTGGTTTCCAGTGGGATTCGATGTTATCGAGCCGTCCCCCGCACGTCGCCGCCACCCGGTTGTCGGTGCCGTGTGCTCTAGTGGGGGTTCGGCCGGACCGACCCAGGTGTTTGCTGCGTTCGAGTCGATCTTGGGCGGGTTACCGCGCGAGGGCGAGCCCGTATAGGTGCCGAAACCGCGCTCGGCGCAGAGGCGTATTCTGCGGTCTATGACCGCTTTCGACCGCCCACGGCGGTTGCGCAGGACCCCCGCACTGCGTCGTCTCGTCGCCGAAACCACGCTCGAGCCGCGGCACCTGGTGCTGCCGATGTTCGTCGCCGACGGGCTCGACGAGCCGCGCGAGATCAGCTCGATGCCCGGCGTGTACCAGCACTCGCTGGACTCGCTGCGCAAGGCGGCCGTCGAAGCGGTGACCGCGGGCGTCGGCGGGCTGATGCTGTTCGGCGTCCCGCTGCCCGAGGACAAGGACGCGACCGGCAGCCAGGCCAGCGATCCGCACGGCATTCTCAACCGGGGCCTGCGCGCGCTGGCCGAGGAGGTCGGCGACGCGACCGTGGTCATGGCCGATACCTGTCTGGACGAGTTCACCGACCACGGCCACTGCGGTGTCCTCGGCACCGACGGCGCGGTCGACAACGACGCCACCCTGCACCGCTACGTCGAGATGGCGCTGGCGCAGGCCGAGTCGGGCGCCGATCTGCTCGGTACCAGCGGCATGATGGACGGCCAGGTCGGCGCGATCCGGCGCGGGCTGGACGCGGTCGGGCGCACCGACACCGCCATCCTCGCCTACGCCGCCAAGTACGCCTCGGCCTTCTACGGCCCGTTCCGCGAGGCCGTCGGCTCGTCGCTGGAAGGCGATCGCCGCACCTATCAGCAGGACCCGGCCAACCGCCGCGAATCGCTGCGCGAACTCGAGCTCGACCTGGCCGAGGGTGCCGACATCGTGATGGTCAAGCCCGCGATGTCCTACCTCGACATCCTGCGCGATGTCGCCGACCGCTCGACGGTCCCGGTCGCCGCCTACCAGATCTCCGGTGAGTACGCGATGATCACCGCCGCCGCCGAGCGTGGCTGGATCGACCGCCGCGGCGCGGTGCTGGAATCGCTGGTCGGCATCCGGCGGGCGGGCGCGGACATCGTGCTCACCTATTGGGCGACCGAGGCCGCACACTGGCTGTCGTGATCGTTCCACCGAACAAACCCGAACCCCTGCCGATGCCGGAGGATGTGGGCACCGCCCGGCAACTGTGGTGGGGTGTCGCCGGCCTCGGCGTCGTCTACACCATCGCCAGCGTGATCAGCATGTACGGGCAGCGCGGCGACCTCAGCAAGCAGTTCCTCGACGACATGCGCAAGACCGATCCGAACATCACCGCGGCCACCGTCGACGCGCTGATCCTGGCGGGATTCGGGGTGACGGCCCTGATCGGGCTGGTGCTGTGCGGTGTCACGGCCTTGATCGCCCACCAGCTCGGGCGCGGCAAGTCGTGGGCGCGCGTGCTGCTGACCGTCGCCGCGGTGTGGCTGGCCTTGGGCGCGGTCACGACGATGTTCAACATCTCGATGGTCGCCGGCGCCGCGGCGCTGGTCAGTGGCGCGACGGCGATCGTGCAGGGCGTCCTCGCCGCCGGTGCGGCGTATCTGAGCTTCCGGCCGGATTCGTCCCGGTATTTCCAGCTGAACAAACGGTGAACTCCGGGTTGAGCACCAGCGTCTTTGGTCACTGACCGGCCACAGTGTATGGTGAGGATGGTCACACTGAGCGGAGGCAATGATGCGCGTGGTGATCCAGCAGCCACACAGCCTGCGACGCGATTGTTTGGTCATCGGATTGATGGCTCTTCTCGTGGTCGTCACCATCGCTCTCGTCCTGCTGCCGAGTCTTGTCGGTTGATCCCGCGCTGCGGCGCGGCGACGACGTGATGCTTTTCTCCGAACCCGGGGCGCACTGGCGCGCGGTCGCCTACGGTCCCGCCCTCTGCGCGGCCATCGTGCTGATCGAGTGGCTCACCGGCAGCATCGTGCACGGCTTCGCCCTCGGTTTCTGTGCGGTCGCCATCGGTGGTTTCACCGTGCTGCAGGTGATCGCAGGCCGCGCGCACGCCAAGGTCGAGCTCACTGCCGACACCCTGGTCCAGGGCACCCAGACCCTGCCCGTCGCCGACATCGCCGAAGTCCTGCCCGCCGATGACGACGACGCCGCCGACGCCCGCGCCCTCGGCGAACTCAGCGGCGTGCCCCGGCGTCGTCGCGGCGTCGGCCTGCGCCTGGCCGACGGCGGATACGTGCAGGCCTGGGCGATCGACCACGCCGGCCTGCGGGCCGCGCTCGCCCTGGCCCTGGCAGGATCGCGGGAATGAAACGCTGGATCGTCACGGTGCTGTCGGAACTGGTTCTGGCCGTGATCGTGCTGGCCGGCGCGGTCTACACCTGGTCACACGCGCGCCGCACGACCGAGTTCGCCGGGACCGACGAACACCCCGGTTTCGAGGCCGTGCGCTATGTGCCGCCGCTGCTGGTGCTGGCGACCGCGCTGGTGATCATCGCCGGTGCACTGGTGATCGATGCCGCCGCGCGGGCCGCCGCCGCGCGATCTGTAGCACTGCGGCCGGTCGAACCGATGCACTAGGTGAAACGGATTCCGATGTGCGCGTTGGGGTTCGGAACACATCGAGGAGGACACCGATGACCAAACTGACCGCAGGAATCTGTACCGCCGCCGCGGCGCTGGCGCTCGGCCTGGCCGCCGCGGGCCCCGCCCAGGCCGCCCCCGGCGTGCCACTGACTCCCTACGCCGAGCCGGCCGCCGACGGTTTCGCCCCGCTGACCGGCTCGAGCGCGATCTACAACAGCATCATGTGCCAGCTGCACACGATCTCGGCCGACGTGCCCTGCATGTACACCTAATTCCACTGCTGATAGATGTCGAACACGCGCCCACCGCGCGTGCCCGGCGCGTTGAGGTAGACGGTGACGGTGCCGTCCGGATGTCCGGCCGCCTCCGTCACCACCTGCCGCAGCGTGGCGTGGATACCGCCCGCGGCGTCCCGGTGGAGCGTGGTGTCGCGGTGCAGGCCCGCGCCGATCCGGTCGGCGGGCACGAACATCGCGGTGACCGCCGGAATCGGGCCGCCGGCGAGGGCGACGGTCTCCTGGTGATCGAGTACGACGCCGAGCCGATCGGGCTGGACCTGCGGCGCGAACGCGGTGGCCGAACCCGCGCCGACGACGATCCCGGCCGCGACGAACCCGGTGCCAAGGGCAGTGCTGGTGACGCCGAAACGCATGAAAAACCCTCCCGCTGAAATCGGATACCGAACCGCTGGACTGGCGAAGCAGCCCGCAGCGTAGCGGACGCCGGGCGGCGTGTCGGGCGTGTCGCCGGTAAGTCGCTGCGGTCTGGGTCACTGTGTTCCACCCTGTCGTCCGGCGCGCCGAGGCGAGCTGAGAGACTGGAATCCGTGAGTTCTTCTCCGCGCGCGGCCAAGGCCAGTCCGTCGCAGGTACCGATGTCCGCTCAGCTCTTCGAGCGGGCCGCTTCGGTGATCCCGGGTGGTGTCAATTCCCCGGTCCGTGCGTTCAATTCGGTCGGTGGCACGCCGCGGTTCATCGCCTCGGCGAACGGCTACACCCTCGTCGACGCCGACGGCAACTCCTACGTCGACCTGGTCTGCTCCTGGGGCCCGATGATCCTGGGGCACGCGCACCCGGCGGTCGTCGAGGCGGTGCAGCGGGCCGCGACGGGCGGGCTGTCCTTCGGCGCGCCCACCGAGGCCGAGATCGAGCTGGCCGAGGCGATCGCCGCCCGGGTCGACCCGGTCGAGCGGGTGCGGCTGGTCAATTCCGGCACCGAGGCCACCATGAGCGCGGTGCGCCTGGCCCGCGGCTTCACCGGCCGATCCAAGATCGTCAAGTTCTCCGGCTGCTACCACGGCCACGTCGACGCGCTGCTCGCCGACGCGGGCTCGGGCGTGGCCACGCTCGGCCTGCCGACCTCGCCGGGTGTCACCGGCGCCCAGGCCGCCGACACCATCGTGCTGCCCTACAACGACCTCGCCGCCGTGGCCGCCGCCTTCGCGGCGCATCCCGGTCAGATCGCGTGCGTCATCACCGAGGCCGCCGCGGGCAATATGGGCGCGGTCGCGCCGCTGCCCGGTTTCAACGAGGGCTTGCGCACCCTGGCGCACGACAACGGCGCGCTGCTGATCATGGACGAGGTGATGACCGGTTTCCGCGTCAGCGCCGCCGGTTGGTACGGCCGCGAGGGTGTCGCCGGTGACCTCTACACCTTCGGCAAGGTGATGAGCGGTGGTCTGCCCGCCGCCGCGTTCGGCGGTCGCGCCGAGATCATGAACAATCTCGCCCCGCTCGGCCCGGTCTATCAGGCGGGCACGCTCTCCGGTAATCCGGTCGCGGTCGCGGCCGGTCTGGCGACCCTGCGCGCCGCCGACGACGCGGTGTACGCGGCGCTGGATCGCAATGCCGATCGGCTCGGGTCGCTGCTGACCAAAGCCCTGGCAGAGGCAGGGGTCGAGCACCAAGTCCAGTTCGCAGGCAATATGGTGAGCGTGTTCTTCGCCGAGCGCCCGGTCACCGACTACGCCGCCGCCAAGGCGAGCCAGACCTGGCGTTACCCCGCTTTCTTCCACGCCCTGCTCGACGCGGGCGTGTACGCGCCGCCGAGCGCGTTCGAAGCGTGGTTCGTCTCCGCGGCACTCGACGAGGACGCGTTCGACCGTATCGCCGCCGCTCTGCCCGCCGCCGCCCTCGCGGCCGCGGCCGCAACCCCCGAAGGATCCACAGCGTGAGCTCCGACCAGCCCGACGCAGAATTCGCCACACCGGCCGACGGTGCCGAGGCGCCGCACCCGGCGCCCGCCGCCGCGCCGCCCGCCCTCGACGACGACTCGTCGACCGTGGAGACCATCGTCCACGTGCTGCGCCACGGCGAGGTGCACAATCCCAACGGCATCCTCTACGGCCGCCTGCCCGGCTTCAGCCTGTCGGTGACCGGCCGCTCGCAGGCAGGCGCGGTCGCGCGGTCGCTGGCCGACCACGACGTCTCGCTGGTGATCGCCTCCCCGCTGCAACGCGCCCAGGAGACCGCGGCCCCGATCGCGGCCGCGCACGACGTCATCGTGCGCACCGACGAGAACCTGATCGAAGCCGGCAACACCTTCGAGGGCCTGCGCGTATCCGTCGGTGACGGCGCGCTGCGCAAGCCTCGGCACTGGTGGAAGCTGCGCGACCCGTTCACCCCGTCCTGGGGCGAGCCGTACCTGCAGATCGCCCATCGCATGCTGGCCGCGGTCAACAAGGCCCGTGTCGAGGGGGCCGGACACGAGGTCGTACTGGTCTCGCATCAGCTGCCGGTGTGGACGCTGCGCCGGTTCCTGCAGGGTCAGCGCCTCTGGCACGACCCGCGCAACCGTCAGTGCTCGCTCGCCTCGCTGACCTCGCTGGTCTATCACGGCGATACGCTGGTCGACATCGTCTACTCCGAGCCAGCGGGCGCGTCGGATCCGTCGGTACACGGCGCATGACTCGCTCGACCATTCCGGGATTCGCCCGCGGCCATCGGCTGCGGGCGGTGACCGCCGCGCTGTCGGCCCTGGTGGTCGTCGCGGTGGCCGGTTGCGCGACGGGTACCGATGCGGTGGCAACCGGCGGCGGCACCTTCGAATTCGTCTCACCGGGTGGTAAAACCGATATCAGATACGATCCGCCCGCCTCCCGCGGGACGATCGGGACGCTCTCGGGGCCCGACCTGATGCACGAGGGGAAGACCGTTTCGGTCGATGATTTCCCGAACCAGGTCGTGGTCGTGAATCTGTGGGGGCAGTGGTGCGGCCCGTGTCGCGCCGAATCGCCCGCGCTCGAAAAAGTCTATGCGGCGACCAAAGACAAGGGCGTCGCGTTCCTGGGTATCAATGTCCGCGATCACCAGCGCGACAAAGCCCAGGACTTCGTGGTGGACAACGAGATCGAATACCCGTCCATCTACGACCCGTCGATGCGAACCTTGCTCGCCCTCGGCGGAAACTTTCCCACCAGTGTCATTCCGACCACGCTGATTCTGGATCGTCAGCACCGGGTCGCCGCGGTCTTCCTTCGCACGCTCTTGGCCGAAGACCTGCAGCCCGTGGTCGAGACCATCGCCGCCGAGGAGAAGCAGTGAGCCGTCGTCGTCCCGGAAACTTGACCGCGTGTCGCCCCCGCCAGGGTGCCCGCCGGATGGGAGCGGGCTGGACCGTAGACGATCGTTGGGCGGGCATCGCGACCGTCCCGCGCAGCGTCGCCGGGGCCGGCCTGTTCGATTTCGGTCCGTCCGAACCGGCCGAGACCGAGCGCACCCTGTCGTTGCCGCGCGACGAGCAGCGTGACGAGGACACAGGCGCCACCGAGTGATGGTGCTCGCCGCAGTCGGGGATTCCTTCCAGCAGACCGCGGCATCGGGTCCGTTGCTGCTGGCGCTGGGAGCCTGCCTGCTGGCGGGCCTGGTGTCGTTCGCTTCACCGTGTGTCGTGCCGTTGGTGCCGGGGTATCTGTCGTATCTGGCCGGGTTGGTCGGGGCCGAGGCGCCACCGGCCACTGCCGCGCAGGCGGGCACCCTCACCGCGCAGCGCCGGAGCGCGAAGGTGCGGGTGGCCGGTGCCGCCGGGCTGTTCGTCGCCGGGTTCACGGTGGTGTTCGTGCTGGCCACGGCCACCGTGTTCGGTGTGATCCAGACGCTCAACGTCAACCGGGAGCTGCTGCAGCGCATCGGCGGTGTGGTGACGATCCTGATGGGTCTGGTGTTCATCGGCCTGGTGCCCGCGTTGCAGCGTGACACCAGGATGGAACCGCGCAGGCTCACCAGCATCGCGGGCGCGCCCCTGCTCGGCGGGGTGTTCGCGCTGGGCTGGACGCCGTGCCTCGGCCCGACGCTGTCCGGGGTGATGGCGGTGTCCGCGGGCACCGAGGGCACGACCGCGGCGCGCGGTGTGGTGCTGATCGTGGCCTACTGCCTCGGTCTCGGCCTGCCGTTCGTCGTGTTGGCGTTCGGGTCGGCGGGTGCGCTGCGCGGGGTCGGATGGTTGCGGCGCAATTCGCGCACCATCCAGGTAATCGGGGGTGTTCTGCTCGTCGCCGTCGGCGTCGCGCTGGTCACGGGGGCATGGGACCAGTTCGTCGGCTGGGTGCGCGACGCCTTCGTCTCCGAGGTGACTCTCCCGATCTGATGACTGACACACTCACTGCGCCGACCACCCCCACTCCGCCCGTCCGGCAGTCGCTGCCGGGCCGGGCCTGGGCCCTGGTCCGCAATTCCTGGCGCGGCCTGACCAGCATGCGCACCGCCCTGGTGCTGCTGTTCCTGCTGGCCCTGGCCGCCATCCCCGGCGCGCTGCTCCCGCAGCGCAGCCTGAACACGCAGAAGGTCGAGCAGTACATCGCCGACCGGCCGACGCTCGGCCCGTGGATGGACCGGTTCGAACTGTTCGACGTGTTCGGCAGCTTCTGGTTCACCGCCGTCTACGTGCTGCTGTTCATCTCGCTGGTCGGCTGCATCCTGCCGCGCTGCTGGGACCACTACAAGGCGCTGCGCACGCCGCCGGTGGCCGCGCCGCGCAACCTCGGCCGGTTGCCCCACCACGCCGACGAGACCGTCGACGGTGACGCCGCCGAACTCGTCGAGCGGATCCGCGGGCAGCTGCGTGGCTGGCGCACCGAGGTGCGGCCGGGCCGGCGCGACGGCGAGGTCACCCTCTCGGCCGAGAAGGGCTATCTGCGCGAGTTCGGCAACCTGGTGTTCCATCTGTCGCTGGTGGGGCTGCTGGTCGCGATCGCGCTGGGCAAGCTGTTCGGCTACGAGGGCAATGTCATCGTGATCGCCAACAACGGTCCGGGCTTCTGTACCACCTCGCCCGCGGTGTTCGACTCGTTCCGCGCGGGCAATACCAACGACGGCACCGGCATGACGCCGCTGTGCGTGAAGGTCAAGGACTTCAAGGCCGACTACCTGCCCACCGGCCAGGCCGAGATGTTCACCTCGAACATCGAATACCAGGCAGGTCAGGACCTGAAGACGAACACCTGGCGCAGCACCGAGCTGCGGGTCAACCATCCGCTGCGGGTCGCCGGTGACCGTGTCTACCTGCAGGGTCACGGGTTCGCGCCGACGTTCACCGTCACCTACCCGGACGGGCAGACCCGCACCGAGACCATCCAGTGGCGCCCCGACGACGCCCAGACCTTCCTGTCCAGCGGCGTGCTGCGGTTCGACCCGCCTGGCGGCATGTACGCCACCGACGAGGAGCGCCGCCAGAACCAGATCGCCATCGAGGGCCTGTTCGCGCCGACGGCGCTGTTCCACGGCAGCCTGCTCACCTCGGCGTTCCCGAAGATGGACGACCCGGCCGTCGCGGTGGACATCTATCGCGGCAACACCGGCCTGGACACCGGCCGCTCGCAGTCGCTGTTCGCGCTGGATCCGGAGATGATCAGGCAGGGGCGGCTCACCAAGGAGGCGCGGGTCAACCTGCGTCCGGGCGAGTCGACGACGTTGCCGAGCGGGGTGAAGGTCACCTTCGACGGTGCGGAGGAGTTCGTCAACCTGCAGGTCTCGCACGATCCGGCCCAGCAGTGGGTGCTGGTGAGCGCGCTGACGATGATGGCCGGTCTGCTGGTGTCGTTGCTGGTGAAGCGGCGCCGGATCTGGGTGCGGGCCTACCCGGCCGAGAGCGGGGCAGGTACCGTGGACCAACGACGCACCGTAGTAGAGATGGGTGGTCTGGCTCGTAGCGATCAAGCGGGCTGGGGCGGCGAATTCGACCGACTACGGGCACGGCTGCTGGGAGCGGAGAACTGATGCAGATCGACGAGACGCTGTCGCGATACAGCGATTTCGCCTTCATGTCGGCGATGGCGATCTACGCCCTGGCCACTGTCCTGCTGATCGTGCAGTACGCCTCGGCGCGCGCCAAGCAGGTCGCCGTGCGTGAGCTCGTCACCGCGGGCGCCCCCGCCGATCCGGGCATGCCCGGCCGCATCGAGACCCCCGCGGCCAAGCCGCTGTCCGAACGCCTCGGCAATATGGCGTTCTCGGTGCTGGTGGTCGGCGCGGCGCTGCACGTGGGATCGATCGTATTGCGCGGCTTCGCGACCCACCGTTTCCCGCTGGGCAACATGTACGAGTTCACCACCATGGCCACCGCGGCCGCCGTGGTGATCGGCCTGATCTTCCTGCGCGACCAGCGCTACCGGGCGATGTGGGCCTTCCTGCTGGTGCCCGTGCTGATCCTGATGTTCCTGGCCGGCACGATCCTTTACGCCGACGCCGCACCCGTGGTCCCGGCCCTGCGCTCGTTCTGGCTGCCGATCCACGTCACCATCGTCAGCATCGGCAGCGGTGTCTTCCTGGTCTCCGGCGTCGCCAGCCTGCTCTACCTCTACCGCATGCGTCAGCCCGCGGGCGAGGAGTCGAACTCGATCTTCGGCACCATCGCCCGCCGCCTCCCCGACGCCCGCACCCTCGACCAGCTCGCCTACAAAACCACCATCATCGGTTTCCCCCTCTTCGGCGCAGGCGTCATCCTCGGCGCCATCTGGGCCGAAGCCGCCTGGGGCCGCTTCTGGGGCTGGGACCCCAAGGAAACCTGCTCCTTCATCGCCTGGGTCCTCTACGCCGCCTACCTCCACGCCCGAGCCACCTCCGGCTGGCGCGACACCAAAGCCGCCTGGATCAACATCGCCGGCTTCGTAGCGATGCTGTTCAACCTCTTCATCATCAACATGGTGATCAGCGGATTGCACAGCTACGCCGGTCTGACCTGACCTGACCCGGCTACGGCGAAAGCCCGGAGGCTCGAAGGAGCTTCCGGGCTTTTGTTGTCGGGTGATCGCGGATCAGCAGTAGTAGCAGATCTTGTTGGCTGGGAGTTCTACGTGGCAGTTCAAGCAGACCGGTTTGCGGAGCGGTTCGGGCTTGGGGATGGTGACGCTGCGGCGGGAGGTGGCGGTGTGTTTGGCCTCGACTGCTTCGGCGGCTTCGGTGGTGGCCAGGTCCTGGGAGGTGCGCTGGCGGACGGCGGCGACCTTCGGGGGGAGGGTGGGTAGGCCGCCGTCGGCGGGGAGGTCGGTGGCGTAGTGCTGGTAGCACTGCCAGCGGGCGGCGGCGGCATGCATCTCGAGGTCGTCGGGGATGGGCAGGCCCGCGAGTTCGAGGATGTAGCGGTAGCCGGTGCCGACCGTCTGGTTGCGGCGCACGCACAGCGCGCTCAGCGGCGGCTCGTTGTTCTTGTGACAGTGCTCGGCGACGCGGTCGAGCACCACCGGCAGCCAGTGCTGCCACTTCACCTGGGTGCGGATCCCGGACTCTTCCTGGACCAGCTCCGCGAGCTCGGTGTTGACGATGAAGTTGTTGAAGCGGGTCGCGGTGTCGGCCAGCACTTCGTGTGCTGCCCGAGTCCACGCCGACCGTGCTTCGGTGAACGTCACGGCGCTGCCGTCGGCCGCGCGCCAAGTGGTCGGAATGGAACCCTGCTGCACATCGATCACCGGAATACGTTATCTATCCAGGTTTTTCGCGCCGCATCCGGGGTATGTGCGGGATCTCACGAACGCGTTATTCATCCCGACCGCTCGGTATCATGCCGAGCCGGACATCGGAAAACAGCAGGCCACGAAGGGTGTCAGAGATCGCCGGAATCGTCGCGGTGCTGTTTGCCCAGGCGCCAGAGGAATTCCGGGTCGTCGTCGGGGCCGAGGACCGGTCGTCGCGTGGAGCGCGGATGGGGCTTCTCGGGACCGAACGCCTTCCAGCACAACACCGCCACGGCCACGATCGCGATGAGTGCCAACAGGTACGTCACGTCGCTCACCTCCTGCTATCGAGGGTAGCCGTGTCCGCGCCGTGTGCACATCCGCAACGGAAGGGAAATTTCCGGCAAACGCGAGCCCAGGACAGGCTCGCGCCGCCGGCCGTGGTCAGCGCGGAGCTGCCTCGGTGGTGAGCGACCTGAGCAGCTGCAGAACTTCGGACTCGCGGAATCGGCGATGTCCGCCCGGCGTGCGCAGCGAACCGAGCCTGCCCGCATGAGCCCACCGCGTGACGGTCTTGGGGTCTACGTGGAACATGGCGGCCACTTGGCCTGGTGTCAGCAGAGTGTCCTGGCCGCCGACGGTGATCGCAGTCATAGCTAACCTCTCCGTTCTCGACAGTTCCCTCATCAGATGGCGTCATCGTCGCACTGCGACCCCCACCTAGTCGAACCACCTACTGTTGGTAAAGGGGAAGTAATAGACAAAAGCCGCGAACGGGGCCGCATCGAGCCGCCCGGTGGCGGGGTTAGGCTGTTGGCGTGAGTGAAGCAACTGGTCAGCAAGGTTCGGGCGCGGGAAAGCGGCTTTTCCGCAATCTGGCGCTCTACACGCTGGCCCGCATGGGGCTCGTGGTGGTGATCGCTGCGATCATCATCGGCGTCGCCGCGCTCATCGGGGTGGATATCCCGATAATCGTCGCCGCGCTGTTCGCCCTGATCGTCGCCATGCCGCTCTCGCTCACCCTGTTCAAGTCGCTGCGGACCAAGGTGAACGAGGACATCGCGATCGTCGATGCCCGGCGCAGGCAGGACAAGGCGCAACTGCGGGCCCGCTTGCGAGGTGACGACGACGGGTCGGCCGCGTGAAGGTCGTCGACCACAGCGCCCCGCGTGCCTGGGTCGACAATGCCGTCCGGCTGATCGACGCCGATGCCCAGCGCTCGGCCGACACCCACCTGCTGCGCTACCCGCTGCCAGCGGACTGGCCGGTGCAGCTCTACCTCAAGGACGAGTCCACCCACATCACCGGCAGCCTCAAGCACCGGCTGGCACGTTCGCTGTTCCTGTACGCGATCTGCAACGGCTGGGTCGGCGAGGGCACGACGGTGGTCGAGGCGTCCTCGGGGTCGACGGCGGTCAGTGAGGCGTATTTCGCGAAGCTGCTCGGCCTGGATTTCGTCGCGGTGATGCCGGCGAGCACCTCGCCGCAGAAGATCGCGCTGATCGAAGCCCAGGGTGGCCGATGTCATTTCGTGCAGCGGCCGCCGGAGATGTACACCGAGGCCAAACGGCTCGCCGACGAGTCCGGCGGGCATTTCATGGACCAGTTCACCCATGCCGAGCGGGCCACCGACTGGCGTGGCAACAACAATATCGCCGAGTCGATCTTCCAGCAGCTGGCGCTGGAGACCCATCCGGTGCCGGAGTGGATCGTGGTCGGCGCGGGCACCGGCGGCACCAGCGCCACCATCGGCCGCTATCTGCGTTATCGCAGGCATGCCACCAAGCTGGCCGTGGTCGACCCCGAGCACTCGGCCTTCTTCGGCGGCTACGAGACCGGTGACGCCGGGTACGAGACCGGCATGCCGTCGCGGATCGAGGGGATCGGCAGGCCGCGGGTGGAGCCCTCGTTCATCGGCCAGGTGGTCGACCGGATGATCCTGGTGCCCGACGCCGCCTCGATCGCCGCCGCCCGGCATGCCAGCACGGTGCTCGGCCGTCGGGTGGGCGGCTCGACCGGCACCAACCTGTGGGGCGCGTTCGCCCTGATCGCCGAGTTGATGGCCGCGGGGCGCAGCGGCAGCGTGGTGACGCTGCTGTGCGACGGCGGCGATCGCTACGCCGGAACGTATTTCGACGACTCCTGGGTCGCCGCGCAGCATCTCGACCTGTCTGGCCCGGCGACTGTGCTCGACGAGTTCGCCGCCACCGGTCGCTGGCGCGGCTGAGTTTCCGCACACCACTGTTCGCGCGCTTGTTCGCGCTCAGCGATGTCAATTTTTGTTGACACGACCGGTTTCGTCAATCAAAATTGACGTCATGACCGATGCGACAACCCTCGCCGCCGCGGCAGGCAATCCCGATCCCGCCGTCGGCCTGCGCGCCGTACTCGCCCTGCGCAGGCTGGCCGACCGGCTCGAAACCATCCAGGTCGCCAACGCGCGAGCCGCGGGCTGGTCCTGGCAGGCCATCGCCGAGGCGCTCGAGGTCAGCAAGCAAGCGGTGCATCAGAAACACAACCGGAAAGGTGGGACCCGCTGATGTTCGAGAAATTCAGCAAGCACGCCAGGGTGGCCGTGGTGGTGGCCCAGGAAGACGCCAAGGAACTCGGCGCGCAGCGCATCGGGCCCGAGCACCTGCTGCTCGGCGTCCTGGCGAATGCCGAACCGGGTCTCGCCGCGGTGCTCACCGCGCGCGGCATCACCACCGAGGACGTCCGGGCCACCCTCGCAGGCACGACCCCGCTGGGCCCCGACGACGCCGAGGCGCTGCGTTCGATCGGCATCGACCTGGACGCGGTGCAGGCCAGCATCACCGAGAACTTCGGCCCCGAGGCCTGGGAGCGCGCCGAACCGGAGGGCAAGCGGGGCCTGTTCGGCCGGCACAAAGGCACCTGGGGGCACATCCCGTTTTCCGCGGTGGCCAAGAAGTCCCTGGAACTCGCGCTGCGCGAGGCCGTGCACCGCAAGGACCGCGAGATCGGTTCCGCGCATCTGCTGCTCGGCGTTCTGCGCGCGGGCGAACCGGCGACCACCGAACTGCTCGGTGGCAGTGCCGCGGTGGGTGCCCTGCGCGCCGATATCTACGGAATGCTCGACCGCGCAGCGTGAATTCCGTGTCGGGTGTGTGTCAGACCCGCCGCGATGTCCGATTCCCGGCTTAGCATGGCGGGTATGCAGCTAGCAATTCGGTTGATCATCAACGCCGTTGCCATCTGGGCCGCGGCGGCGTGGATCGACAAGATCGATATCTTCGTGCCGCCGGACTGGTCGCAGGAGTGGGGCAACTGGGGCAAGGCCCTGGTCATCGTGATCGTCGCGCTGGTGTTCACCGCCGTCAACGCCGTGATCAAGCCGATCGTGAAACTCCTGTCGCTCCCGTTCGTGATCCTCACCCTCGGCCTGTTCCTGCTGGTGGTGAACGCGGGCATGCTCTGGCTGACCGCCAAGATCACCGAGCTCACCGACTACGGCCTGCGCGTGGACGGCTTCTGGGCCGCGCTGTGGGGCGGGGTCATCATCACCCTGGTCAACTGGGTGCTCGGCATCCTGGTGCCCGACGGCGACTAGCCGATCAGTCGGTGAAGGTGATCCGCACCGAGACCGGGTTGCTCTGCAGGGTGCGGAAGGTCGCCGCCGTCAGGCCGGCGAACACCGGGTTCGGTGCGAAGCTGCGGGCCCGGGCGACCACGTCGTCGCCGGGGCGCAGCTCAGCGACACCGGTACGCCACCGATCGCCCTGCCGCACCCGGACTTTCGGCTCCGAGCCGATATTGGCCGCCCAGCCCGACCGGGTGCCGTGCTGGCTGATCACCCAGGCGCCGGTGTCGTCGAAGGCGACCGAGACCGGGACCACTCTGGTCTGCCCGGACTTGCGGCCGGTGGTCTCGAGCTCGGTCGCGAACGAGGTGCGGACGCCGATCCGGCCCAGCGCGCGGACCGCCGGATTGGCGAGATAGCGCCCGACGGCGCGCTCGATCTCGAACTTGCGCAGGGCCGGATCCTTCGGCCGCGCGGCCGAACTCCTCCTGCTGCGGAACGCGTCGAGGCCGTTGCGCTGGAGCATGGTCGCCGCCGTGAACCACGGTGTGCGGCCGGGATCCGGGTCCTGGCCTGCGCCGAGGCGATGCAGCTGGTCGGTGTGCCATTGCAGGTCGAGCGCACCTTCGACGGCCTTGACCGCGGCCAGGGTGGTCAGCGCGGCGGGCAGCCGCAGGGAGATCTGGCGCGAGTGCAGCCGGGTGGTGTGTCCGCGCAGGAGTTCGGCCGCGGCGCCGGGCGCGAGGGTGCTGGGGCGGCCCAGGCCCACCACATCGCATTCCTGTGCGGCGACCGCTTCGTCCATCGCGGCGCGGGTGCGGAAACCGCCGGTGACCGCGAGTGGCACCGACCCGGCGAGCGCCCGGACCGAGCGCGCGTAGTCGAGGAAGTACGCCTCGCGGGCGGCGGTGCTCGCCGAGCGGGTGACCGGCCTGCCCATCATCGCGGGCGATTCGTAACTGCCACCGCTGATCTCGATCAGGTCCAGGCGTTCGGCGGCGAGCAAGCTGATCACCGCGCGTGACTCGTCCTCGGTGAAGCCGCCGCGCTGGAAGTCCGCGGAGTTGAGCTTGATCGCGACCGCGAAGGAATCCGCCACTTCGGCGCGGATCGCGCGCACCACCTCGAGCACGAAGCGGGCGCGTCGCGGCGCGTCACCACCCCAGCGGTCGGTGCGCTGGTTGGCCAGCGGCGAGAGGAACTGGGAGACGAGATAGCCGTGCGCGCCGTGGATCTGCACGCCGTCGAAACCGGCGGCCTCGGCGACGCGCGCGGTGGTGGCGTAGCGGCGCACGAGGTCGGTGATCTCGGCATCGGTGAGTTCGCGCGGGGTGGGCAGGCCGGGGATGTCCAGCGCGATCGCCGACGGCGCGACCGGCTGGGCCTTGGAGGCGAGCGGGTTGGCCTGCCGTCCGGGATGGTTGATCTGCATCCAGATCCGGGCGCCGCCCGCCTTGCCTGCCTCGGCCCAGCGGCGCAGGCCGGCGAGATGGCGCTCGTCCTCGACGACGACATTGCCCGGCTCGCCGAGCTGGGTGCGGTCGACCATCACATTGCCGGTGACGATCAGGCCGAAACCGCCCGCGCCCCAGCGCTGATAGAGCCGGTCGATGCGCTCGTCGGGCCCGAATTCCGGTGAGCCGAGGCCCTCGCTCAGCGCGGCCTTCATCAGCCGGTTGGGCAGCACCTGGCCGCAGGGCAGGGCGAGTGGGTCGCTCAGGGCGGTCATCGTCGACTCCTCCGATCCGGGTACACCGATCGGTGTACTTGCCTGAACGGTAGTACACCGATCGGTATACTTCAATCAGGGGCGGACGAAAGGACACCGATGGCAGCGCGTGACGGACTCGTGCAGAGCGCGATCGACCTGGTGCGCCGCTACGGTGTGGCCGGGACCGGGGTCACGCGGCTGCTCGACCACAGTGGGATCTCCCGCCGGACGGTCTACCTGAACTTCCCCGGCGGCAAGTCCGAACTGATCGCCGAGGCGACCCGGGTGGCCGGTTGCGCGATGACCGGCGTGATCGAGACCTTCGGCCGCCGATCCGATCCCGAGGCGACCATCGCGTCGTTCACCGAGGCGTGGAAGAAGGTCGTGGAATCGAGCGATTTCCTCGCGGGCTGCCCGATCGTCGCCGCCGCGCTGGGCCGTTCGGAAGCGCCGGAAGCCGCCGATGCGGCGGGTGCGGCCTTCGATGACTGGGAGCAGGCGCTGGCCGCCCGGCTGCGAGCCGAACAGGTCGCGCCGGAGACCGCGCTGTCACTGGCGACGACGGTGATCGCCGCGATCGAGGGCGCGGTGGTGATGTCGCTGGCCCAGCGCAGCACCGAACCGCTGGACCGGACGGGGCGTCATCTGGCCGAGCTGATCCGGGCGCATGTCCCCTCGCAGCGGTCGGTCACCGAGCCGGAACGGCCGTTATCGGCTCCGGCCTGAGACTCGGTCTGGCGGCCCTGACCTGGCGGCCCGGTCTGCGGCTCCGATCTGGCGTGCCCGGTCAGCCGCGTCGGCGCAGGACTGCGCGGTGGCTGGTGTCAGCACGGCCACTGGGTCGTGCGGCTGACGGCGGCTGGACACCAGATGCCCGTGGCGCACAGGCGCGTCGGATTCAGCCCAGGCCGACAGCCAGCGCGCTCAGCGCCGACCAGGCCAGCAGCGCCAGCCCGGAATCGCGGAGGGCCGGAATCAGTTCCAGCCCGTTGCCGCCGGAGCGCACGGGAGCGTTGGCGCGGATCGCCAGCGGGACCGCGAGCAGTCCGGTCAGCGCCCACGGCGTGCGGGCCACCAGCGCCAGGCTGAGCGCGAACGGCACGGCCAGCAGGATCAGGTGCAGGGTGCGGGTGCGGGCATCGCCGAGTTTGACCGCGAGAGTGACCTTGCCGGACTCGGTGTCGGTGGGGATGTCTCGCAGATTGTTGGCCACCAGCACCGCGCTGGAGAACGCGCCGACACCGATCGCCAGCAGCAGCCCGACCCAGTCGACCCGCAGCGCCTGCACATACTGGGTGCCCAGCACCGCGATCAGGCCGAAGAACACGAACACCGCGATCTCGCCGAAACCGCTGTAGCCGTAAGGCTTGCTGCCGCCGGTGTAGAACCAGGCACCGGCCAGGCACACCGCGCCGATCAGCACCAGCCACCAGGCCGTGGTCACCGCGATCACCAGGCCGGCGACCGCGCCGATGGCCAGGCTGAGCACCGCGGCGGTGCGGACCGCGGTGGGGGAGGCCAGCTTCGAACCGACCAGGCGCAGCGGGCCGACGCGCACGTCGTCGGTGCCGCGGATGCCGTCGGAGTAGTCGTTGGCGTAATTCACCCCGATGATCAGAGCCACCGAAACGACCAGCGCCAGTAGCGCTTTCCACCAGACGGCCCCGTCGATCGATGCCGCCGCGCCGGTGCCCGCCAGGACCGGCGCGATCGCGTTCGGCAGCGTCCGCGGCCGGGCGCCCTCGATCCATTCCGCTGCTGTTGCCATGGATCGCAGCCTAGCCCCGGGGTGCGGGCTAGGCGGATTCGGCGAGTGTCTTGAGCCGGGCCAGGCCCTTGTCGAAGTCTTTGCCGATCATGTTGTCGATCGGGAACACCTTGCCGAGCACACCCATCAGGCCGCTGTGGGTGCCGGTCATCTTCCAGCTCACCTCGGTGTTCGCGCCGCTGGGGACGAGGGTGAAGGTGACGAAGTTGGTGGCCTTGAACGGTTTCTCGAAGGTGAGCTCGATCCCGATCTCCTGTTCGGCGTCGGCCTTGATCTCCATCGCGCCCGCGCCCGCCTTACGGTTGCCGCGCCAGGTGTAGCGCGCGCCGACGCCGGAATCGGGTCCGGTGTAGGTGCGGGCCAGCTGGGGGTCGGCGTCTTCCCACGGTGACCACAGCAGCCACTGGTGGAAATTGTCGATGTAGCCGTGGATGCGCGCCGGTTCGGCAGCGATGGTCGTGCGCCGGATCACCTCGAAGTCGCCCATGTTCGTCAGCCTAAGCCCGGGTACCGACAAATTTCGGTCCGCAGACCCGTGGTGTCGGCGGATCGGGCGAGGTGCCGGCGTGCCGCCTACGATGACATTCGGCATGTCTGAACCGCACCCCGGCCCCGGAGGGCCGCCGCTCGCCGCCGATGCCCCCGCCGTGGTCGGTGTGCTCGGTGTGATCGCGATCCGTCGTGACGGCGCGCTCGTCGCGCTGCCCGGCGCGCGGGCCCGTCTGCTGCTCACCGCGCTGGCGGTGCGGCCGGGGCGGGCCCGCGGCGCGCAGGCGCTGGTCGAGGAGGTGTGGGGCGATCAGCCGCCGCGCGCGCCGATGAACGCCCTGCACACCCAGGTCTCGCGGCTGCGCGCGCTGCTGCCCGCCGGCGCGCTCGAGATCGGCCCTGCCGGCTACCGGCTGACCCTGCCCGCCGACGATGTCGACCTCACCGCCGCCCAGGCGCTGGCCCGGCGCGCCGACGAACAACTCGCCGCGGGCGAACTCACCGGCAGCCTGTCCGCGATCGCGCTGGCCCGCAGCCGCTGGCGTGGCGAACCCGGCGCCGACCTGCCCGATTCGATTCCCGCCGACGACCTGCGCACCGCCGCCGACGACCTGCGCCGCGAACTGGACCGCCTCGAACTCGCGACCAGGACCGCCCAGGGCGACCTCGATGGCGCATTACCGCTGGCCCGCGCCGCCGCGGCCGCGCAACCGCTGGACGAGTCCGCCCACACCACCGTGATCCGCTTGCTCGCGGCCGCGGGCCGCCCCGGCGAAGCACTCGACGTCTTCGCCGCCTACCGCCTGCGCCTGATCGAAGAACTCGGCGCCGACCCGGGCCCAACCCTGCTCGCCCTCAACACCGCTGTCCTGCGCGGCGACCCGATAGAACTGCCGGGCGCCCACCAGAACGGGGGCACGACCGCCCCCGTGGGGCTGCGCTCCAGCGCTGCTCCGGCGGTGTTGCCCGACCACACCGCCGTTGCTCGTCGCGCGCCCGCCCCCACCGCCCTAGGGCTGCGCGCCGCACCCAACGAACTGCTCGGCCGTGCCGCCGATCTCGACGCGATCGCCGGGATGGTCCGGCACTCCCGGGTGACGACCGTCCTCGGCCCCGGCGGCACCGGCAAGACCCGCGTCGCCAACGCCATCGGTGAACGGCTCGGCCGCACCGTGCCGGTGGTGCTGGTCGAATTGGCTTCGGTGCAGGCCGAATCGGTGACGGGCGCCGACGCGCGCGTCGATATCGAGGCCGCCATCGGCTATGTCATGGGCCTGGGCGAACTGGTGCGGGAACCGGTGAATCTGCGGGCAGGCCGTTCGTTCGACGCGGGCAGACGGCTCCGGGAGGTGCTCGCCGCGCGGCCGACGCTGCTGATCCTGGACAACTGCGAGCACGTCATCGAGGCCGCCGCCGACCTGGTCGCCGATCTCGTCGGCAGCTGCGCCCAGCTGACCGTGCTCACCACCAGCCGCTCGCCGCTGGCGATCACCGCCGAAACCGTCTATCCGCTGGCGCCGCTGGCGATCGACGCGGCGGGATCGCCCGCGACGGACCTGTTCTCGGCTCGCGCCCGCGCCGTCCGGCCCGATGTCCGCCTCGACCCGGACACGGTCGCGCGGCTGTGCCGCACCCTCGACGGCCTCCCGCTGGCGATCGAGCTGGCCGCGGCGCGGGCGCGCACCATGAGCGTGGCCGAGATCGAGACCAAGCTCGAGCACCGTTTCGCCCTGCTGCGCAGTGGCGATCGGGCCGCGCCGCTGCGCCATCGCACCCTGCACGCGGTGATCGCCTGGAGCTGGAATCTGCTCGAGCCGGATCAGCAGGTGGTGCTGCGCAGGCTCGCGCGCTTCCCCGCTGGGTTCACTCTCGCGGCCGCGGAGGTGGTCGCCGCGGGTGCCGAGGTGGCCGACGTGGCGACGGCGGTGGACGGACTGGTCGGCCAATCACTGCTCACCGTGCTCGACGACCCCGACGGCGGCGGCGTCCGCTACCGGATGCTCGAGACCGTGCGCGAGTTCGGCGCCGAACAGCTGGCCGCCGTCGACGCCGAGACAGCGGGCGCCGAATCGGCGCTGGTCGGTGCCCGGATGGCGCTGTGGGCCAGGGAATTCGCGGCTGCGGCGATCCGCACCTACCGGGCCGGTGATCAGGTGTCGGCGGTGCTCGCGATCGGCGTGGAACTGGACAATCTGGTGGCCGTGCTGCGGGCCGCGGTCGAGCGTGGCGACGCGCCGACCACCTACGGTGTCTTCCCGGTGATCGCGACCCTGTGGATGATGCGTGGCGCGCACATGGAATTGACGGGCTGGATTCAGCGGGTGGTGAATGTGCCACCGCCGGTACCGGTCTCGGGTGACACCGCGGACCTCGAGATGGTCACCCATGTCCTCGTCGTCCTGCACCTGATGTTCGCCGACAGCGAGAACACCCGCCCGGTGATGCTGGTGCGGCTGCGGGCGCGCCGGCTGCTCGCGCACCCGGACCTCGACCCCGGCCTCGGTGTCCTCGGGCAGTTGATCTGTGTGCGGCGTCGACCTTTCCGGGTCGGTCGCCTGCTGGCCGAGGCGGTGCGTTCGCCACGACCGCAGGCACGGGTCGTCGCGCTGATCGCCCGCGCCAACTTCGCGGAGAACCTGGGCAATATGCGCGGCTCGACCCGGGACGCGTTGCGTGCGCTGGACGAGCTGGGCGAGGGCGAGATCTGGGGGATCGCCACAGTGTGCCAGCATCTGGCGCAGCTGTGTGGCCAGGAGGCCGACTACGTCGAGGCCGTGCGGCACTATCGCCGGGCACTGGAACTGATGGGCCGGTTGCGGATCCACGACGAGATCATGGAGAGCCGCTGCTACCTGGCCGCGGCGCTGATCGGCAGCGGTGACCGCGAGCAGGCCAGAGCGGAGCTCGAATTCGCGGTGCGGGTGGGCGAATCGGGGGTGCGCCAGATCGATGATCCGAGCATCCGCCGTCATCACCGGCTCGCGACCGTCGCCACCGCCGTCGCCGAACTCGAACTGGCCGACGGCGACATCGATGCCGGGCTCGCGCATTTCCGCCGGGCACTGGAACTGCTCGGCTGGCCGGACTTCGGCATCACCCCGGGGCCGGGCGGGCTGATGGTCGCGGCGTGCGCGATCAGCGCGCATGTCCTGCACGGGCGCGCGGCGGACGCGGTGGATCTGGTGGACCAGGTGGTCGAGGCCACCGGCCAGCGGTTGACCCAGTACTTCGACCTGCCGCAGATCGGCGCGGTCGGTGGTGCGCTCGGGTCCTATCTGCTGGCCACCGGGACGAACCGGACGATCGGCCTCGAACTGCTCGCGCTGGCCGGTACTTCGGTCGCCAGGCAGGACAATCCGTCGATGGAACTGGCCCGTCATCTCGCCCTGCACCGCGACACGGTGGGCGCCGAGGCGATGGACGCCGCCGTCCACCGGGCCGCCGGCGTGCGCCGGATGGCGGCGGCCACCCGCATTGTCGAAGTGGTCGCCACCCTGTCCTGAACGCCGCGAACGGCACCCGGAGAGATCCGGGTGCCGTTCAGCGGATTTCAGGCGCGGCGCATGTAGGCCCGCACGGTCAGCGGCGCGAAGATCGCGATCACCACGGCCGAACCGACCAGCGACCACACCAGGTCACCGCCGAAGCTGTTGTTGTTCATCAGCTCCCGGGCCGCGTTGACCATGTAATACACCGGGTTGGCGTGGTTGAGGCCCTGCATCCAGCCCGGCATGGTGCTCACCGGGGCGAAGGCGCCGGACATGAACGTCAGCGGGAACATCACCATCATCGAGATGCCCTGCACCGAGGCGGCGCTCTTGCCGGTGACACCGACCAGCGCCCACACCCAGCTGATCGCGAACGAGCACACCACCACCATCAGGATGGCCGCGATCACGCCGGTCACCCCGCCCGCGGGCCGGTAGCCCAGGCACAGGCCGACCACGATGGTCAGTGTGGAGGCGATGCCGTAGCGCACCATGTCGGCGATCAGCGCCCCGGCCAGCGCCGAAACCCGGGCGATGGGCAGCGATTTGAAGCGGTCGAACACGCCCTTGTCCATGTCCTCGCGCAACTGGGTGCCGGTGACCACGGAGGTGAGGACCACAGTCTGCACGAGAATGCCGGGAATCAGCACCGGCAGATAACTGGACACGCTGCCCGAGATCGCCCCGCCGAAGATGTAGGTGAACAGCGCGGTGAACAGGATCGGCTGCACCGTCACGTCGAAGAGCTGCTCGGGATTGTGCTTGATCTTGAGCAGGCCACGATAGGCCATGGTGAACGAGGTGGCGACGGTCTCGCGCAGGCCGATCCGGTCGCTGACCTCGGCGTTGTCGGTGCTGGGCGCGGGTGCGGTGAGAACTGCGGTCATGCCGCGCTCCGTTCGGTGTCGTCGGAATCCTCGGCCGGGTGGCCGGTGATGGTGAGGAAGACTTCGTCGAGGGTGGGCTTGCTGACCGTGATCTCCTCGACGCCGACCGCCTGGTCGCGCAGGCGGATCAGCAGGTCAGCGGTGAGATTCGGGTCGGGCAGGGCCGCGGTGAGCCTGCCCGCTTCCGGGCTGACCTGCGCGGCGACGCCGAGGAAGTCGCCGATGATGCGGCGCGCGTGCTCGAGCTGGTCGCGATCGACGAGCGTGAGATGCACCGAGGAGCCGCCGATGGAGGCCTTGAGCTCGTCGGCGGTGCCGTCGGCGATCACCCGGCCGTGGTCGATGACCGCGATCCGGTCGGCCAGCTGATCGGCCTCGTCGAGGTACTGGGTGGTGAGCAGGACCGTCGCGCCCTCGCTGACCAGGCGCCGGATGGTGTCCCACATCTGGGCGCGGGTGCGCGGGTCGAGGCCGGTGGTCGGTTCGTCGAGGAACAGCAGCGGCGGGGTGGCGATCAGGCTGGCGGCCAGGTCGAGGCGCCGGCGCATGCCGCCGGAGAAGTTCTTCAGCGGCTTGTTCGCCGCCTCGGCCAGGTCGAACTCGTCGAGCAGTTCGCCGGCCCGGCGGCGGGCGTCGATCCGGCTCAGACCGAGCAGCCGGGAGAAGATGATCAGGTTCTCGGTGGCGGTGAGCTCTTCGTCGACCGAGGCGTACTGGCCGGTGACGCCGACCAGCGAACGCACCGCGTTGGGCCGGGCGACGACGTCGTGGCCGAAGATCCGGGCACTGCCGCCGTCGGGCCGCAGCAGCGTGGCCAGCATCTTGATCGTGGTGGTCTTGCCCGCGCCGTTGGGTCCGAGTACGCCGTAGACGGCGCCGCGCGGCACCGCCAGGCTCACCCCGTCGACGGCGCGCTGCTTGCCGAACACCTTGACCAAGCCGTCGGCCTCGACGGCGAGCGCGGAAGTGGGTGTGTAAGTCATGGGACCTACCGTGCCGCGCCCGCCTTGCGTCGCTCTTGCACCGGCATGTCACCGCCCGTGCAAGAGCTGACGCGCTCAGTGCGTGGTGCCCGCTTGCAGGTGCGCGCGCAGGGCGACGCGGTCGGGCTTGCCCGGTCCGCGCAACGGGATCTCCTCCAGCACCGCCAGCTCGCGCGGGGCGGCGATGGAATCCAGCTCGGCGACCACGTGCGCGCGCAGCTCGTCGAGCGTCGGCGTGGCGCCGGGGGCAGGCACGATCGCCACCGCGACCCGCTGACCCAACCGCTCGTCGGGCAGCCCGAGCACGATGCACTCGCGGATCCCCGGATGGTTGGCCAGTACCGCCTCGACGACCTGCGGGATCACCAGCAGCCCGCCGGTCATGATGGCCTCGTCGAGCCGCCCCGAGATCGACAGCACGCCGTTGTCGAAGGTGCCCGCGTCCTCGGTGCGGAACCAGCCGGGCTCGGCGAAGGCGGGGTGATCGGGCAGGTTGCGGTAGCCGCGCGCGACCATCGCCCCGCCGAGCACCACCCGCCCGTCCTCGATCCGCACCTGCGCGCCGTCGAGCGGCACGCCCTCGTAGACGCAACCGCCGCAGGTCTCGCTCATCCCGTAGGTGCGCACGACATTGATGCCCAGGTCGCGGGCCCGGTCGTAGACGGGCAGCGGCGTGGCCGCCCCGCCGACCAGCACCGCGTCGAGTCCGGCCAGCGCCTTGGCCGCGACCGGCGAATCCAGCGACTTGATCAGCTGCGTCGGCACCAGCGCGGTGTAGCGGCGCGGCCCGCGCATCGCGGCGACCGCCCCGGCCAGCGCCTCGGGCAGAAAACCGCCGGACACGTCGAGCACGGTCGGTTCGGTCCCGGCGAGGATGCTGCGCAGCAGCACCTGGATACCGGCGATGTGATGGGTGGGCAGGGCCAGCAGCCAGCTACCCGGTCCGCCCAGGCGGTCGTGGGTGGCGGTGCCGCTGGCCCGCAACGCCTCGGCGCCGAGCAGCGCGCCCTTGGGGACGCCGGTGGTGCCCGAGGTCGTCACGACCAGGGCGACATCGTCATCGATCGGATCGCCCGGCTTGAGCGCGTCGGAGAGCCTGCGCGCCTCACGCCGGTCGGTGGTCGGAATCGGCAGCCAGGCCGGGCCTGCACCGTCGAGGGCTTGGCGCAGGTGGGGAAGCACTTCGCCGACACCGGAACCGGTCGGCATCTGCAGCGTCCGCAGCGTTCTGCTCACGCCTTCACCTCCGGATACAGCTTGCTGCGCGCCCTCACGGCTTCGATCGTGTCATGCGACCGCGCAGACCCGGCCAACGGGTCTGTTTGCGCTCGCTCGCAGCTATCGTGCGCGGCCGAACCGGGATCGGCAACTCGGCTCGGCCGCGACAAACCGGTGTTCACTCCGGCGACCAGCGCTGATCCCGCCGGATCGGATGTTCGGCCGGAACCTCGACGAGCACGATCGCGACACCGTCCGGATCGCGGACCCACATCTCCCACAGCCCCCAGGGTTCGAGCACCGGCGCACGCTCGATCACGATCCCCTTCAGTGCCAACTCCGCCGCCGCGTCGGCGATCTCGCGGACCTGCAACCAGATCGCGCCATCGAAGGTGCCCGCCGCTCCGCTGCCGCCGTGCGCGGCGACCTCGACCAGCGACTGCCCGGCGTAGAACACCGTGCCGCCCGGGTATTCCCTGGCGATGGCCAGGCCGAGGCCGTCGCGGTAGAACGCCAGCGTGCGCGCGTAATCGCTGGGGCGCACGATGATCCGGCTGTTGAGAATCTCCATCGATCCGCCTGTCTGGGGGGATGTGTCAGAAGTACCAGGGGTAGGGCGTCCAGTCCGGTTCGCGCTTCTCCAGGAACGAGTCACGGCCTTCGACGGCCTCGTCGGTCATGTACGCCATCCGGGTGGCTTCGCCCGCGAAGAGCTGTTGTCCGACCAGGCCGTCGTCGAGCAGATTGAACGCGTATTTCAGCATGCGCTGGGCCTGCGGCGATTTGCCGTTGATGTCGGCGGTCCACTCCAGCGCGACGTTCTCCAGCTCGTCGTGGTCCACGACCTTGTTCACCGCGCCCATCTGATGCATCTCCTCGGCGGTGTACGGCCTGCCGAGGAAGAAGATCTCCCTGGCGAACTTCTGGCCGACCATCTTCGCCAGATACGCGCTGCCGTACCCGCCGTCGAAGGAGCCGACATCGGCGTCGGTCTGCTTGAACCGCGCGTGTTCGCGCGAGGCCAGCGTCAGATCGCAGACCACGTGCAAACTGTGCCCGCCGCCCGCGGCCCAGCCGTTCACCAGCGCGATCACCACCTTGGGCATGAACCGGATCAGCCGCTGCACCTCGAGGATGTGCAGCCGGCCAGCGCGCGCGGTATCGACGGTGTCGGCGGTCTCGCCCTCGGCGTACTGGTAGCCGTTGCGGCCGCGGATGCGCTGGTCGCCACCGGAGCAGAAGGCCCAGCCACCGTCCTTGGGGCTCGGGCCGTTGCCGGTGAGTAGCACCGCGCCCACATCCGAGGTCATCCGCGCGTGATCGAGGGCGCGGTAGAGCTCGTCGACGGTATGTGGCCGGAACGCGTTGCGCACCTCGGGCCGGTCGAACGCCACCCGCACCGTGCCCTGCTCGATATGCCGGTGATAGGTGATGTCGGTCAGGTCCTCGAACCCGAGGACGGGCCGCCACAGCTTCGGATCGAAAGTCACGACACCGATTATTGCCCTACTGTCCGACAGACCGGTACGTGGTCGTGACACCGCAGGTGAGACGGTCGCGCAGTGTTGCGGGGGCCCGCCGGTTATAGTTGCGGCTGCTCGTTCAACGAACCGATCCGGAGGAACCTGAAAGTGGTTGCAGCACTGTCTGAATCCCTGCTCGACGACACCAAGCGTCCGGCTTTCCTTGCTGACGCCGTCGAGGTTCTCGACGCCGAGGTCTCGGACAAAGGTGGTGCGTCCGGCCTGGCCGTGAAGGGTGGGTACGCGGCGGTCAAGAAGATCAGCCCGTCCATCGTTCCGGATGCCCTCGCATCGCTGGCGCCCAAGCTGCTCGATCAGCTCCAGCCCTACTGGGCCGAATTCACCACCTCGGGCACCGGCACCTTCGCCGATCTGCTGGCCGCGAAGTCGGACGAGGTCGCCGAGGCGCTGCTGGCCGTCACCGACGCCCGGGCCGACGCCTCCTCGCGTCCGGCCCTGCAGAAGGTGTACTCCTCGATGCGTGGCTCCGCCAAGAAGCACGTCGTCGAGGCGCTGCCGCGGGTTGCCGACCTGGTGCAGAAGCACGCGGGCTGAGCCGTAGGCGGGGCAGCCCCCGCCGTCCCAGTTCCGGTGAAGGCCGGTGCGCGCCCAGGGATCTTTCCCGGGCCGCACCGGCCTTTCGCATGGGTGGGTGACCACCCTCACGTAACGGGGTGTGGCGAGTCCGGGGCCACAATGTTTTCCGGTCAGCGGTAAATTCCGGCCGGGAGAATGTGAGGCGGGCAACTCCTCCGGTGAACGGCGGGAAAATCGAAGGTAGCCGGAAATCCGGGGGCATTCGAGCCGGTGGAAACTTCCGGATCGAATCGATTACGTTCCTTTTCGAGCGGTTCGAAACACGAATTGCTGAAAGGAAGTTCGGTTCTCATGATCTCTCGCAAGACTCTCGCCGCCACCGGTGCCGCCGCTGCCGCCGCCGTCATGTTCTTCGGTCCCGTCGCCGTCGCGGGCGCCGATTCGGGCTCCGGTACCGGTTCCTTCAGCGGCTCGGCCGACCTGGCCAGCGGTTCCGCCGATCTGACCACCGGTTCGGCCGCGGGCTTCGGTGTGCTCGAGTCCGGCAGCGCCGCGGTCGACAGCGGCACCTCCGCGGTGCTCAACATCGTCGAATCCATCATCGGCATCCAGGACCTCACCGCGCCGGCTTCCTGATCGCGCGGCAGCTGTCCGGAGAATTCCGGTGACGGGAGACCTCCGTCACCGGATTTCTTTATCGATTGTCCGGACATTGTCGCGTGCGCGATTTAACGCCGACATATCAATTGCCGCACAACCTTTTCGGGGAATGGTCCGGGCTCCGTCGCGGTGGACTTGTATGGGCCGCGCCGCCGTCCGTGACGCACCCAACGCGGGCCGGGGGCAGACGCGCGCACCCCGGTCTGACAGTCTGGGATTGTGAATCCGTCTACTGCGCAGGCACGAGTGGTCGTCGACGAGCTCGTGCGCGGCGGCGTCCGCGAGGTGGTGCTGTGCCCCGGCTCGCGCAACGCCCCACTGGCCTTCGCCCTGCAGGCGGCGGACGTGGCCGGGCAGTTGCGGCTGCACATGCGCATCGATGAGCGCACCGCCGGTTTCCTCGCGGTCGGGCTCGCGGTGTCCTCGGGGCGGCCGGTGCCGGTCGTGATGACCTCGGGCACCGCCGTGGCCAACCTCGGGCCCGCGGTGCTGGAAGCCAACTACGCGCGCGTGCCGCTGATCGTCATCAGCGCCAACCGGCCCTACGAGATGCTGGGCACCGGCGCCAACCAGACCGTCGAGCAGATGGGGCTGTTCGGCAGCCAGGTCAGGGCCACGATCAGTCTCGGGCTGGCCGAGGCCGAGGCAGGCGAGTCGAACTACCCGCGACAGAACAGCGTGTGGCGCTCCTCGGTTTGCCGGGTGCTCGCCGCCGCGCGCGGCACCCGCTCGGGCAATGCCGGGCCGGTGCAATTCGACATCCCGCTGCGCGAACCGCTGGTGCCCGAGCTGTCCGAGGACGCGCTACCGCCCGGCCGCGCCGGCGAACGGCCGTGGACCTCGACGCAGTACGCCACCCTCGACGTCCCCCTCGACATCGACCTCACGCCCGACACCGTCGTCATCTCCGGCCACGGCGCCGGCCTGCGCCCCGAGCTGGCCGAGCTGCCCACCGTCGCCGAGCCGACCGCGCCGATGCACGGACCTGCCCTGCATCCGCTGGCGCTGTCGCTGCTGAAACCGGCCCAGGCCATCATCACCGGCCGCCCCACCCTGCACCGGCAGGTGTCACGGGTGCTGGCCGATCCGGAGGTGACCGTCTTCGCCCTGACCACGGGTCCGCGCTGGCCCGATGTGTCGGGCAATGTCGTCGGCACCGGCACCCGCGCGGTCACCACCGGCGCACCGGGCCCGGACTGGCTGGCGCGCTGCGCCGAACTCAACCGGCAGGCCGAATCGGTGGTGCGCGACGAACTGGCGACGCACCCGAAAGCAACCGGCCTGCATGTGGCGGCCGTCGTCATGGACGCGCTGCGCGAGGGCGATCAGCTGCTGCTCGGTGCGTCGAACCCGGTGCGTGATGCCGCCCTGGTCTCGCATCCGCGACCGGGGATCCGGGTGCTGTCCAACCGCGGTGTCGCCGGTATCGACGGCACGGTCTCCGGCGCGGTCGGCGCCGCGCTGGCGCACGCCGGGCGCACCGTCGCCCTGATGGGCGATCTGACCTTCCTGCACGACGCGTCCGGGCTGCTCATCGGCCGGGGCGAACCGCGTCCGGACAATCTCACCATCGTGGTGGCCAACGACGACGGCGGCGGCATCTTCGAACTGCTCGAACAGGGCGATCCGCAGTACGCGGGCGTCTTCGAGCGGGTCTTCGGTACCCCGCACGGCATGGACCTGGCCGCGCTCTGCGCCGCCTACCGCATCCCGCACCGGCAGGTGGATCCCGCCGAACTGGCCGTCGAACTGGCCGGCGAGGCGCACGGCCTGCGCGTACTCGAGGTCGCGACCGAGCGTTCCAGCCTGCGCGAACTGCACGCGACGGTGCGCGCGAAGATCGCCGGCTAGCGCTCCTCGGTGTCGGCGCCGTCGTCGAAGGGGACGGCGATGGTCTGCTCGATCACATCCGCCGGATTCGCGGTGTCGGCGTCGACGGCGACGTGCGCGGCGATCTCCGCGGTGTAGTCGGCCGCGTCGGCGAAGGCCGGATCATCCGGGTCGTCATCGCGGAAGGCCGACTGTTCCTGTTCCACGCGATCGGCCTCGGGGACCTCGTCCAGCGGGTCGGCGGTGTCGTAATCGATCATCGGGTACTCCTCGGTGTTCCCTCGGACGTGATGACGTTGATCGGGTCCTGCGGTTCCAGCCTGCGCCGATCGGGCCCACTCGGCAACCCGCGCCTACGATGAATTCCGGGTGTTCGCCTCGTCTGTACCAGTGTCGCCACCGCCCTCGACCGAGGAGTCCGCATGGATCCGCAGTTCGATCTCACCGCCGCCGCCCGATCCCTCGCCGCCGTCGTCGACGGCATCGCCGACAACCAGCTCGATGCCGCGACGCCGTGCGGCGACACCACCGTGCGCGGGCTGCTCGCGCACGTCGTCGGCCTCACCGAGGCCTTCCGGCAGGCCGCGACCAAGGAAGCCGTCGGGCACAGCGCCACGCCCAGCCTCGACGCCCCGCTGCCCGCGGACTGGCGGACCCGCATTCCCGCCCAGCTCGACGCGCTGACCAGCGCCTGGAGTGACCCGGCGGCCTGGGACGGAGACACCGAGGCAGGTGGTGTCGTGATGCCCGCGATGATCATGGCCACCGTCGCGCTCGACGAGCTGGTCATCCACGGCTGGGATCTCGCGGTTGCGACCGGGCAGTCACTGGCAGTCGACAACAGTGATCTGGCGGTCCTGGCGGAGTTCCTGCGGGAGACCGATCCCGAGGGCACGCCCGGTCTGTTCGGCCCGGTGGTCGCGGTCGGCGCGGACGCGCCCGCGCTGGAACGGCTGCTCGGGCTCACCGGCCGCGACCCCGGCTGGCACGCTGCCGGAATCGCCGCCGACCGCTGAATTTGGTACGGTCCGAGGCACATTCGACGGTGTGACCGGGGGGTTTTCTTGTGGTGCAAGTTGTTCTGCTGCTGATGGCGCTGTCCGGGATCTTCTCCTGGATGGCTTTCGACAACGGCAGTGTGCTCGTCGGGTCGATCTTCGCGCTGCTGATCATCGCTCCCTTCCTGGCGATCGTCGTGGCCATGGTGCGCAAGCGGTCCGGGCGCACCGGGCCGATGTTCGGCAAGTACTCGAAGGCGGTCGGCGCGATCTCGGTGATCGTCGTGCTCGGCGCGGTCGGGTACGCGGTGTACTGGTCGTTCTGGACTCCGAAGGAACACAAGGGGCCGGTGGCCGATATCAGCGCGATGGAAGACGCCTGCCATGACATGGGTGGCAAGTTCTATCCCACGGCGGCCGAATTCGGCGGGCCGGCACCGCATCCGGTTATCGCCTTCGTGGAGGACTCGGTCGGCTACTCCGATGCCGAGATCGGCGGTTACGACGGTCCGCGGGAATGGGGCGGCCGCGACCTGGAACCCGCCGATGTACAGCTCATCGCCTGCCTCGAGGAACCCGACGACGGCGATTTCCTGACCGACTGCCAGTTCACCTCCAGCAGCCTGCCGCTCTACCAGGGGCGCTACGAGGTCACCCTGCGCGAAGCCGCGACCGGGCGTGCTGTCGTCACCACGGAGATCCTGGGCAAAGCGTCGCCGGACTGCCCGTCCTCAGTACTCACCAAGGGCGACAACCCGAAGATCCACACCGAGCCCGATCTGGCCGAATATCAGCGTGTGCTCGGCGAATACGTCGAGAACTGAGCTCGCTCAGCCGACGAAGGCACCCGCGGCGGCGGCGATCGCGGCAACGCGGGCCGCGCGGTCGGCGGTCGCCTCGTCGATCGGGTCGCCGCTGGCGAGTAATCGGTAGTACAGCGGGGCCGATACCGCCGAGACCACCGCCCGCGCGTCGGTGCCCGGTGGTGCTTCGCCACGGGCGACCGCGGCGTCGACGCATGGCGCCCATTCGGTGAGCCGGGTGTCGTAAAAGGTGTGCAGGGCGGTTGCGGTGGCATCGTCGCAGGTGGCGGCCGCGATGACGGCGCGGAACAGATTGCCCTGGCGCGGATCGGCGAGCGTGCGCGCGACCAGCCGGGCATTGACGGTCAGGTCCTCGAGCAGGTCGCCGGTGTCGGCCCGGGGAAGCGACTGCTCGGCCATCTCGACCAGCAGATCGGCGACCAGACCCGCCGGGGTGCGCCAGCGGCGGTAGACCGTGGTCTTGCCGACTCCCGCCGTGGCCGCGACCTCCGCCAGATCCAGGTGCGCGAAGCCACGTTCGGCGAGCAGATCACCGGCGACCTGCAGCACCGACTCGCGGACCCGGGCGGTGCGTCCACCAGGGCGAACCGAGCCGGGCCAGGCAATGTCGTGGTTCATAACGGGACTCCTGTTCCATTTGTCGGCGATCGGGTGTACCGTCGATCGTGTTAACGGAACTATAGACCCTTTAGGAGCTCTCATGGAATACCGTCGGCTCGGCGCATCCGGCCTTCTCGTTCCGGCGCTCGGCTTCGGCGCAGGCACCTTCGGCGGCCGCGGCGCACTGTTCAGCGCCTGGGGCGATACCGACGCTGCCCAGGCCAGGCGGCTGGTCGACATCAGTGTGGAGGCCGGCGTCACCCTGTTCGACACCGCCGACGTCTACTCCGAGGGCGCCTCGGAGGAAGTCCTCGGCGCGGCGATCAAGGGCCGTCGCGACCAGGTGCTGCTGTCGACGAAATCGGCTCTGCCCACCGGTCCCGGCCCGTACGAGGCGGGCGCGAGCCGGGCCAGGCTGATCCGCGCGGTCGACGCCTCACTGCGCCGCCTCGGCACCGACTACCTCGACCTGTTCCAGCTGCACGCCTACGACGCGGGCACCCCGCTCGCCGAAACCCTCACGGCGTTGGACGATCTCGTTCGCGCCGGCAAGATCCGCTATCTCGGCGTCTCCAATTTCGCCGGCTGGGAGTTGATGAAGACACTGGCCACCGCCGAGGCGCTCGGGCTGGAAAAGCCGGTGGCACACCAGGTCTACTACTCCCTCGTCGGTCGCGACTACGAATGGGAACTCATGCCGCTCGGCGTCGACCAGGGCGTCGGCGCGGTGGTCTGGAGCCCGCTCGGCTGGGGCAGGCTCACCGGCAAAATCCGTCGCGGTCAGCCGCTTCCAGCGGGCAGCAGGCTGCACGAGACAGCCCAGGCAGGCCCGCCGGTGGACGACGAACACCTCTACACCGTGGTCGACGTCCTCGACGGCATCGCCGCCGACACCGGCCGCAGCGTCCCCCAGATCGCCCTGAACTGGCTGCTCACCCGCCCCACGGTCGCCACCGTCTTGATCGGCGCCCGCAACGAGGAGCAGTTACGCCAGAACCTCGACGCCGTCGGCTGGGAGCTCGACCCGCAACACCGGGCCGCCCTCGACGCGGCGAGCGCCACCACACCGCCGTACCCCTACTACCCCTACCACCGGCTCCCCGACTTCGCCCGGCTGAATCCGCCCGCGGTCCAGGCGGCCTGAATCAGTAGACGTCGCGGACGTAGCGCTTCTCCGCGACCAGCTGCTTCTTGAAGGCCAGGGCGCCTGCCTCGTCCAGCTTGCCGTGGATCTGGGCGATCCGCAGGAGGGTGTCGTCGACGTCCTTGGCCATGCGGGCGGCGTCACCGCAGACGTAGAAGTGGGCGCCGTCGCGCAGCCAGGACCACAGCTCCGCGCCGTGCTCGATCATCCGGTGCTGCACATAGATCCGCTCGCGCTGGTCGCGGGAGAAAGCGAGGTCGAGGCGGGTGAGGAAGCCCGAGCGGAACATGTCTTCGAGTTCGGTGCGGTAGTAGAAGTTCTGGGCGGCGTGCTGGTCGCCGAAGAACAGCCAGTTGCGACCGGTCGCGCCGAGGGCTCTGCGCTGGTGCAGGAATCCACGGAACGGGGCGATGCCGGTGCCAGGGCCCACCATGATCATCGGCGCGTTCGGGTCCAGCGGCGGGCGGAAGTGCGGTGCGCGCTGCAGGAAGATCGGTACCTCGGCGCCGGCTCGGTCGGCCAGGAAGGTGGAGCACACCCCGCCACGGCGTGCCGCGTCACCGACCGGGTCGCCGTAGCGCACCACGCCGACAGTCAGCTGTACCTCATCCGGGGTGGTCAGTGGGCTGGAGGAGATCGAATACTGGCGGGGCTGGAGCTTTTTCAGGGTGCTGAGCCAGTCGACCAGGTCGGTGCGGACGGGGAAGTCGCGCAGCACGTCGACGGCCTGGCGGTCCCACAGGTAGTTGGCGAGTTCGTTGCGGTTGTCGCGGCGCAGCAGCTTGGCCAGTTGCGGGTGCGGATTGCGGTCGGCGATGAAACCGAGCAGATCCTGGCTCACCTTGGTGATGTCGAAGTGGGTGCGCAGTGCCTCGGCCAGGGTGAGTTCGCGGTCGTCGAGCTCCAGCACGCGGCGGCCGTCCAAGCCGGTGGCGGCCAGCCATTCCTCGGCCAGCCCGGAACCGTTGGCGGGGAGTACACCCAGTGAGTCGCCCACCTCGTAGCCGGCGTCGAGATCGTGCAGGTCGAAACCGAAGCGGCGCACCTCCTTCGGTGAGCCGGGGGCGCTGAGGATCTCATTGCGCATCAGTGTCGCGCGGACCGGAGACTGACGGGTGAACGGGGCGGGAGCGGCGCGTTGGGTGCGCGCCGGGGCGAGGGGGCGCTCGAGCACGATCGCGCCGCCGCGTCCGCTGGTCCTCGAATCCTGGTGCGGGGCAGGACCGCTCGTGCCGATGTTCGGGGCATCCGCGCCGCCGGTGGGATCGGTACCGGGGGTGGGCGCGCCGGGCGGGGTGAGCGCGGCGATCACCTCGTCGAGCCACTGATCGGCGGCGTCGGCGAAATCGGGTTCGCTGTCCACCCGGGCCAGCAGTCGCTTCGCGCCGCGCGAGGCGAACAGATTGTCCAGCTTGCGGCCGTGGCCGCAGAAATCGTCGTAGGAGGAGTCACCCAGTGCGAACACCGCGTAGCGGACATCGGTGAGCCGGACGATGCTGTCCTCGAGCCGGGTCCAGAAGTCGGCGCCGTTGTCGGGCGGGCCGCCGTCACCGAAAGTGCTGGTCACCACCAGGATGGCGCCGGTGAGTGCGGTCAGCTCACAGGAGTCCATGTCGAGCAGCGCGGGCAGGAACCCGGCCTCGGTCAGCCGCGCCGCGACCGTGGCGGCCAGTTCCTCGGCGTTACCGGTCTGCGAGGCCCACAGCACGGTGACGGGCTCGGCCGCCGGGCCGGCGGCAATGGTCTCCACGGTGTCGCCGGTGGTGCGCGAGTACATCCCGGCCAGCAGTCCGTCCACCCAGAGACGCGACTGTGTCGACAGCGGCGCGCTCGCGGGCAGCACGGGCTGTCCGGTCACCGGAAGTGATTGCAGGGCGGCGAGATAGCCGCCGAGGTAGATGCGTTCGGTCTCGCTGAGGATCGGCGCGGTGCCCGCATCGAGGCCGAGCACGCCGGCCAGCGGATGCGCGAGCGGCTGGGCGGGGGCCTGCTCGGGTTCGGCCGCCGGGCCGACCCGGCGCAGCGCCACCGCGCACGCCTTGAACTCCGGCTGCAACGAAGCCGGATCGACCGCGTCGTTGGTGACGGCATTGATAGTCAGATATTCACCCTGTTCATCGTTCCAATGGAAAGGAGCAAAACAATCACCGGGACGAACGCGATCACTGATCCGCACCGGCAGTACCGCCCGGCCGCGGCGCGAGGCGACTTCGAGCTGGTCGCCGGCGCGCAGGTCGAGGCGCTGCGCGTCGGCCGGGTGCACTTCGACGAACGGCGCGCCGGTCAGCTTGGTCAGCTTGTCGACCTTCCCGGTCTTGGTCATCGTGTGCCACTGATGTTGCAGGCGGCCGGTATTGAGCAGGAAGGGGTAGTCGTCGTCGGGCAGTTCGGCCGCGGGCAGGTGCGGGCGCGCGAAGAAGACCGCGCGCCGGCTCAGCGTCGCGAACGCCAGCGCCGGGGCACTGCCGTCGGCATCGACGTGCAGCGGCTGGTGGATGCCGTCGTTGCGGTAGCGGATCGGATTGCGCGGCGACTCGCTGTCGTTGCACGGCCACTGCATCGCTCCCTCGCGCAGCCGCTCGTAGCTCATGCCGCTCAGGTCGTAGCCGGTGGCGGGGTTGGTGAACTGCCGCAGCTCGGCGAACACCTCGGCACTGGAGGTGAAGGCGAACCCGGGAAAGCCCATGGCCGTGGCGACCTGGGCGATCAGCAGCCAGTCCGGGCGCGCGTCGCCGATCGGATCGACCGACTGCTGCAGCAGGGTCACATTGCGCTCCGAATTCACCATCACCGCATCGCTTTCCGCCCACAAGGTGGCGGGCAGCAGCAGATCGGCGTAGGCGTTGGTCGCCGTCTCGGTATAGGCGTCCTGCACCACCACCAGTTCGGCGGCCTCCAGTCCGGCGATGACGGTCTTGCGATTGGCCACGGTGGCCACCGGATTGGTGCCGATGATCCAGGCGGCCTTGATCGCACCGTCGGCCAGTCCGCGGAACATGTCGATCGTGCCGGGCCCCGCTTCGGTCCGCAGGGTGCCGGCGGGCAGCTCCCACGCGGTCTCGACGAAGGTGCGGTCGGTGGGGGAGAGGAGGCTGCGCTGGCCGGGCAGACCGGGACCCATGTAGCCCATTTCACGTCCGCCCATGGCATTCGGCTGCCCGGTGAGCGAGAACGGCCCACTGCCGGGCCGGCAGATCGCCCCGGTCGCCAGATGCAGGTTGATCAGCGCGTTGGTGTTCCAGGTGCCGTGGGTGGACTGGTTGAGCCCCATCGTCCACAGCGACATCCATTCGCCTGCCTCGGCGATCATCGTGGCCGCGGTGCGGATATCGGCCTCGGCGAGTCCGGTGAGTTCCGCGACGCGGGTGGGCGGATAGCCGGCGAGGAACTCGGGCATCGCGTCCCAGCCCTCGGTGTGCGCGGCGATGAATTCGGTGTCGATCGCGCCGTCGGCCACCAGCAGGTGCAGCAGCCCGTTGAGCAGCGCCAGGTCGGTGCCCGGCGCGATCTGCAGGTAGAGGTCCGCGCGGACCGCGGTATCGGTGCGGCGCGGGTCGACCACGATCAGCTTGGCGCCCGCCTTGAGCCGGTCGGCCATGCGCAGGTAGAGGATCGGATGGCAGTCGGCCATATTGGCGCCGCTGACGAAGAACAGGTCGGCGTGCTCGAAATCCTCGTAGGACCCGGGCGGCCCGTCGGCGCCGAGCGACTGCTTGTAGCCGGTGCCCGCGCTGGCCATGCACAGCCGAGAGTTGGCCTCGATGTGCTTGGTCCGCAGGTAGCCCTTGGCCAGTTTGGTGGCCAGGTACTGCGCTTCCAGCGACATCTGACCGGAGACATAGAGGGCGATCGCGTCGGGTCCGTGCTCGTCGAGGACGGCGCGCAGGCGGGTGGCGGTCTCGTGCACGGCCTCGTCGACGGGCAGCGGCACGGGGACCTGCCCGCGCTCGGGACGGTGGTAGGCGGTGTCCATCCGGCCAGGAGCGGCCATCATCTCGGCGTGGGTGGCGCCCTTGGTGCACAGCCGGCCCGCGTTGGCCGGATGCAGCTTGTCGCCGCTGACTTTCGCGATCAACCGTGCACCCGACTGATCAGTCTTGGTTTGGACGGTGATGCCGCAGCCGACACCACAATACGAACACTGTGTGCGCACAGTGTCCGCACCGCGGATGTCAGCTGTCATGGTTCGATCATCCGCATCTGTCGTTGCGCTCGATTTACCGAACGTTATGTCCAGATGACAATCGACCTCACCCGTCAGAATTTTCGCTGTGAGGATTGTGCGGGAATATCGCCGCTGATCAGGGGATGTTCTGCCGGGTCGGCAGCGCCGCGACGGGAGCCGGAGGTGACCGGTTTCACCCCGGCCCCGCGACGGGGATCACGCCATTTTGTAGCCACGATGCAGTGCGACCACACCGCCGGTGAGGTCACGCCACTGCACCGAGTCCCAGCCGGCGTCGGAGATCCGGCGGGCCAGCCTGCGCTGGTTGGGCCAGGCCCGGATCGACTCGGCCAGGTACACGTACGCGTCCGGATTGGAGCTGACCGCCCGTGCCACCCGCGGCAGCGCCTTCATCAGGTACTCCATGTAGACGGTGCGGAACGGCCCGAACACCGGCGTGGAGAACTCGCACACCACCACCCGGCCGCCGGGCTTGGTCACCCGCAGCATCTCGCGCAGCGCCACATCGATATCGGCCACATTGCGCAGGCCGAAGGAGATGGTCACCGCGTCGAAGGAATTGTCGGCGAAGGGCAGCGCCATCGCGTCCCCGGCGACCATCGGGACCTGCCGGAACCGGCCTGCGCCGAGCATGCCCTGGGAGAAGTCCGCGGCCACACACCAGGCACCCGACTTGCCGAGCTCCACCGTCGACACCCCGGTGCCCGCGGCCAGATCGAGGACCCGCTCGCCGGGACGCAGTCCGAGCGCACGCCGCGTCGCCCACCGCCAGTATCGGTCCTGGCCCGCGGAGATGACCGTGTTGGTGAGGTCGTAGCGCTTCGCCACACCGTCGAACATCGACGCGACCTCGTGAGGTTGCTTGTCCAGCGAAGCCCGAACCGGTTCCCGCTGCTCTGTTGTCGCCACGAATCGAGCTTATCCGTCGCCCGCCGGGTGCTACTAGGCCGAGCGCGGCAAGCGTTCCCGCGATCCGGTCACATCCGCGTAGTGCCCGAGCAACTCGGTGCAGATCGCGGGCCAGGTGCGGTGCAGCACGGATTTGCGCGCCGCCGCCGCGAACCGCGCGCGCTGATCGGCCGCCCGCAGCGCCGACACCGCGCTGGGCAGCAGCTCGGTGAACCGGTCGACCGGCAGCAGATAGCCGTTGCGGCAGTGCGCGATCAGATCACGCGGTCCGCCAGCGTCCGGCCCGATCACCGGCACCCCCGACGACAACGCCTCCTGCACGCCCTGGCAGAACGTTTCGTGCTCGCCCGGATGCACCATCACGTCCAGGCTCGCGTAGTGCGTGGCCAGTTCGCTGCCGCCCAGCTCACCGGTGAACACCGCGGTCGGCAGCAGCTTGCCCAGCCGTGCCCGCTCCGGTCCACCGCCCACCACGACCAGCTGGATCGACGGGTCATCGGCGAGTACCGCCAGCCGTTCGACGTGCTTCTCCGGCGCGAGCCTGCCGACGAACCCGACCACCAGCCGATCGCTGTCACCCAGCCAGCTCGCCCGCAGCTCGGCGCTGCGCGCGGCCGGGGCGAACCGGTCGATGTCCACGCCGCGTCCCCACCGGTGCACCCGCGGGATGCCGTGGTCGGCCAGGTCCTGCGCGGCCGCCGAAGATGGCGCCAGCGTGCGGGTGGACCCCTCGTGGATGCGTCGCGTCCAGGCCCAGGCCGCGCGCGCGGCCAGCCCGAGCCCGTAACTCTTGGCGAACCCGGCCACATCGGTCTGATAGACCGCGATCGACGGCAGGTCCAGCCGGGTCGCCGCCGCCAGTCCGCCCGCGCCGAGCAGGAACGGCGAGGCCAGGTGCACCACGTCCGGGTCGAAGGCGGCGATGGCCGCGGTGATCCCCGGTTGCGGCAGCCCGACCGGCAGCGAACTCACTTTGGGCACCATCATCGCCGGTACCCGGTGCACCGGGTACCGGCCGTGGAAACGCGGGGCGGGTGGCACCCCACGCAGGGTGTCCGGCGCGACGATCATCGCGTCGTGCCCGTGCTCGTCCAGATGATCCAGCACCCGCAGCACGGAGTTGACGACGCCGTTCATGTTCGGCAGAAAAGACTCCGCCACGATGGCTACGCGCACAATTCCAGCGTGACCGCCGGACCGCGCGAGCCGCCCACGCCGACGTGAAGCCGCGGCGAACAGCGGGGGAAAGTTACCCCTCGGCGCGCTTGCGCCGCACCAGCCACAGCACGGGCAGCGCCAGCGCCCACACCACCACGATCACCGAGGCCGCCGGGATGATCGCCACCCGCGCGTCGCGCCCCGCGACGCGCACCAGGTCGGGATCCCGCGTGCTGTATTCGACATTGATCCGCTGGCCGGCCGTCAGATTGGTCGGATAGAGGATGCCGACCTTCGGATTGTGGGTCACGCTGTCGGGCGTCACGTACATCACCGCCGACCGCAGCCGCCCCGCCGAGAGCACCTCCCCGGAGGTGACGCCGCGGTGCTGCTCGATCTCGTAGTCGTTGCGCCAGGCGGCCAGCACCAGCAGCACCATGAGCACGCTGATCACCGTCGCGGCGCCGAGCACCCCGGCCCGCACCCGTCGCAGGCGTACGTTCCGCCTATCCGACTGGCTGGTTTCCGACACCCGGCCAGCGTAACCGTCTGCTGCACTAGCGTGTGCGGGCATGTCCCGAAAATTCAGCTTCACCGTGCCCTACGCAGTCCCGGTCGAAGATCTTCACCGGGCACTCGTCGACGACGCGGTCTGGCAGCAGCGTTTCGCTGCCGCCGAGACCGCGACCCTGGAACTATCCCATCCCGACGGACCGGGTTCCATCCGCATCCAGATGACCGAAACGCCAGGTCAGGACAAGGTTCCCGGCCTGGTCCGCAAGGTACTCAAAAGCGATCTGGTGCTCGTGCGCACCGACCATTGGCAGCCGCTGCAGGGCGAGGTCGCCAAGGGCAGTTTCACCGGTCACACCGGCGGCATCAACACCGAGATGTCGGGCACCTACGAACTGCGCCCGACCGCCGAGGGCGCCGAGATCGAGGTCGTCGGCACGGTGACCGTCAAGGTCCCGCTGGTCGGTGGCGCCATCGAGCCGCTGGCCGAGCAACTGCATCAGCGGGTGCTCAACAGCGAGCGCAAGTTCATCGAAGCCTGGTGCTGTGCCGCCTCTCCGGGTACTCAGGCCTGATTGAGGTGCGGGGCGACTGAGCAGGCGGCAAGCTCTTGGGGGTGGCGGGGTCAGCCCGTCCCCCATGAGTTACCCATGTTCTTGCGTGCTGCTGTTGCTCAGGTGAAGGGGGGGAGATTGTCGGTGCGGAGCGAAGTTCGGCCTGCCGTCCGCCAGAGGCGGGCGGTGAGGTCGAGGTCCTCGTCGGTGACCAGGTTGCCCATCACCCGAACGGCGGTGCGCTGCAGATATTTCGAGCGCATCACCGGCGGACCGCCCAGCGGCACCATCTTCGGGTGGGTCGCCAGCCCGGCGATGCGGCGCGCCACCGAGAAGGTGCGCCCGTAGCGCTCGCGCAGCAGCTGCGGCCATACCCCGCGCAGATCGGGTTCGTCGAGCAGGCCCGAGAGCATGTGCCCGCCCTCGAGGCCGTAATCGATGCCCTCGCCGTTGAGCGGATTCACGCAGCCCGCCGCGTCACCGACCAGTGCCCAGTTCGGTCCGGCCACCCCGGACACCGCCCCGCCCATCGGCAGCAGTGCCGAGGCCACCGCCCGCAATTCGCCCTCGAGCTGCCATTCCTCGCGACGCAGCCGGGTGTAGTGCTCGATCAGCGGCTTGAGCGCGATATGGGACGGCCGGGCCTCGGTCGCCAGCGAGCCGACACCGATATTCACCTCGCCGTTGCCCAGCGGGAAGATCCAGCCGTAGCCGGGGACCAGTTCGTCGGCGGCATTGCGCAGTTCCAGATGCGAGGAGATCCACTGGTCGTCGCTGCGGCCGGACTTGATGTAGGCGCGGGCCGCGGTGCCGTAGGCGAACCGGCGATGCCAGGTGCGGCCCAGTTGCTTGCCGATGGGGGAGCGCACGCCGTCGGCCACCACCAGGGTGCGGCAGCGCACGGTGTGCGTGGTCGCGCCGAGGCGCACCGTCACCCCGGTGACCCGTTCGCCCTCGCGCAGCACCTCGGTGACCTTGGCGCCGTCGACCATCCGCGCGCCCGACTTGATCGCGGTCTCGCGCAGCTTGTCGTCGAGTTCGGTTCGGGGAACGGCACTCCCGTATGTCGGGAACGAACCGCCCGGCCAGGGCAGCAGGGCCTCGCGACCGAATCCGGCCATCCGCAGACCGTGGTTCACCGTGTGCGCGCGCACCCATTCGCCCAGACCCAGATGTTCGAGCTCGGCGGTCGCACGCGGCGTCAGCCCGTCGCCACAGGTCTTGTCGCGCGGGAAAACCGCCGAATCGAGCAGCAGCACATCCCGTCCGGCCCGGGCGGCCCACGCGGCCGAGGCCGAGCCCGCCGGCCCGGCGCCGATCACCAGTACCTCGACGGTGGCGGGCAGGGGAGCACGGTCGGCGGGGGTGAGATCCGGTGAACCCATGGCTCAATACTGGCACCCGCGGCCGCTGTGCGAGAGTGTCGGGTACACCGGGAAGAGTCAGTGTGTGACGGTGTTCATCGGCGTGGACCCCGGAACACGCTAGGTTGCTACCCGTCGGGGTCGCCACGCATCACTGGGAGAAGATAATGAGCACATCGGCTGTGAGCGACGAGAGCACCGTGGTGGCCGGGGTCGATCTCGTCGATCCCGACCTCGCGGCCACGGTACGCGACGGCCTGGCCGCGGTCGAGAAGCTGCTCGTCGACGAACTCTCCGACGGCGAGGATTTCCTCCAGGAAGCCGCCTTGCATCTGGCGCGCGCGGGCGGCAAGCGGTTCCGGCCGTTGTTCACCGTGCTCACCGGCCAGCTCGGCCCCAATCCGACCGATCCGGCGCTGGTCACCGCGGGCACCGTCGTGGAACTGGTCCACCTGGCGACGCTGTACCACGACGACGTCATGGACGAGGCCCCGCAGCGGCGCGGCGCGGTGAGTGTGAACGCGCGCTGGGGCAACAGCATCGCGATCCTGGCCGGCGACTACCTGTTCGCCCACGCCTCCCGGCTGACCTCCACGCTGGGCCCCGACGCGGTCCGCATCATCGCCGAGACCTTCGCCGAACTGGTCACCGGCCAGATGCGGGAAACCATGGGCGCCAAGAAGTCCCAGGACCCGGTCGAGCACTACCTGCGCGTGGTCTGGGAGAAGACCGGCTCGCTCATCGCCGCCGCGGGCCGCTTCGGTGGCACCTTCTCCGGCGCGGACACCGAGCACGTCGAGCGGCTGGCCCGCCTCGGTGACGCCGTCGGCACCGCCTTCCAGATCTCCGACGACATCATCGACATCTCGTCCTCGGCCGAGCAGTCCGGCAAGACCCCGGGCACCGATCTGCGCGAAGGCGTGCACACACTGCCGGTGCTCTACGCCCTGCGCGAGTCCGGCGCCGACGGCGACCGCCTGCGCACCCTGCTGGCGCGCCCCCTGGAAACCGACGCCGAGGTCGAAGAGGCGCTGGAACTGCTGCGCCGCTCGCCCGGCATGGCCCAGGCCAAGGAGAAGCTGCAGAAATACGCCGACCTCGCCGACACCGAACTCGCCGCCCTCCCCGCGGGCCCGGCCAACGACGCCCTCACCCGCCTGGTCCGCTACACCATCGAACGAGTCGGCTGACCAGGAACCAACTCCACTCCGCGAACGTTGAGCTGTCGCGGAGCAACGACAGATTGCGCGCGAACATGGGTAACTCGCCGGGTACGCCCGAAAATGATCACGCACTCGACCGCAGGCCCGGCAACTGAACAACCAAGTGCCCGACGACCGGCAAGAGGCGCGGGGAGGCGGAAATGATCAAGACGTTCGGCTTGATGGTCGGGATGTCGGCGTTGATCGTCGCCATCGGGGCGATGTTCCGCAGTCCGACGATCCTGATCGTCTCGATCGTGCTGGCCGTCGGCATGAACGCCTATGCCTACTTCAACAGCGACAAGCTGGCGTTGAAGGCGATGCACGCGCAACCGGTGAGCGAACTGGAAGCCCCGGTCATGTACCGGATCGTGCGCGAGCTCGCGACCACGGCCCGCCAGCCGATGCCGCGGCTCTACATCAGCCCGACCAACGCGCCCAACGCGTTCGCGACCGGCCGCAACCCGCGTCACGCGGCGGTCTGCTGTACCAGCGGCATCCTGCAGCTGCTCGACGAGCGGGAGCTGCGCGCGGTGCTCGGCCACGAGCTGTCGCACGTCTACAACCGCGACATACTGATCTCGTCGGTGGCGGGCGCGATGGCTTCGGTCATCACCGGCCTGGCCAATATGGCGCTGTTCGCCGGGTCCTTCGGCGGCCGGGGCGGGCAGGGCCCGAACATCATCGGGGTGCTGCTGGTATCGCTGCTCGGCCCGATCGCCGCCGGCCTGATCAAGATGGCCGTGTCGCGGTCGCGGGAGTACCAGGCCGACCAGTCCGGCGCCGAACTCACCGGCGACCCGCTGGCGCTGGCCTCGGCCCTGCGCAAGATCGAGCGCGGCGTCCAGGTGGCCCCCCTGCCGCCGGACCCCAAACTCACCAGCGAATCGCACCTGATGATCGCCAACCCGTTCCGCGCCGGCGACCGCATCGCCCGCTGGTACTCCACCCACCCCCCGATGGAAGAACGCATCAAGCGCCTGGAAGAAATGGCAGGCGGCACCCATCGCTACTGATGCCGCCCACCGTCACTACCGGTAGTTCACGAACTGTAGGGCGATGCCGAAGTCTTCGCCCTTGAGCAGCGAGATGACCGCCTGCAGGTCGTCGCGCTTCTTGCTGCTGACCCGCAGCTCCTCGCCCTGGATCTGCGCCTTCACGCCCTTGGGGCCCTCGTCGCGGATCTTCTTGCTGATCTTCTTGGCCTTCTCGGTGTCGATGCCCTGCACCAGCGTGCCGGTGATCTTGAACACCTTGCCCGAGGGCTGTGCCTCGCCCGCGTCGAACGCCTTGAGCGAGATGTCGCGGCGGATGAGCTTCTCCTTGAAGACCTCGAGCGCGGCCTTCACCCGCTCCTCGGCATTGGCGGTCAGCACGATGGCCTCCTCGCCGGACCACGCGATCGACGCGTCGGTGCCCTTGAAGTCGTAGCGGGAGTTCAGCTCCTTCTCCGCCTGGTGCAGCGCATTGTCGACCTCCTGCCGATCGACCTTGCTCACCACGTCGAATGACGAATCAGCCACACTGCGCTCCTGTCCCTGAAGGTCCGGCAAACTCCGGGGCCGGAGGTCTACCGGCCACCGAGACAGTTGTACCCGCACGGGTGGTCTGCCCGCGCTCGCAGGGGTCCTGTGCAGGCGGTTTGCATTGCTGGGGTGGGTTCGTTGTAAGCTGCTCAGCGCACCGGAAACGGCGCACAAGGCAGATTGCCCGAGCGGCCAATGGGAGCAGACTGTAAATCTGTCGGTGAAAGCCTACGTAGGTTCGAATCCTACATCTGCCACATCGGACCCCGTCGATCCATGAGATCGGCGGGGTTCTGCTGTTCCGCCTCCCCGCGACTTTGGGCCAGACTCAGGTGCGTGACCCGTTTTCGACGCGGCAAGCTTGATCGAGGTGCTGAGTCGGCCCGTACCCGGTGAGTTACCCATGTGCTTGCGCAATCGGTGGTCTGGTTGGCGCAAAAAGGTGCTCTAACCTGGCGATTTGGCGGTGAACGGGGAGAGTGTGTAATCTCTTTCAGGACGCCGGAGCACGGGGTCAGCCTGATCGGTTCGCCGACCAAGACTCTGTGCCACGTAGTCATGCCCCCTTAGCTCAGTCGGCAGAGCGTTTCCATGGTAAGGAAAAGGTCAACGGTTCGATTCCGTTAGGGGGCTCGCCGGATTGCCGGTGGTGACCGACTTTCCCGCCGGCCCACCGTAAAAGGTCCGCCGTGGCGGTGTAGCTCAGTCGGTAGAGCAAACGACTCATAATCGTTGTGTCGCCGGTTCAAGTCCGGCCATCGCTACCAATAACGACTCAGCCCAGACCGGAAAGAAGGCATATCGTGGCCGCGAAGTCCACCGATGTCCGGCCAAAGATCACCTTGGCCTGCGAAGAGTGCAAGCACCGCAACTACATCACCAAGAAGAACCGGCGTAACGACCCGGATCGTCTCGAGCTGAAGAAGTTCTGCCCGAACTGCGGAACCCACCGGGCGCACCGCGAATCGCGCTGATTCAGCACCCAAGATCACTGAAGCCGAAGGCCGGACGAAAGTCCGGCCTTCGGCTTTTTCTGTTCCACCCCCGTGGTCGAATGGCGATGTTTACGGGTGAGTAAGGTCGATTCTGTGACACTGCACACCGGAACTGACGAAGCGGCTGCTGCCGCAGCCGCCGCACCGTTCGATCCCGCCGCGCACGCGACGTCGATGGTCGGCCACCACTACCGTGTCGACGACTTCTACGAAGTCGGCCGCGAGAAGGTGCGCGAATACGCCCGCGCCGTGCAGGACTACCACCCGGTGCACTGGGAGGAAGACGTCGCGCGCGAGTACGGCCACGATGGTCTGCTCGCTCCGCTCACCTTCATCTCCCTGGTCGGCATCCTCGCCCAGCGCAAGTTGTTCGAGCAGATCGTCACCGGTTACGACCTGAGCCAGATCATGCAGACCGACCAGATCCTGGAATTCCACCGCCCGATCCGGGTCGGCGACCAGTTGACCTGTGATGTGTATCTGCATTCGTTCCGGCAGGCTTTCGGCGGCGACATCATCGTCACCAAGAACATCGTCACCGCCCAGGACGACGAACTGGTGCTCACCACCTACACCACCCTGATCGGCCGCAGCGGCGGCGACATCGATCCGCGGATGTCGGACGCGGTCCGCAACGTGCTCATGCACGGCCTCGGCGACGACGAGCCCGCTCACTACGCGCCTGCCGACGTCCCGATCGCCCCCGATCCGGTGACCAGGATGCCCGCGCCGACCGTCAGCACGCACACGCCGGCGTTCGAGAGCGTGTCCGCCGGTGACGAGCTGCCCGCCCGGACCGTGCGCCTGACCCGCGGCGACCTGGTGAACTACGCCGGCGTCTCCGGTGACGCCAATCCGATCCACTGGAGCGACGAGATCGTCGAGCTGGTCGGCCTGGACAACGTGGTCGCGCACGGCATGCTCACGATGGGTCTGGGCGGCGGCTTCCTCACCTCGTGGCTGGGCGATCCCGGCGCGGTGAAGGAGTACAGCGTCCGCTTCACCAGCCCGGTGTACGTCGGCGCGGACTCCCCGGCCGAGGTGGAATTCACCGGTAAGGTGAAATCGGTGGATCCGGAAACCCGCACCGCGGTCGTCGCCATCACGGCGAAGTCGGCGGGCAAGAAGATCTTCGGGCGCGCCACGGCAACCGTGCAGCTGTCCTGACCTGGACGACTGCCCCGGATTGGCGAATACCGCTAGCGGTAACGTACACTCGGAGCTCTGGGGTCACCGGCTGCTGCGCGCTGATCTTCCCGGGGAGCTGGCTCCCCTCGAAGGCGGCGCGCATGTTGTGTGACACCAGAGCTCGATAAATGAATATCGACATGTGGTTGGACACCACGGCTGAGTACTTGACAAATAACAGCCGGTCCAACCGAAGGGGCGTAGCTCAATTGGCAGAGCAGCGGTCTCCAAAACCGCAGGTTGCAGGTTCAAGTCCTGTCGCCCCTGCCCTGAATGCCAGCGACGAGGAAGGATCGACGTGACGGACGAGCGGGATACTCGCGCCGAAGACGGCGACGACACCGCCGCTGCCACTCGGCCGAGCGGCAAGCGGACAGCTCGCCGTGCGCGCACGTCGGATGCTCCGGCAGACACCGGTTCGGTGGCCACGCTCGATCGGCCCTCGGCCGCGCGCAAGGCAGACAAGTCCGCTGGCAAGGCCAAGTCGGGCAATCCGTTCAAGCGGCTGATCAAGTTCCTGCGAGAGGTCATCGCGGAACTGCGCAAGGTGATCTGGCCCAACCGGAAGCAGATGGCTACCTATACGGCCGTCGTTCTGGTGTTCGTGGTCTTCATGGTCGCGTTCATCGCCGGGATCGACGCGGCGTTCATCAAGGGCATCGACTGGCTGTTCGGCTGATCGCCGACACCGGTAGCCGATCCCGGGTGGAACGGCGGAGTGCGTTCTCCGCACCCCGACCCGGCCAGAGGATGTACGTGACGACACAGGAAGCGAGTGCCTCAGTGAGCACCCCGGAGAACGAAACCAACGACGAGTTCCCGGTTGACGACGCTGTCGCGGCGGAGACCGCCACCGACGACGTCGAGGCCGCCACCGAGGTCGCCGACGTGGCCGAGGAGGCCGTCGTCGAGGAAGTCGCCACCGAGGAAGACCCCGAAGCCGACCCGGTCGAGTCGATGAAGGCCAAGCTGCGCCGCGTTCCCGGCGACTGGTACGTCGTGCACTCCTACGCCGGCTACGAGAACAAGGTCAAGACCAACCTCGAGACCCGCGTGCAGAACCTCGGCCTCGAGGACTACATCTTCCAGGTCGAGGTCCCGACCGAAGAGGTCACCGAGATCAAGAACGGCCAGCGCAAGCACGTCAACCGCAAGGTGCTGCCCGGCTACATCCTGGTCCGGATGGAACTGAACAACGAGTCGTGGGGTGCGGTCCGCAACACCCCCGGTGTCACCGGTTTCGTCGGCATGACCGGCGGTGGCCCCGGCGCCAAGCCGACCCCGCTGACCATCAACGAGGTCGTGAAGTTCCTGGTCCCGGCCGGTGCGCAGCAGAAGAAGGCGGCCGCGGCGGCGACCTCGTCGACCGGTGCCGAGTCCACCGGCGAGGTGTCGGCCAAGCCGATCATCGAGGTCGACTTCGAGGTCGGCGAGTCGGTGACCGTGATGGACGGCCCGTTCGCGACGCTGCCAGCCAGCATCAGCGAGGTCAACGCCGAGCAGCAGAAGCTCAAGGTGCTCGTCTCGATCTTCGGTCGTGAGACCCCGGTCGAGCTGAACTTCACCCAGGTTTCCAAGATCTAGCTCGAACCCGCTTCGCAACGGCACCGCCTCGGCGGTGCCGTTGTCGTTGATCGACCCTCCCGGCTGCGGCGTGCGCGCCGCGGTTCGGTAGAGTGTGACAGTTCGTGTGCAGACCCGCTCCAGGCGTTTTCCGCCCGGTGTGACGGTCGTGCGCGAATGCCGGGCTTGGACCCGGCGTGGGAGCGATCCCGCAACAGGCTTACGGCAACCGTAAGGAACCGAAACCCAAGGAAGAAAGATGCCCCCCAAGAAGAAGAAGCTCGCCGGGATCATCAAGCTGCAGATCCAGGCCGGTGCCGCGAACCCGGCTCCTCCGGTCGGCCCCGCGCTCGGTCAGCACGGCGTCAACATCATGGAGTTCTGCAAGGCGTACAACGCCGCGACCGAGTCGCAGCGTGGCAACGTCATCCCGGTCGAGATCTCGGTGTACGAGGACCGGACGTTCGACTTCAAGCTGAAGACCCCGCCCGCCGCCAAGCTGCTGCTCAAGGCCGCCGGTGTGCAGAAGGGCTCGGCCGAGCCGCACAAGACCAAGGTCGCCAAGGTCACCATGGACCAGGTCCGGGAGATCGCCAAGACCAAGGCCGAGGATCTCAACGCCACTGATATCGATCAGGCCGCGAAGATCATCGCCGGTACCGCCCGTTCGATGGGTATCACCGTCGAAGGCTGAGCGTCAGCGCCGGAGGCGGTAGCGCAGCGTGACCACGCAGGCGCAGCGAAGCCTTCGAATCAGGCGCTGTGGGCTGAGCGAACTCTCGCTCCATGTGGGAGGGCCGGCCAGGCCCGGAAACCACATCTGACACCAGAACATTAAGGACAGAAAATCATGGCAAAGCGAAGCAAGGCGTATCTCGCCGCTGCTGAGAAGGTCGATCGCGACAAGCTGTACTCCCCGCTGAGCGCCGCGCGCCTGGCGAAGGAGACCGCCACCACCAAGACCGACGCGACCGTCGAGGTCGCCGTTCGTCTCGGCGTCGATCCCCGTAAGGCCGACCAGATGGTCCGCGGCACCGTCAACCTGCCGCACGGCACCGGTAAGACCGCCCGCGTCATCGTGTTCGCCGCCGGCGAGAAGGCCGCCGAGGCCGAGGCCGCCGGTGCCGACGCCGTGGGCGCCGAGGACCTGATCGAGCGGATCCAGGGCGGCTGGCTGGACTTCGACGCCGCGATCGCCACCCCGGACCAGATGGCCAAGGTCGGCCGCATCGCGCGTGTCCTGGGCCCGCGTGGTCTGATGCCGAACCCGAAGACGGGCACCGTCACCAACGATGTGACGAAGGCCGTCAACGACATCAAGGGCGGCAAGATCAACTTCCGCGTCGACAAGCAGGCCAACCTGCACTTCGTCATCGGCAAGGCCTCGTTCGACGACGCCAAGCTGGTGGAGAACTACGGCGCCGCGCTCGACGAGATCCTGCGGGTGAAGCCGTCGACCGCCAAGGGCCGCTACGTCAAGAAGATCACGGTTTCGACCAACACCGGACCGGGCATCCCGGTGGACCCGAACCGCACCCGCAACCTCCTCGAAGAGGATGCGTGAGCTTCTCCTGACAGGTAGCACCTGATCGACCACGAGGGTGGGAACGCACTGCGTTCCCACCCTTCGCGGTTTCCGGGGGATTTTTCGCCCGGCCCCGCCGGTTGTGGACGGGTGTGAACAGGATTCTGCTGATCTCCGGAAGCACCAGGGACGGATCGACCAACACCGCGGCGCTACGCACCGTGGCCGCGTTCGCGCCCGCCGACGTCCGCGCGGACCTCTACGACGGCCTGCGTGAGCTCCCCGCGTTCGTTCCCGGCGAGGACCCCGACGACTATCCCGCGGTGGCCGCGTTGCGCGCCGAGCTGGCGGCCGCCGACGCGGTCCTGTTCTGCACGCCCGAATACGCGGGCACCCTGCCGGGCAGCATGAAGAACCTGCTGGACTGGACTGTCGGGACGGGGGATCTCTACGGCAAGCCCATCGCCTGGCTGACCGTGGCGGTACCCGGTCGTGGCGAGGGCGCGGTGGCCACCCTGTCGACGGTGCTCGGCTATGTCGGCGCCGAGGTGGTCGAACGGGCGTGTGCGCGATTGCCGGTGCTCGGTGCCGAGGTGGACGCCGACGGTCTGGTGGGCGATCCGGAGTTCCGGGCGCGAGCGAGCGCGGTGCTCGCGGCGCTGAGCGACCATCTCGCCGCCCGACTCGAGGCGTGAGGGACCCGTTTTGGCAGAGGGGGGTGGGTGCCGGTACAGTGGACTCCGGTCGTCGACCTGTTCGATGACTACCCATTCGTTCTACCGAAGACCGTTGGTCGTCGATGTCGCTCGCGCGGTGTCGATCGAAGGTCCGGCGACATTGCCGGCGGCCCACGCAGGGAGAGCTGAGGCCGATCTTCTTTCGCGCCCCGGTACGCCTTGCGTCCGGGGCGTTCGTTTTGTCGCCGGCCCCTGATTCGGTAGTGCGCGTTCACGAACCGACATCAGAGAGGAGGCGAAGTATGGCGAAGCCTGAAAAGGTCACCGCTGTCGCGGAGATCGCGGAGCAGTTCAAGAACTCCACGGCCACTGTTGTCACGGAATACCGTGGTCTTTCGGTCGGCAAGCTCACCGAGCTGCGTCGCGCGCTCGGCGCCGAGGCCACGTACTCCGTCGCCAAGAACACCCTGGTCAAGCTCGCGGCCGCGGAAGCGGGCGTCGAGGGCCTGGACGACTTGTTCGTCGGACCGACCGCCATCACCTTCATCCAGGGTGAGCCGGTCAATGCCGCGAAGGCGCTCAAGACCTTCGCCAAGGAGAACAAGGCGCTCGTCATCAAGGGCGGCTACATGGACGGCGCTGCGCTGTCCGTGTCCGAGGTCGAGAAGATCGCCGATCTCGAGACCCGCGAGGTCCTGCTGGCCAAGCTGGCCGGTGCGATGAAGGGCAACATGTCCAAGGCTGCCGGGCTGTTCTCGGCTCCGGCCGGTCAGGTGGCCCGTCTGGCCGCCGCGCTGGCGGACAAGAAGCAGGCCGAAGGCGCTGCCGAGTAATACCCCCGTGTGGGTGTTACCGCCCGCGCACCAAGACATTCACCATCGAAAGGAAACATCATGGCCAAGCTGTCCACCGAAGAGCTGCTCGACATCTTCTCGGAGATGACCCTCCTGGAGCTGTCCTCCTTCGTGAAGGCGTTCGAGGAGAAGTTCGAGGTCACCGCTGCCGCGCCGGTCGCCGTTGCCGCCGCTGCCGCCCCGGGTGCCGCCGCTGACGCCGCCGAGGAGCAGGACGAGTTCGACGTCGTTCTCGAGAGCGCCGGCGACAAGAAGATCCAGGTCATCAAGGTGGTCCGTGAGATCGTCTCGGGCCTGGGCCTGAAGGAAGCCAAGGACCTGGTCGAGGGCGCCCCGAAGCCGATCCTGGAGAAGGTCGCCAAGGATGCCGCCGAGGCCGCCAAGGCGAAGCTGGAAGAGGCCGGCGCCAAGGTTGCCGTCAAGTAATTCCGGCATCAGTGCTGCGTGAGCGGGCGGTCCGGAAACGGGCCGCCCGTTCGCTTTTTCTCCGGACATGCGAAAGTGATACGTACCGGACAAACCGGTTGGGGTTACTCTTCAGTCATGTAGGGGTGTGCCCCGTCTCACTGATGGGTTACAGTGACCGGACCCACAGTGTCGTGACGCACCGCCGTGATGTGAGCGCGCGGTCAGCGGGGTGGGGTGCTCGCAGGGAACAATGGAGGTTGGCGTGGGCGTCGAGGTCAGGACCGAGGGTGTTACCAAATCCTTCGGTTCACAGCGAATTTGGCAGGACGTGTCGATCACGCTCCCTTCGGGTGAGGTGAGCGCGCTGCTCGGCCCCTCGGGTACGGGTAAGTCGGTGTTCCTGAAGTCGCTCATCGGTCTGCTGCGGCCCGAGCGCGGGTCCATCTTCATCGATGGCACCGATATCACCACCTGCTCCAACAAGGAGCTCTATGAGATCCGCAAGCTGTTCGGCGTGCTCTTCCAGGACGGTGCGCTGTTCGGCTCGATGAACATCTACGACAACACGGCTTTCCCGCTTCGTGAGCACACGAAGAAGTCGGAGACCGAGATCCGGCACATCGTCATGGAGAAGCTCGAGCTGACGGGTCTGCTCGGTGCCGAGAACAAGCTCCCCGGCGAGATCTCCGGCGGTATGCGCAAGCGTGCCGGCCTGGCCCGCGCGCTGGTGCTCGACCCGCAGATCATCCTCGTCGACGAGCCCGACTCCGGTCTGGATCCGGTGCGTACCTCGTACATCGCGCAGCTTCTGTTGAACATTAATGCGCAGATCGACGCCACGATTCTGATCGTGACGCACAACATCAACCTTGCCCGTACCGTGCCCGACAACATCGGCATGATGTTCCGTCGCCAGCTGGTCATGTTCGGCCCCCGTGAGGTGCTGCTCACCAGCGATGAGCCGGTGGTCAAGCAGTTCCTCAACGGTCGCATGGTCGGGCCGATCGGTATGTCCGAGGAGAAGGACGAGGCGCAGATGGCGCGCGAGCAGGCGCTCGCCGACGCCGGTCACCACCACGGTGGCGCCGAGGAGATCGAGGGCATCATCCCGCAGATGAAGGCCGAGCCGGGCATGCCGGTGCGCCAGGCGGTCTTCCGTCGCCAGGCCCGCGTGCGCGAGATCATGCACACCCTGCCGCACGCGGCCCAGGTGGCGATCCGCGAGTCGCTCGACCAGTCCGAGGACACCCAGGTGATGGCGGCCTACGGCGGCAGCGATCAGCCCACCGAGGTCTTCGGCAAGGCGATTCCGCAGGGCCACGACAACGTCTGAGCCCTGTTCGACGCTGTACCGAGCCCCGGCCGCCCTGGCCGGGGCTCGCTGCGTTCCCGGGCCGGAAACGCGGCGCTGAGCGGCGGATCTGCGAGTTGCCGCACTCGGCGTGTCGCGGGTAAAATGACCGCCGCTGTGGCCGGGGGATGCGCAGCGCGCCAGGCGATCTCACTTCCCGGACAGACCGTGTCGCGGCACTTGACGAGGCGAGCGCGAACCGTCACCCTATTCACAACGGCGTCAGCTGTTGTGGGGCCCCAGCGCCCGGAATGTCCAACGCGGCCAGCGTTGACGGACATCGGCGCGTTTGCCGTGCGAGTGGTCACTCGGATGGTATGTTGACACCCCCTTGTGTAGGGGTGTAAGTTTGGACGTTGCGCTGGCTGCCTCCTGTCCACACCTTGATTCGCACACGTGAGTTCCACCCTTCCGGTGTTACTTCCGCTGCTGCTTGTTCTGGTTTCGTTCGGGCTGTCACCAGCGAGAATCACAACGTAGCAGGCAAGCGACGGTCGCGGACCACCACGCGACGCGCGTGAGGTGCTGGAAGGACGCATCTTGGCAGTCTCCACCCAGACCAAGGCTGGAATCCCCGGAGCCCCCTCGAGGGTTTCGTTCGCGAAGATCCGAGAGCCCTTGGAGGTGCCCGGACTTCTCGACCTACAAACGGACTCGTTCGCCTGGTTGGTCGGTACTCCCGACTGGCGTGAGAAGGCGGCCGCACGCGGCGACGTCGGTCTCGCAGGCGGACTCGAGGAGGTGCTCGAGGAGCTCTCGCCGATCGAGGACTTCTCCGGCTCCATGTCCCTGTCGTTCTCCGACCCGCGCTTCGAAGAGGTCAAGGCCTCCATCGAAGAGTGCAAAGAGAAGGACATGACCTACGCGGCGCCGTTGTTCGTCACCGCGGAGTTCATCAACAACAACACCGGCGAGATCAAGAGCCAGACGGTGTTCATGGGCGATTTCCCCATGATGACCGACAAGGGCACCTTCATCATCAACGGCACCGAGCGTGTCGTCGTCTCGCAGCTGGTCCGCTCCCCGGGCGTCTACTTCGATCACAGCATCGACAAGACCACCGAGAAGGACCTGCACAGCGTCCGCGTGATCCCCTCGCGCGGCGCGTGGCTGGAGTTCGACGTCGACAAGCGCGACACCGTCGGTGTGCGTATCGACCGCAAGCGCCGTCAGCCGGTCACCGTGCTGCTCAAGGCCCTGGGGATGACTACCGAGGAGATCGTCGAGCGTTTCGGCTTCTCCGAGATCATGATGTCGACCCTGGAGAAGGACAGCACCCCCGGCCAGGACGAGGCGCTGCTCGACATCTACCGCAAGCTGCGTCCGGGCGAGCCGCCGACCAAGGAGTCCGCGCAGACTCTGCTGGAGAACCTGTTCTTCAAGGAGAAGCGTTACGACCTGGCGCGCGTCGGCCGCTACAAGATCAACAAGAAGCTCGGCATCCACGTGCACGAGCCGGTGACCTCCTCGGTGCTGACCAAGGAAGACATCGTCGACACCATCGAGTACCTGGTGCGCCTGCACGCCGGTGACAAGATGATGACCGCCCCCGGCGGCGAAGAGGTGCCCGTCGAGGTCGACGACATCGACCACTTCGGCAACCGTCGCCTGCGCACCGTCGGCGAGCTGATCCAGAACCAGATCCGCGTCGGCCTGTCCCGCATGGAGCGCGTGGTCCGCGAGCGGATGACGACTCAGGACGTCGAGGCGATCACGCCGCAGACCCTGATCAACATCCGTCCCGTCGTGGCCGCGATCAAGGAGTTCTTCGGAACCTCCCAGCTGTCGCAGTTCATGGACCAGAACAACCCGCTCTCGGGTCTGACCCACAAGCGCCGCCTGTCGGCGCTGGGCCCGGGTGGTCTGTCCCGTGAGCGCGCCGGCCTGGAAGTCCGTGACGTCCACCCGTCGCACTACGGCCGTATGTGCCCGATCGAGACCCCGGAAGGCCCGAACATCGGCCTGATCGGTTCGCTGTCGGTGTACGCGCGGGTCAACCCGTTCGGCTTCATCGAGACCCCGTACCGCAAGGTCGTCGACGGGGCCGTCACCGATGAGGTCAAGTACCTCACCGCCGACGAGGAAGACCGCTACGTCCGCGCCCAGGCCAACTCCCCGGTCGACGCGCAGGGTCGCTTCATCGAGGAGAAGGTCCTCGTCCGTCGCGCCGGCGAAGAGGTCGAGTTCGTGACCCCGGCGCAGGTCGACTACATGGACATCTCGCCGCGCCAGATGGTGTCGGTCGCGACGGCCATGATCCCGTTCCTCGAGCACGACGACGCCAACCGTGCCCTCATGGGCGCGAACATGCAGCGTCAGGCCGTGCCGCTGATCCGTTCCGAGTCCCCGATCGTGGGCACCGGCATGGAGCTGCGCGCCGCGGTCGACGCCGGCGATGTCGTGGTGAACGAGAAGCCGGGTGTGGTCGAGGAGGTCTCGGCCGACTACGTCACCGTGATGGCCGACGACGGCAGCCGCAAGTCCTACCGGATGCGCAAGTTCAACCGCTCCAACCAGGGCACCTGCTCCAACCAGCGTCCGATCGTGGACGAGGGTCAGCGGGTGGAGAAGGGGCAGGTCCTCGCGGACGGCCCCTGCACCGAGAACGGTGAGATGGCGCTCGGCAAGAACCTTCTTGTCGCCGTCATGCCGTGGGAAGGCCACAACTACGAGGACGCGATCATCCTGTCGCAGCGCCTCGTGGAAGAGGACGTTCTCACCTCGATCCACATCGAAGAGCACGAGATCGACGCCCGCGACACCAAGCTGGGCGCCGAGGAGATCACCCGGGACATCCCGAACGTCTCCGACGAGGTGCTGGCCGACCTGGACGAGCGCGGCATCATCCGCATCGGCGCCGAGGTTCGCGACGGCGACATCCTGGTCGGCAAGGTCACCCCGAAGGGCGAGACCGAGCTGACCCCCGAGGAGCGCCTGCTGCGCGCGATCTTCGGTGAGAAGGCGCGCGAGGTGCGCGACACCTCGCTGAAGGTGCCCCACGGTGAGTCCGGCAAGGTCATCGGCATCCGCGTGTTCTCGCGCGAGGACGACGACGATCTGCCTCCGGGTGTCAACGAGCTGGTCCGCGTCTACGTGGCCCAGAAGCGCAAGATCCAGGACGGCGACAAGCTCGCCGGTCGCCACGGCAACAAGGGCGTCATCGGCAAGATCCTCCCCATCGAGGACATGCCGTTCATGCCCGACGGCACCCCGGTCGACATCATCCTGAACACCCACGGTGTGCCGCGTCGTATGAACATCGGCCAGATCCTGGAGACCCATCTGGGCTGGATCGGTAAGGCCGGCTGGAATGTCGACGTCGCCACCGACGGCACCCGGCCGGACTGGGCGGCCTCGCTGCCCGAGGAAATGCTCGGCGCCCCGGCCGACTCGAACATCGCGACGCCGGTGTTCGACGGTGCCAAGGACGACGAGCTGACCGGTCTGCTCGGCTCGACCCTGCCCAACCGTGACGGTGAGCGCATGGTCGACGAGAACGGCAAGGCGACCCTGTTCGACGGTCGTTCCGGCGAGCCGTTCCCGTACCCGGTCGCGGTCGGTTACATGTACATCCTGAAGCTGCACCACCTGGTCGACGACAAGATCCACGCCCGTTCGACCGGCCCGTACTCGATGATCACCCAGCAGCCGCTCGGTGGTAAGGCGCAGTTCGGTGGTCAGCGTTTCGGTGAGATGGAGTGCTGGGCCATGCAGGCCTACGGCGCGGCGTACACGCTGCAGGAACTCCTGACCATCAAGTCCGACGACGTGGTGGGCCGGGTGAAGGTCTACGAGGCGATCGTCAAGGGCGAGAACATTCCGGAGCCGGGCATTCCGGAGTCGTTCAAGGTGCTCCTCAAGGAACTCCAGTCGCTGTGCCTCAACGTGGAAGTGCTGTCTTCGGACGGCGCCGCGATCGAGATGCGTGACGGCGACGACGAGGATCTGGAGCGCGCCGCGGCGAACCTGGGCATCAACCTGTCCAGGAACGAAGCGGCCACCGTCGACGATTTGGCGAACTAGGTGGTACGCGCGGTGCGGCCGTTCCAGCGAACGGCCGCCCCGCGCCCCGCGATCGACAACTAGTGAACTTTTGCTCGAATTCGACCCGAACAGGGGAAAGGAAGTTACGTGCTAGACGTCAACTTCTTCGATGAACTCCGGATCGGCCTGGCCACCGCTGAAGACATCCGAAACTGGTCTTTCGGTGAGGTCAAGAAGCCGGAGACCATCAACTACCGCACGCTCAAGCCGGAGAAGGACGGGCTCTTCTGCGAGAAGATCTTCGGCCCCACCCGGGACTGGGAGTGCTACTGCGGCAAGTACAAGCGTGTCCGCTTCAAGGGCATCATCTGTGAGCGCTGTGGCGTCGAGGTGACTCGCGCCAAGGTGCGTCGTGAGCGGATGGGCCACATCGAGCTGGCCGCGCCGGTCACCCACATCTGGTACTTCAAGGGCGTGCCCTCGCGCCTTGGCTACCTGCTGGATCTGGCGCCGAAGGATCTCGAGAAGATCATCTACTTCGCCGCCTACGTCATCGTCGGTGTCGACGAGGAGCTGCGCCACAACGAGCTCAGCACCCTCGAAGCCGAGATGGAGGTCGAGAAGAAGGCTGTCGCCGATCAGCGCGACGCCGATCTCGAGGCCCGCGCGCAGAAGCTCGAGGCCGACCTGGCCGAGCTCGAGGCCGAAGGCGCCAAGTCCGACGTGCGCCGCAAGGTCAAGGACGGCGGCGAGCGCGAGATGCGTCAGCTGCGCGACCGCGCCCAGCGTGAGCTGGATCGTCTCGACGAGATCTGGACCACCTTCACCAAGCTGGCCGTCAAGCAGCTCATCGTCGACGAGGTGCTCTACCGCGAGCTCGTCGACCGCTACGGCGAGTACTTCACCGGCGCCATGGGTGCGGAGTCCATCCAGAAGCTGATGGAGAACTTCGACATCGAGGCCGAGGCCGAGAACCTGCGCGAGACCATTCGCTCGGGCAAGGGCCAGAAGAAGCTGCGCGCGCTCAAGCGGCTCAAGGTCGTCGCGGCCTTCCAGGCCAACGGCAACTCGCCCATGGGCATGGTGCTCGACGCCGTTCCGGTGATCCCGCCGGAGCTGCGCCCGATGGTTCAGCTCGACGGTGGCCGTTTCGCCACCTCCGACCTGAACGACCTGTACCGCCGCGTGATCAACCGCAACAACCGCCTCAAGCGACTGATCGATCTGGGCGCGCCCGAGATCATCGTCAACAACGAGAAGCGGATGCTGCAGGAGTCCGTCGACGCGCTGTTCGACAACGGCCGTCGTGGCCGTCCGGTCACCGGTCCGGGTAACCGCCCGCTGAAGTCGCTGAGCGATCTGCTCAAGGGCAAGCAGGGTCGTTTCCGGCAGAACCTGCTCGGCAAGCGTGTCGACTACTCGGGCCGTTCGGTCATCGTGGTCGGTCCGCAGCTGAAGCTGCACCAGTGTGGTCTGCCCAAGCTGATGGCGCTCGAGCTGTTCAAGCCGTTCGTGATGAAGCGTCTGGTCGATCTCAACCACGCGCAGAACATCAAGTCCGCCAAGCGGATGGTCGAGCGTCAGCGCGCCCAGGTGTGGGATGTCCTCGAAGAGGTCATCGCCGAGCACCCGGTGATGCTGAACCGCGCGCCCACCCTGCACCGCCTGGGTATCCAGGCCTTCGAGCCGCAGCTGGTCGAAGGCAAGGCCATCCAGCTGCACCCGCTGGTGTGTGAGGCGTTCAACGCCGACTTCGACGGTGACCAGATGGCCGTGCACCTGCCGCTGTCGGCGGAGGCGCAGGCCGAGGCGCGCATCCTGATGCTGTCGTCGAACAACATCCTGTCCCCGGCCTCGGGTCGCCCGCTGGCGATGCCGCGTCTGGACATGGTGACCGGCCTGTTCTACCTGACTCGTCTCGACGAGAAGGGTGTCGGCACCTACCGGGCGGCCACCAAGGACGAGGCCGAGCAGGGCGTGTACTCCTCGCCCGCCGAGGCGCAGATGGCCGTGGACCGCGGTGAACTCACCGTGCGTTCGCTGATCAAGGTGCGGCTCACCGAGCAGCGCCCGCCGCGCGAAATCGAGACGGAGCTGTTCCCGGAGGGCTGGCACCGCGGAGAGGCGTGGCTGGCCGAGACCACTCTGGGTCGCGTGCTGTTCAACGATCTGCTCCCGGCGGACTACGCGTTCATCAACGAGCCGATGCCGAAGAAGCGGCAGGCCACGATCATCAACGATCTGGCCGAGCGCTACCCGATGATCGTGGTCGCGCAGACCGTCGACAAGCTCAAGGACGCCGGCTTCTACTGGGCCACGCGTTCGGGTGTCACCGTCTCCATGTCGGACGTGCTCGTTCCGCCGGAGAAGGCCGACATCATGGAGCGGTACGAGGCCATGGCGGATCAGATCGAGAAGAAGTACCAGCGTGGTGCGCTCGATCACCAGGAGCGCAACAACGCCCTGGTCAAGATCTGGCAGGAAGCGACCGAAGAGGTCGGTACGGCGCTGCGTTCGCACTACCCGGCCGACAACCCGATCATCACGATCGTCGACTCGGGTGCGACCGGTAACTTCACCCAGACCCGTACCCTCGCCGGTATGAAGGGCCTGGTGACGAACCCGAAGGGTGAGTTCATCCCGCGCCCGATCAAGTCCTCCTTCCGTGAGGGCCTGACCGTGCTCGAGTACTTCATCAACACCCACGGTGCTCGTAAGGGTCTGGCCGATACCGCGCTGCGTACCGCCGACTCGGGTTACCTGACCCGTCGTCTGGTCGACGTCTCGCAGGATGTCATCGTGCGCGAGCACGACTGTGGCACCGAGCGCGGCATCGTCGTGCCGATCGCGGAGAAGCTGGCCGACGGCACGATCATCCGCGACGCCCACGTCGAGACCTCGACCTTCGCCCGGACGCTCGCGTCCGACGCGGTCGACGCCAAGGGCAATGTCGTGGTGGCCAAGGGCGCCGACCTCGGCGACCCGGCGCTGGAGGCGCTGCTCGACGCCGGCATCACCGAGGTGAAGGTCCGCTCCGTGCTGACCTGCACCACCGGCACCGGCGTCTGCGCCACCTGCTACGGCCGTTCGATGGCCACCGGCAAGCTGGTCGACATCGGCGAGGCCGTCGGCATCGTCGCCGCCCAGTCCATCGGTGAGCCGGGTACCCAGCTGACCATGCGTACCTTCCACCAGGGTGGTGTCGCCGGCGACGACATCACCGGTGGTCTGCCGCGTGTCCAGGAGCTCTTCGAGGCCCGTGTCCCCAAGGGCAAGGCGCCGATCGCTGAGGTCTCGGGCCGGGTGCGCCTCGAGGACGACGACCGCTTCTACAAGATCACGATCATCCCTGATGACGGGTCGGACGAGGTCGTCTACGACAAGCTCTCGAAGCGTCAGCGTCTGCGTGTGTTCAAGCACGACGACGGCACCGAGCGCCTGCTGGCCGACGGTGACCACGTGGAGGTGGGTCAGCAGCTGCTCGAGGGCGCTGCCGATCCGCACGAGGTGCTGCGCGTGATGGGTCCCCGTCAGGTGCAGGTCCACCTGGTCCACGAGGTCCAGGAGGTCTACCGCTCGCAGGGTGTGTCGATCCACGACAAGCACATCGAGGTCATCGTGCGCCAGATGCTGCGTCGCGTGACGATCATCGATTCGGGTGCGACCGAGTTCCTGCCCGGTTCGCTCACCGAGCGTGCCGAGTTCGAGGCCTCGAACCGTCGCGTGGTGGCCGAGGGTGGCGAGCCCGCCTCCGGCCGTCCGGTGCTGATGGGTATCACCAAGGCGTCGCTGGCCACCGATTCGTGGCTGTCGGCGGCCTCCTTCCAGGAGACCACCCGAGTGCTGACGGACGCGGCCATCAACTGCCGCTCCGACAAGCTGATCGGCCTGAAGGAGAACGTGATCATCGGTAAGCTCATCCCGGCCGGTACCGGTATCAACCGTTACCGCAACATCCAGGTGCAGCCGACCGAAGAAGCCCGTGCCGCCGCGTACGCGGTGCCGTCCTACGACGACACCTACTACTCGCCGGACAGCTTCGGCTCCTCCACCGGCGCCGCAGTGCCGCTGGACGACTACGGCTTCAGCGACTACCGCTAGGCAGTACCCTGAACGCCCCGCTCCTTCGTGGAGCGGGGCGTTCGTCGTTCGGGGCCGAGTCGTTTCGGTATCGCGGGACTCATGACCGCGGCCTATGACCACTACCCCGAGCTACACCGGTTGGTCGAGCAGTTACGACCCGAGACCGCCCCGGCGGCCCGCGAGGCATTGCTGCGCCTGGTCAAGTCCGGTACCCCTGACCGACTGGCGGCCCTCTTCCCGCTCGGTGCGGCCGATGCCTCACTGATCGCCGTCGCGGAGCGCCTGCAAGTCCAGGACATCGCCACGGCCGACCATCACTTCCGTGCGGTCCGCACAGCGGGGCTCGACTACATCAACGTAGTTCCTTAGGCTCCCGCGACGACAGTTGGACGGTGCTGGTTTCGGACCCGGCCACAAGGTATCTGATGTCATCCCCTCACTATGGCGTCAGATAATCGACAACTGAGGATATGGAGGTGGCCTCCCTCAGCTACCGCTGGTGATTCGGTGAGTCGGGGTGTGCTGCAGTGATGTCGTCGGCGGCGGTTTGGGCTTCGGGGTCGCCGAGGGCGATGGTTTCGGGTTCGCCGAGGCGGACGGTGATCACGCCGAGCAGGATCAGGGTGCCACCGAGTAGTTGGATCGGGCGGGGGGCTTCGCCGAGTAGGGCCCAGGCGAACAGGAGGGCGGCGAGGACTTCGGTGAGTGCGATGAAGGAGGCCAGGCGGGAGCCGAGGCGGCGAGTGGCGGCGATGCCGGTGACGTAGGCGATGGCGGCGGTGACGATGCCGATGACCAGTACCGGGACCCACCAGGGTGTGTGGAAGCCGGCGAAGACGACCGGCTCGGTGGTTGCGTGCAACGGCACGATGCCCGCCGCGCCGGCCAGCAGCAGGGTGACTCCGCCGATGAGCAGCCCGCCTGCGGCGAGGACAGTGCCGGGCAGTTCGCCGCCGTGTGCGGAGAGCACGAAGTACGCCGCGCCGCCGAACATCGCTGTCAGGGCCCAGGCGATGCCGACGGGGTCGGTGGACAGACCTGACAGCACATCGAGTACCAGCAGCAGGCCGAGGATGCCGAGAGCGGCGCCGATGATGGTCGCGACCCCGGGCCGCTGCCGATGCCGCGCCCACATCCAGCCGACGACGGCGACCGGCGCGGTGTATTCGATCAGCAGCGCAGCCCCGACCGTCATGTGCGCGACCGCGTTGAAATAGGCGAGCTGGGTGCCCGCGACGGCGACCAGGCCGTACGCGATGATGAGTTTCGCGTTGGCGCGCACCATATTCCAGTTGCCGCGCAGCTGGGGGAGTGCCAGTGGCAGGAGCACGATCCCCGCCAGCAGGACCCGCACGGCCACGACCGAGGCCGAGCTCCAGCCCGCGTTCATCAGCCCGCGCGCGAGCGGGCCGGACAGGCTGAAGGAGGTGGCGGATGCCAGCGCGAACAACAGGCCGGACCGCATCCGGGTCGCGTTGTCACGGGTCGAAGTCACCACGTCAGAGCGAACGCACCTTCGGGCATTTCTTGCCCGCGAGATGGCATTTGTCCTCGAATCCGGCGGGCAGCCAGGCGCCGGTCCGCAGCAGCGGATGTTGCGGGAAGTGCCGCAGTGCCGCGGTGACGAAGATCAGTGGCGCCCACGCGCTGCGGACCTGCAACTGCTGCAACTTGCGGCTGTGATCCGGGAACCGGCAGGCGACCAGGTCGGCCGCGGTGAGGTCGACGCTCTCCAGCGCCGACCAGTGCAGCGAGAACGACCGCTCCGGATTGGCCAGGTGGATCCGGTGATTCGACACCATCGCGGTCCCCGGCCGCTCCGCCACCCACCGCGGTCCGGCCGCCTCGGCCCGCAGCCGACGCGAGGTGGTGCCCAGTGGCGCAATCGACCCCAGTGGGGTCCGGCCCCGGGCGCCGCGACTGTCGCCGAGGCCACGCCAGCTGAACCATTGGACGCCGCCGTCGGCCAGGCAGGTTTCGCCGGGGTCGAGCCGGACCCGGGTCGCGGCGGACGGGATCTGGGTGACCCGCCCGCTCGCGAGCAGTTCGACGACCCCGCACGTGTACAGCAGGTAGTCGTCGAACCAGGTCCAGCCGGCCTGCTCGGCCAGTGCCCGGTCGATATCGGCCAGCGGGTCGAACACGTCTCTCACCACCCACTCACAACGTGCGTCTCCGGCGCTGGTGCGGGAGTCCACTTGTGTGTCAACGGTAGCCGAGGACGGCGACGGATTCGTGCGGGTCAGCGCTCGCTGTCGAGCATGGCCATCTGCGCGGGGGCATAGCGCGCGCCCGCGACGGCCGCGGCGGGGGCGGCCGCCTCGATCGCGGCCAGTTCCGCCGGGCTCAGGCTGATCACCACGGCGTCGAGCGCCTCGGCCAGCCGGGCACGGTGGCGGGTGCCGATCACCGGCACGATATCGGTGCCACGGTGCAGTGCCCAGGCGATCGCCAGCTGGGCGACCGAAACCCCCTTGGTCGCAGCGAGATCCGCGAGCGCCTCGACCAGACGCAGGTTGCGGGTGAGGTTCTCGCCCTGGAAACGCGGGCTGTGGGTGCGGAAGTCGGTGACATCGGTCGGGGCGGCACCGGCGCGGAAGGTGTCGCTGAGCAGGCCGCGCGAGAGCACACCGTAGGCGGTGACACCGACACCGAGTTCCCTGGCGACTGGCAGGATCTCGCTCTCGATGCCCCGTGAGAGCAGCGAGTACTCGATCTGCAGATCGGTGATCGGGTGCACCGCGGCGGCGCGGCGCAGGGTGTCGGCGCCGATCTCGGACAGGCCGATGTGGCGCACGTATCCGGCCTGGACCAGCTCGGCGATGGCGCCGACGGTGTCCTCGATCGGGACCCCGGGGTCCAGGCGCGCGGGCCGGTAGACGTCGACGTGGTCGACACCGAGGCGGGTCAGGCTGTAGGTGAGGAAGTTGCGCACGGCGGCGGGGCGGCCGTCGAACCCGCTCCACCCGCCGTCGGGGCCGCGCAGCGCGCCGAACTTCACGCTCAGCACGACGTCCTCGCGTGGCCGTTCGGCGATGGCCTTGCCGATCAGCAGTTCGTTGTGGCCCGCGGCGTAGAAGTCGCCGGTGTCGATCAGATTGATACCCGCGTCGATGGCGGCGTGCAGGGTGGCGGTGGATTCCTGGTCGTCGGCGGCGCCGTAGGCGCCGGACATGCCCATCGCGCCGAGCCCGAGGCGGCTGACCGCGGGGCCGGTGCTACCGAGCGTGGTTCGGGCGGTGGTGATCTGTGTGTTCGTCATGACCACAGCCTGCGCCGGGCGCGCGTGGTGCGGCAGAGAGCGCGGATCGGGGGACCGGCGATCCCTGGCTGGGGCGCGCCGGTACGCGCACCATGGAGGGATGAACCGCCCCGAGCTCGCCGACTTCCTGCGCAGGCACCGCGAACAGCTCACGCCCGCCGAGGTGGGCCTGCCACCCGGCGTGCGCAGGCGGACGCCGGGGCTGCGCCGCGATGAGGTCGCCCTGCTCACCGGCATGTCGACCGACTATTACACCCGGCTCGAGCAAGCCCGTGGACCGCGACCGTCGACCCAGGTGCTGACCGCCCTCGCCCGCGTGCTGCGGCTCAGCGACGACGAACGCGACCACCTGTTCCACCTGTGCGGGCATCCGTCCCCGGATCGGGAGCTGCGCGACAAGCACGTCGGCCCCGGACTGCTGCACATGCTGGACAAACTCGACGACACCCCCGCCGCCGTGATCACCGAACTCGGAGAGGTGCTCGTGCAGAACCGCATGCACACCCTGCTCGCGGGCGACCACGGCGCCCAGCGCGGTCTCGACCGCTATTACGCGTGGCGCTGGTTCACCGATCCCGCCGCCAGAGCCCTGTTCCCGGAAGAGGATTGGGACCGGCTCGCCCGCAGCCACGTCGCCGATCTGCGGGCCGTCGCCGCGCGCCGGGCCGACGATCCCGAGGTCGCCGCCTATATCGCCGAATTGCGCGGCAGCAGCGCGGAATTCGAGGAACTGTGGAACGAGCATGAGGTGGCGGTGCGGGTCACCGACGTCAAGCGGTTCCGGCATCCCGAGGTCGGGCTGATCGACACCGTCTGCGAAGTGCTGGTCACCCGGAACGCGGCGCAGCGACTGCTGGTCTACCTGCCGCGCCCCGGCACCGATGCCGCGGAGAAGATGGCGCTGCTGCGGGTGATCGGCTCGCAGCGCCTCAGTCCGGCCTGACGGCTCAGGGTGCCCCGGTGAGGTAGGCGATCGCGGTGTCGACCGCGGGCTGGCCACCCGCCATCGCGTATCCCGCCATCGCCCCGATCGCCGCGCCGGCCACGGTCGCCACCGGCACGGTGATGAAGTCCAGCACGAACAGCCCGAGCGGGAAGCCGAGCACGAAACCGATCGCCGCCCCGATCGCCGCGCCTTCGATGATCTGCGGTTGCAGCCGTTGGGTCTCGGCGAAGAAGCGTTCCTGGGCGCTGATATCGCGTACGGGAGTGTCGGACTCGCCGATCGGGGTGAGTGTGAGGCGGGTGCCGGTGGGGTCGATCGCGGGGGTCAGCGACACGGTGTGCTGGCCGAGCCGCACGGCCATCGGCAGCGCCGCGATCACCGCGCCGGCGGCATCGGTGACGGTGACGACCTGCGCGTCGTGCACGAGGTCGAACCGGCCCGCGTCGAGCGTGGTCACCACCGCGCGCCGATCCTGCGACACCGCGACCGCGTAGTCCACGGCTTTGTCGGTACCGCGCAGCGCGGGCAGCAGCTGGATGCCGGGCTGGGTACCCGCCGGGGCGGATCCGGTCGTCGGCGCGGGTGCAACGGTGACGCCGGGCTGGGTGTCCGCGGGGGCGGGCAGCGGGGTGATGCCGGGCTGGGTGGGGTCGGCGGCGCCGATCCCGGTCGCCGACAGGGTGACCCCCGCCGCCAGCAGCGCTGCTCCGAGCACAGTGCCGATCCTCATCCCGCCAAGCCTCCCGCACATCCAGCCGGGACAGGTCGTCCCGCTCGTCGCGGCAAACCTAACCGCTGCGCGCCGTTTCGGAAAGTCACGGCGGCGGGTCCGGTCTCCGCCTCAGCGCGCCGTGGTGTGCTGAGGCGTTTCGCCGCTCGGACGACGGGCGAAGTCCGGTGCATGCTCGGGGCGGATGCCGATGCCGCCGACGTAGGCGGCGAGCCCGGCCAGCATCGGTACAGAGTCGACGATCCGCAGCGGCAGTGGGGCGGCGCGCAGCGTTCCGCGCAGCGCGGGGGCGATCAGCATCTCGTGCTCGGCCCGTTGGGAGCGCTGGGTGAAGCTGGCGGGCAACAGGCGTCGGCGTTGGACCTGGCGCAGGTGGGTGATGTCGACGGCACGGTCGAGCAGTGGTGCGGCCAGGATCCGGGCAGCGGCCACGGCGTCCTGGATCGCGAGATTCACTCCGACTCCGCCGACCGGTGACATCGCGTGCGCGGCGTCGCCGATGCACAGCAGACCCGGCACGTACCACTGCTCCAGTATGCCGACGGTGACATCGAGCAGCTTGACATCGTCCCAGGAACGAATCGCCGCGGTCGCCGTCTCGGGCCAGCCGAAGAGTTCGCCGACGCGCTCGCGCAGCCAGCTCACCTCGTGCGTGGCACGCAGTGTCGCGTCGCTGCCCTTCTCGATGAGGTAGCCGGTCTGGTAGTAGTCACCTCGATCGATCGCGACCGCGGAGTTTCCGCTGGTGAAGCGAACCTGTGACGCGTCACCCACGGGGTCGTCGGCGGATTTCGGGATGCGGAAGAACCACATGTCCATCGGGACGTCCTCGCGCTGCTGACACAGGCCCGCGGCCTCGCGCGCCACGGAATCGCGGCCGTCGCAGGCGATCACCAGATCGGCGCGCAGGGCCTGTTCGGCGCCGTCGGCGTCGCGGTAGCGCACGCCGGTGACGGTATCGCCGTCGTGGATCAGGCCGGTGGCGGTCGCGGGCATCAGCAGGGTGAAGGTGGGTTCGGTGGCGGCGGCGCGGGCCAGCAGGTCGAGGAAGTCCCACTGCGGCACCATCGCGATGTGCCGGTACCGGCCGGGAATCCGGGTGAGGTCGGCGGCGAGGACCAGCCGGTCCCCGGCATACATGTGCATCTTGGTCAGCGCGGCTTGGGGGAGCTGGGCGAAATCGTCGCCGAGGCCGAGTTCGTCGAGCAGCCGCACCGTCGACGGGTGGACGGTGTCGCCGCGGAAGTCGCGCAGGAAGTCGGCGTGCTTCTCCAGCACGGTGACCCGCACGCCCGCCCTGGCGAGCAGCAGCCCGGTCATCATGCCGGCCGGTCCGCCGCCCACGACGCAACAGGTGGCCTGGTCCATGTGATCCCCCTCGAGTCGATGTCTACGACAAAGCGTAGTAGTTAACCGGCCCGGCCGTCCACGGTTTTCGCCGAATGCGTGACGCCACCCGTATGACTTCCTGGATGCCTCGTTCGGGGCGCTCGCGGACCCCACCCGGCGGGGCATCCGCGAGCAGCTCGGGCGTGGGCCCGCCAGTATCAGCGAGCTGGCCGAGCGCTTCGAGATGACCCCCGTCTCGGAGAATTCCTCGAACGAACGGACCTCGGTGACGGGCGCAGCTACCGCGCCCTGGACGCCCTGCTCGCCGAAGGCCGCTGACCGCAGGCTGATCCGGTGCCACGGCAGGCGCCGGATCAGCGGTGGGTGCAGCCGGTCGCGCGTTTGCGCGGCTTCAACCGCAGCGGCGGCAGCGGCGGCGCGGGAATCCGCTGGTCGGGGCCGTGGCCGAGCACCGTGGGAAAACGGCTGATGTCGCGGGCTTCCCAGGCCTCGCGCGCCACGAGGATCTCCTCGTGGCTGCGGGCGACGAAGTTCCACCACATCACCAGCTCCTCGGCGAACGGCTCGCCGCCGAGCAGCGCGAAATGCGCGCCCTCGGTACTGGTCAGCCGCAGCTCGGCGCGGTCGGTGCCCAGATACAGCAGCGGACCGGCGGACAATTCCACCCCGTCGACCTCGACCGTCCCCGCGATCACCAGCACCGCGTGCTCGAAGGCCCGCTCCACCGGCAGCCGCACCTCGGCGCCCGGGTCGAGCACGATATCGGCGCCGACGATCGGTGAGTAGGCCCGCGCGGGCGAGGTGACCCCGCCGAGCGAACCGATCAGCACCGTGGCCCGCAGACCCGGCTCTTCGTACACCGGCAGCTCGCGATGCTGCTCGAAATGCGGCGCGTCCTCGCGCGCGCTGCCGGGCAACGCGATCCACAACTGCAGGCCGTTGCCCGCGGCCGCGCCCGGCACCCCGAACTCCGAATGCGCGATCCCGCGCCCGGAGGTCATCAGATTCAGCTGACCCGGCTCGATCTCCACATCCGAGCCCACCGAATCACGGTGCCGGATCCGGCCGTCCAGCGGCCAGGTGACCGTCTGCAGGCCGATGTGCGGATGCGGCAGGATATCGGGCGACGCGCCGGTCCGGGTGACGGTCGGCGAACCGAACCGGTCCAGGAAACACCACGCGCCCACGGTCGGCAGATCCCGTTGTGGCAGTGTGCGTTCCACATACACCCCGCGCACGCCGCCGAGCGGGACCTCCCTGGCCGGATACAGCTCGGAGATCGGTCCCGGTCCGGGCGACGGCTCGCACAGCGCCTCGGTGGGATCGGCCTCCAGGTCGCTCATTTCGTGATGCCCTTGCCGACTACGTGCGCGTCGTACTCGGGGTGCTTGTCCAGCCAGCCGCGGATGAACGGGCAGTGCGCGGTGATGGTGCGCCCGCGCGCGATCACGTCCTCGATCGCCAGCCGGGCGAGCACGCTGCCCAGCCCCTTGCCCGCGTAGGCGCCGTCGATCTCGGTGTGGGTGAAATCGGTGTCGTCGCCACGCTCGATGTACTCGGCGAAGCCGGCCAGTTCGCCGTCGTAGAACACGTCGTAGCGGTGCTGCTCGTCGTTGCGCACGACGCGGCGCTCGGCCTCGGCCGGAACGGGCTGCGCGGCGGGGGTGGTCTCGGGCATCTTCTTGCGCTCCTTCCGCACCGGAACCGGGTGCGCGCTCAGGATCGACACGCGATTGAACGCGCCGATCGCGACGGCGATCCAGACGATCACCGAGATCTGTTCCTCGGACCAATGCTCGCGCGCGATCTCGTATTCCCGATCGGCGCGGTCCTCCTCCGGCAGGGTGGTGACCGCCTCGACCAGCCCGAGCGCGGCCCGGTCGGCGGCGGAATAGGTGCCACCGCGCCGCCAGGCCGGCAGCACCGCGATCTCCTGCGCGGACAACCCGGCGCCCAGCCCAGCGTGCTCGTGCACATCGAGGCAGTACGGGCAGCCGTTGATCTGGGAGACCCGCAGGTTGATCAACTCGATCAACCGTCGCTCGATCCCGGCGGCACCGGCGGCGGCCCGGATCTCGGCGGCGGTCGCGCTGAGCGCCTTGAAGATGGCCGGGTGCTGCTTGTCGATCCATACGCGGTCGTGGCGTTCGGTCACCCTCGCGATGCTAGCGCCGCGCGCCACGGCCCGCCGCGACCACAGGCCGCTACTCCTGGCTCGTCGACGTGGTCAGCGTGGCCGGCCTGCCTTCGTAGACGGCGATCTTGTAGTCGAGGACGGCCACGGTCTGCTGGAGTTCCGCGATCTTGTCGAGCACGTCGGATCTGGTCTGCCGGAACATCGCCAGCCGCTCCGGATAGGTGTGCTCGCCTGCACGCACCAGTTCGGCGTAGCGGATCATGTCGGCCACCGGCATGCCGGTCAGCCGCAACCGGGTGATCAGCGTGAGCCACTCCAGGTCGCGATCGCTGAAACGGCGATTGCCGGTGTGGTCGCGGCCGATGTAGCCCATCAGGCCGATCTTCTCGTACCAGCGCAGGGTGTCGCGGCTGAGCCCCGAGCGTTCGGCCACCTCACCGATCGAATATCGGGGGCGTTCGAACTGCTCGGCGGCACCGCCGTCGCGCGCGGTCGCGTCCGGATCCATCGTTGCTCGTCCCTTCTCGTGGAACCGTGTCGACGCTATCCACCTGGAGTGCGCTCCAAGCAAGGGCCATTGTCCCGGGACGAGCGAATTCAGTTGTACTTCGGCAGCTCCTGCACGGCCCATCGGTTGCCGTCGGGATCGGCGAAGAAGGTGAACTTGCCCCAGCCCATGTCCTGGACCGGGGTGGCCGCCACACCGGCGGCCACGAGCTGTTCGTAGGCCTGCTGCGCGCTGGCGACCACCATCTGCATGCCCTCGACACTGCCGGGCGCGGCCTCGGTGAGCCCGCGGCCGAGGCAGATCGAGCAACCCGAACCCGGCGGGGTGAGCTGGACGAAGCGGATGTCGGGACTCGGTGTGTGGTCGTGATCGGCGTTGAAGCCGATGCTGGTGTAGAAATCCTTGGCCCGATCGACGTCGGTGACCGGGATGGCAACGAGTTCGATTTTCCAATCCATGGCGTTCAGCATGGCACCGGGGACCGACACGAACGTAGTCTGGATCACATGGCTGGTAAGGACATCGACCGGATCCGGGCCCGTTCGGCCTGGGAGACGGTCAAGGAGAGCCCCGTGATCACCGCGATCGCGGTCGCTCCGGTGGTGCTGGTACTCGGCGTGGTGTGGTGGCTGACGAACGGCTTCGTCGCCTTCGTGCTGCTGGCGCTGCTCGGCGTCGGGATCGTCGTCGGGGGCAAGCTGCTGAAGTAGGCGGCGATCAGCGGGGGACGTGGAAGAACGTGAGTTCGCCCGACCCCGGGTCGACCTGTGCCCACGGCCGGTCGAATTCGAGCACCGCCAGCGCCGAGGTCGGGAACTTGCGGCTCAGTTCGGTGGCCTGTTCGGAGTCCCGGTTGTGCGCCAATTCCCAGGCGGTCCAGGGGATTCCGGGTACATGGCCGACGACGAGCAGGGTCGAGATCGCGTCGTCGGTGAGCTGGATCAATTCGATCAGCGTGTGCGGGTTCGCCTCGTAGATCTCGCCGGTGTATTCCACCGGGGCGGCGACGCCGGTGGCCGCGAGGGTCTGCCTGGTGCGGGTGGCCGTCGAGCAGCGCACCGCGTCGATCGCCGGCTGGGTCGCGCGCAACCAGTCACCGGCCAGCGCGGCCTCGCGTTGCCCGCGCGGCGCCAGCGGGCGTTCGTGATCGCCCACGCCGTCGGGATAGGCCGATTTGCCGTGCCGCATCAGGATCAGGGTCGCCGCCATGTGACCACCGTAATCCGGCCCGCGGGTGAGGTCACTGTCACACTCGAGGCACACTGAAAGGTGCGTCACCGTCGATTTGCCCACGGCATACCCCGCCGCGGGTGCTCGACAGTGCCGTCTCGAGCCACCGACCACACATTTCGAGGATCTGCACCCATGGCCTACGTCATCACGCAGCGTTGTTGCAACGACGCCAGCTGCGTTACCGAGTGCCCGGTCGACTGCATTCGCCCGACTCCGGATCAGCCGGAGTTCGCCACGGCGGAAATGCTGCACATCGACCCTGACACCTGCATCGACTGCGGAGCCTGTGTCGACGCCTGCCCGGTGGACGCCATCTTCTCCGAGGACGACCTGCTCGCCTCGCTGTCGAGGTATCGCGAGATCAACGCCGCCTACTTCCAGCGCCACCCGCTGGAGTCGAACTTCGATCCGCTCAGCACGCCGGCGCGCCCGCCCAAGGACCTCGGCACGCTGCGCGTCGCGATCGTCGGCGCCGGTCCGGCCGCCTGCTACGCCGCCGACGAGCTGCTGCGCCGCAGCGACGTCGAGGTCGAGATGTTCGACCGGCTGCCGACCCCGTGGGGCCTGATCCGGGCCGGCGTCGCGCCCGACCACTCGGGTACCAAGGGCGTGGCGAACATGTTCGACTCCGCGTTCCGCCGCGACACCCTGCAGTACTACCTCAATGTGGAGGTCGGTGAGCACATCGATCACCAGGAGCTGCTCGCCCATCACCACGCGGTGATCTACGCCGTCGGCGCCTCCAGCGACCGCCGCCTCGGTGTGCCCGGCGAGGACCTGCCCGGCAGCCACTCGGCCACCGAGTTCGTCGCCTGGTACAACGGGCACCCCGATTTCGCCGAGCGCGAGTTCGACCTGTCCGGCGAGCGCGCGGTGATCGTCGGCAACGGCAACGTCGCCCTCGACGTGGCCCGCGTGCTCACCGCCCACCCGGACGAGCTGGCCAAGACCGATATCGCCGATCACGCGCTGGACGCGCTGCGCCGCAGCAATATCCGCGAGGTGGTGATCCTCGGCAGGCGCGGCCCGCTGCAGGGCGCCTACAGCTCGCCGGAGTTCCTGGCGCTCACGCACATGCAGGGCGTCGATGTGATCATCGATCCGGCCGAGCTGGAGCTGGACCCGCACAGCCGGGCCCAGCTCGACGACCCGAACATCGAGCCCTCGCTGCGCCTGAAATACCAGCTGGCCCAGGAGTACTCGCAGGCCACGCCCGATCCGGCCAACAAGCGGATCGTCTTCCGCTACCTGGCCACACCGACCGCGGTACACGGCGAGGAGCACGCGCGCGCGCTCGAGTTCGCGCACAACGAATTGACCGAGGAGAACGGGCAATTGGTGGCCACCGCCACCGACCGCACCGAGACCCTCGACACCGGCCTGGTGCTGCGCGCGATCGGCTACCGCGGTGTGCCGGTGGCCGGGCTGCCCTTCGACGAGCGCCGCGGCACGGTGCCCAGCGAACACGGCCGGGTCATCGAGGCGACCGAACCCGTTCCGGGTGTATACGTCTCGGGCTGGATCAAGCGCGGCCCGCGCGGCGTGATCGGTTCCAACCGGCTCGATGCCGAGGAGACGGTGGAAGCGCTGATCAGCGATTTCATCGCGGGCAAGCTGACCGCGCCGACCGGCGACCGGGCCGCCCTGCAGGCACTGCTCGCACAGCGTCAGCCCGATCTGGTCGACCGCAAGGGCTGGAAGACCATCGACCAGGCCGAGAAGTCGGCGGGTAAGTCGGCGGGCAGGCCGCGGGTCAAGTTCACCACCCGCGCCGACCTGCTCAAGGCCGCCAAGGGGTAGTCGACGGCCCCGGTCCCGCGCGGGGCCGGGGCTTTCTACTCAGGTAGTGGCATGATCCGGACGACGGTCGTGGTGATGCCGCCGACCACGAACCACAGCCGCAGCGTCAGCTTGCCGGTCACGTCGCCGGGCTCGTAGCGGGCGCGCACGGTGATGTGTTCGCGTGCCAGCACCGGCGCGACGTATTCGATCACCGCGCGATGCGGCCCGGCGACCAGCTTCGGATAGTCGACGAGGTACTGCTCGACCGCCTGCCAGTAGCAGGCGTTGTTGACGTGGTTGTACTGGTCGATATCGGTCGCGCGGATCGGGAACGGCAGATCGGTGTCGGACTCGCGCGGTGCCGGATCGGTGAGATAGGGCCGCCAGCGCAACCGGTGCTCGTCGGTGGACCTGGCCAGGTAGGCCAGGCCGTCGTCGCTGATCCGGGCGGGCAGGTTGCTCGATTCGCTGAGGTTGATCCAGAAGCCTTCGGTCTCGATCAGGCCGCCGCCCTCGCTGGTGATCCGGGTGCGCATGTTCGTCCACCGGGTGGACATGCTCGCGCACCAGCGGGTCAGGCGCACCTGGTCGGGCCAGACGATCGGGCGGACCACATCGATGACGGTGCGCCGCACGATCCAGGTGGGGTCGGTGCGGTGCAGGGTGGTCTGATGCAGCTCGTCCCAGGCGATGTCGGACAGGTAGCGCGCCACGGCATCCAAGCGCAGCCGGTGATAGGGGTCCACGTCGCCAGCCCGGACGGGCCACGCCGTGGCGAAACCCATGCCCTCCTGGGGAAGCGGGGCCAGTGGCTGATCGAGTGACACGTGTGCTCCTTGCACGGCTCACCAGGGTGCGCCGCGACTTCTTGCGTAGTTCTGCAGACGACTTTACGGGTCGCAGATCACACCCTCACGCCGAGGCAGTTGTCACACATGACATACCTACCCGCTCCCGGTAGCCTGCAGTGATGGCCGGCGGGGCGATGTCGGGCTCGATGTTCGGGCGCTATGAGATTCGCAGGCTCCTCGGAGTCGGCGGTATGGGGGAGGTCTACGAGGCCTTCGACACCAGCAAGAATCGCGTCGTCGCGCTCAAAATACTCAACCGGGAACTGGCCGGTGACCCTACCTACGTGCAGCGTTTCCGCCGCGAATCCCAGGCCATGGCGACGGTGCAGGAACCGCATGTCATCCCGGTGCACGACTGGGGTGAGGTCGACGGTGTCCTCTATATCGACATGCGCCTGGTCAAAGGCGTCGATCTCAAGGACCGGCTGGCCGAGCACGGCAGGCTGACCCCGGCCGAATCGGTGCAGGTCGTCGAGCAGATCGCCGCCGCCCTGGACGCCGCGCACGAGCTCGGCCTGGTCCATCGCGACGTGAAACCGGGCAATATCCTGCTCACCGGTTCCCTGTTCGCCTACCTGGTCGATTTCGGGATCGCGCACGCCGCCACCGACCCGCAGCTGACCAGCGCGGGCAGTGCGGTCGGCTCGATGGCCTACATGGCGCCGGAACGCTTCGAGAACGTCCCGATGAGCCCGGCGGTGGACACCTACGCGCTGGCCTGCGTGCTCTACGAATGCCTGGTCGGGCGGGTCCCGTTCCCGGTGAACAGTCTCGCGGGCGCGATCGGCTCGCATCAGATGGCCCCGCCGCCGCGGCCCAGCGCCGTCGACACCTTTCTGGCGCACTTCGACGCCGTGGTCGAACGCGGCATGGCCAAGCGGCCGCAGCAGCGTTACGCCAGCCCCGGCCACCTGGCCAGGGCAGCTCGCGCGGCGCTGGTGCAGGCCGAGCGGTCGGCGCCGAGCACGGTGCCCGGTCCACAGGTGTCGGCCGCGACGGCGTCCGCTCCGGTGACCGGCCCGCGCGCCTACGACGTCGTCAACCCGCCGCCCACGGTGTCGGGTCCGCAGGTGGCGGTCGGCCCGCGCGCCTCTGACCTCGCCGACCCGCCGCCCACGGTGTCGGGTCCGCAGGTGGCGGTCGACCCGCGCGCCTACGACGACGTCGTCGATCCGCCGCCCACGGTGTCGGGTCCGCAGGTGGTGGTCCCCGCGGCCGCCGCCCGCCAGTGGACACCGCCGCCGGGCCACCGGGTGCCCGCGCAGCAGCCCACCAGGCCCGGCGGGCACACCCATCCCTCCGCACCGTTGCCGCTACCGCCGCAACGTGATTCGTCGACCCCGATCCTGGCCGGGGCGCTGGGCGCGCTGGTCGTGATCGCCGCGGTCGGCGCGGCCGTGTGGGTGATGCTGAGCATCGATGACGAACCAGTCATTCCGGTCGCCGATCCGCCGGTGGTCAGTTCGATGGAACTGCCGCCGGTGGAGGTGACCGACGTGACCGAACCGACCGGCGCGGTCGAGCAGCCGACACCCGTGGTCACCACGGTGCCGCCGCTGCAGTCCAGCGTCACCGGCGCCGACGGGCAGGGCTTCCTCGCCGGCGCAGCGCGCTGCAACGACAACGACGCGGCGATGACCATCGCGCGCACCACCGGCTCACGGATCGTCATCTGCCACACCGGCGACAACCGGTACTACTACAAGGGCGCCAGGGCCAGCGACGGCCTCGGCATCGAGCTCGACGACCCGGTGCCGACCGGTGGCGGCGGTTTCATCGCGACCAACCCGACCGACAACACCCGCTACGTGGTGACCGCGTCCGGGCTGACGATCACCCAAAACGGCGAACAGCTGGTGAGCGAGCCGATGCTGGAATTCGCCCATCGCTGAACCCAGGCCCCGGCTATGTTCGGCTGGAGTATGTCAACAGAGAGGTTTTCCGATATGCGTGCAGCACAGGTCGCCCGGCTGGATGGACCGTCGGCGATCGAGATCGTCGACCTGCCCGAACCCGTGGCCTACCCCGGCGGCGTCCTGATCGACGTGCACGCGGCGGGCATCGCCTTCCCCGATGTGCTGATGACCCGCGGCCTCTACCAGATGAAGCCGGGCCTGCCTTTCGTCGTCGGCGGCGAGGTCGCCGGTGTCGTGCGCGAGGCGCCCGCGGAGTCCGGGCTGGTGGCCGGTGACCGAGTCGCCGCGCTGACCATGCTCGGCAATGCCGTCGCCGAGGTCGCCGTCGCGCCTGGCAACGCGGTGTTCAAACTGCCCGACAATGTCTCCCTCGAGGCGGGCGCGGGCATCCTGTTCAACGACCTCACCGTGCATTTCTGCCTGACCACCCGCGGCCGGATCGCCCAGGGCGAGACCGTGCTGGTGCACGGCGCGGCCGGCGGTATCGGCACCTCGACGCTGCGCATGGCCAAGGCGCTCGGCGCGGGCCGGGTGATCGCCGTGGTCAGCACCGAGGCGAAGGCGCAGGTGGCCAAGGCCAACGGCGCCACCGATGTGGTGCTGACCGAGGGCTGGCTGGCCGCGGTGAAGGAACTCACCGACGGCCGCGGCGTCGACATCGTCCTCGACCCGGTCGGCGGTGACCGTTTCACCGACAGCGTCCGCTCGCTGGCCGGCGGCGGCAGGCTGCTGGTCGTCGGCTTCACCGCGGGCGAGATCCCGACGGTGAAGGTGAACCGGCTGCTGCTCAAGAATGTGGAGGTCGTCGGCGCGGCCTGGGGTGAATGGGTGATGACCCACCCCACCTACCTGGCCGAGCAGTGGGCCGAGGTGGGTCCGCTGCTGGCCTCGGGCGCCATCGTCGCCCCCGAACCGGTGCTCTACCCGCTGGAGCGGACCGCCGATGCTGTTGCGGCGCTGGATGAACGGACCGCGACCGGCAAGGTTGTCGTGCAGGTGCGGTAGAACCGGCGTCATCGTGCAATCGGCGTGACCCCCGAGCTTAAAAAGACATCGGTGCACCCCATTTCAACTTAAACCCCGT
>NZ_JBHZBX010000008.1:0-265712 GCF_042755165.1 Nocardia sp. NPDC059177 | reverse complement strand
AGACGTTCGCGCCGGAGATCCCGGCCGAGCAGCAAGAGATTCTGGACGCTCTGCGGAGCTGACGTCACGCACTAAACCTCGTGACCAAACTCGGGTCGAGCGGAGCTGTGAGCAGTCAGGGTGTGTCCAGCACGCCGGCCGGGACGCCGTAGGGCAGGAACCGCACTCGACGGCGGACGTCGGTGTTGTCGCGATGGGCGCGTAACGCTTCGAGTTCGGTGGGGAACACCTGGTCGACCCTGGCGGCGCCGTCGTCATCGATGCCGTAGATGACCCACACGCCGCTGCCGGTCTCGCCGGCAGTCTCGGGTTCGGGTTCGGGCGCACTCGGCCGGTCTGGTTGGACGAACTGGCCGAGCAGGGAGGCCAGCGAACCGACGCCCAGGTTGTCCACGCGATCGAGGTGGACCCCGGCCTTCCGGAGCAGCTCACGAAGCTCGGTGCCCGCTTCGCGCAGCGCACGCTCGAAATCTTCGGGATCGACGCCGAACGGCCCGTTGGGTGCCATCGCATGCTCCTGAGGTTCGTAGGTCGAGTTCCTCCTCAGTGTCCTCGCCGAACGCTCGTTTCGCCACGCGCGGTTTCCGCAGAACAGCGGACGTGCTCGGCGATCGGCAATCACAGTGCGAGCATCGCGGCGGCGACCTGGCCGGCCGAGGAAGCGCGCAGATCGGTACCCATGTCGTCGAGGACGAGCAGTCGCGCGCCGGGGATCTCGGCGGCGAGGGCTTCGCCGTTGCCCACCGGGAAGAACGGGTCAGCGCGACCGTGCACGACGAGCGTGGGGATGTCGAGTTCGGCGAGCCGATCCCGCCAGCGTGGTGCGCAGTCGATACGGGAGAACACCGTCCCGAGCTGGTTCGCCTGGTGGACCGCGGGATCGGCGGTGGGTGTGCGGTCCCAGATCCGGCCCGCCGTCAGCCGTGTCTGCGCCGGATCGTTGCCCATCGGCTCGGCCGCCTCGGCGGCGAACGTCGCGACCGCGGCGCGGTCGGTCCAGTCCGGCTGCGGGCGGGCGAACAGTGCGCCCAGGAGCGCGAACTCGTGATCGGGCAGGTCGTCGTCGACCGGGCCGGGTGCCACCGGCCTGGTACCGACCAGGGTGAGCGCGGAGAACAGGTCAGGGTGGTCCAGGGCGGCGACCTGGGCGACCATGCCACCGACGCCGACACCACCGAGATGCGCGGTCCCGGCACCGAGCGCGGCGACGAGCGCGGCCGCGTCGGCAACGAGGTCCCGCAGATCGTAGGCGGGATTCTCCGGGTCGAGGGTGGTCGATTCGCCGGAGTCACGCAGGTCGTAGCGGACCACGCGGCGGCCGCCGGCCGCGAGCCGCTCGCAGACCGCATCGGGCCAGGACAGCATCGTCGTGCCGCCGGCCAGCAGGATCAGCGGGTCTTCGGTGTGGCCGAAGCTCTCGATTCCGAGATCCACACCGTTCGCCCGCACCGAGGTCACGCTACTGCGTAGCGGTTTCGTCATGCCGCACTGCTCCTGTCTGCCGGTACCTGGAGATACAGACGACGGATGCACCGGAAAGTCATCGGTGCGGCCGACCGATATCGGCGTTCGCCGCTGAGCGACGCAGCCCCATAAGGCTGATTGATGGGCCGGTAGGCAGATGACCACTACTCCGGTGCCCGGGAACGGCGCAGGATTGTGGGCGATCCCGGTTCCCGGGGTGGTTCGGCAGAGGAGGACAGGATGACGTTCGTGATCGGTGCCGCGTGTGTGGATGTGCTGGATCGCGCCTGTGTCGACGAGTGCCCGGTCGATTGCATCTTCGAGGGCAATCGGATGGCTTACATCCAGCCCGACGAGTGCACCGACTGCGGTGCGTGCGAGCCGGCGTGCCCGGTGGAGGCGATCTACTACGAAGACGACATGCCCGCCGGGCAGGAGGAGTTCGTCGCCGAGAACGCGCGGTTCTTCACCGAGCCGCTGCCGGGTCGTGATGTGCCGCTCGGGCACCCGGGCAGTGCGTCGGTGGTGGGCCCGCTGGGGGCCGACACCGTATTCGTTCAGCAATACCAGCCATGACCGCCCAGGGTCTGAATGCGCGCGCATGCGACATCAGATACAGTTGTTACTACTGTAATAGCAACAATTGAGCGAGGTGGACTTGTCATGGTCTCGAGAGTGCCTTCCGAATTCGAGGACCTGCTCCAGCGGCCGATCGTCGGCGTCCTGGGCACCGTCACCCCGCACGGCTCGCCGGACCTGTCGCCGATGCGCTTCAAATGGGACGGCGCCCACCTGCGGATGAGCCACACCATCCCGCGACGCAAATTCACCAGCCTGCAGGCGAATCCGAACTACTCGTTCCTCATCACCGACCCGGACGCACCGTCGCGGGTCCTGCAGACCCAGGGCTGGCTCGTCACCGTCCTCGCCGACGAGGAAGGCGCGTTCTACCGCGAGCTGGGGGAGTACTACGGCGACACCGACGACACCCTGCCCGACGACGTCCTCGACCGGGTCGTCCTGATCCTCGACGTCACGAAGTTCACCACCGGATAGCGGCCATCGGCGATCCCCACGCACCGGTTCCCGGCTGGGCGTGGGGACGGTCGGTGATCAGGCCGCCGGTGGCGTGGTCACACTCCGACCTTCGAGCCGAGGAGTTCGAGGGCGTTGTCACGCATGACTTTTCGGGTGTCCTCGTAGGAGAACTCCGGGAACTGGGGGATGTCGGCGGTGAAGGTCGTCGGGTCGGCGAGGCCTTCGCCGTGGGGCCAGTCGGAGCCGAACAGGACCTTGTCCACGCCGATGGTCTCGGCGAGCAACTTGACGTCGTCCTCGTAGTAGGGGGCGATCCAGACGTGGTCGATCAGCTGGGCGACCGGGTCTTCGGTGAAGTGGTAGGGCGCGGTGTTCGCGGCCTTCTTCAGGCGCTTGATCAAGCGGTACACGAAATAGGAACCGTTCTCGATGCTGACCACCTTGAGCGCCGGGTGGCGGGTGAACACCTGGTGCACGATCATCGAGGCGATCGTGTCGTGGATGGCGCGGTCGTCGAGCAGGATCTGGTCGAGCGGGTCCTTCTTGCCGAAACCCTGGAAGGTCGCGGTACCGCCCCAGAGCGCGTTGATGGCGAGATAGCCGCTGTCGGAGAGGTGGAAACCCACCGGGACGCCCGCCTCGGCCAGTCGCGCCCACACCGGGTCGTGCAGTGGATCGCCGAGGGAACGCGGCCCGGTGACGCCGGGAACGGGGGCCGGGCGGACGAGGACCAGCTTGGCGCCCCGGCTCAGTACGAACTCGACCTCCTCGACGGCCGCCGCGGGGTCGGCGAGGGAGATGATCGGGGCCGAGACGATGCGGTGATCGGGGCGGTCGAAGCCCCAGTCCTCGTCGAGCCACAGGTTGAAGGCGTGCAGCGAGGCCATCGTGGCGGGGATGTCGTGCTTGAGCGCCTCCTCGACGCCGCAGGCAAAGGTCGGCAGCATGAAGACGGTCTCCAGGTTCTGCCGGTCCAGCACGGTGATCCGCGCGTCGCGGTTCTGGTACTCCGGGTGCTCGGTGAGCCGGTCCACCTTCATCAGTGAGCCCGGATCGACGCCATCGGGGATCTCGCCGCGGAAGAGCAGGTCCAGGCAGCCCGGCTCGATGATCGGGTCGAAGGTCGGGTTCGGGACGAACTGGTTGACCTTCCCGCCCATGATCGCCAGCGTGCGCTTGCCGTCGTTGACCATCTGCACCCCACGCTGCCGGAATTCCTTGGGCAGGTGGCGGGTGAAGGCGTCCAGCGGCTCGTAGTAGTGGTTGTCGACATCGACGGCCAGATAGTCCAGCTTCGTCATTCTTGGTCCTTTCACTGTGGGCGGTCGAGATGCGGACCGGCGCGAACGCAGACGTTTGTCTTACTGTACTACTTACAGTACTGATTCGCGCAAGGGTGGGCGCCTCAGGAGACGGCCCGGATCAGGTCGAGCGTGCCCAGCTCTCGGATCGCCCGGCAGGCGCGTTCCAGCATGACCAGGAAGATCTCTTCGCCCCGGGCTGTCGGGGTGGCGAACGCGGCGCCAAGGGCGATGATCAACGGCGCCTGCAGCATGCCGAATCGATAGTCGTGCCAGCACTCCTCGCTGGAGTAACCGGTGACGCCGTGCTCGAGCAGCGCCCGGTGGTACCGGTCGACGAGATCGTGCTCGCACGCCGATCGGAGAGTGGGAGCGAGGCTCGTCGCGGTGAAATAGGCGAGATCACGGGCGGGTAATCCGATGCCGAGGGTCTGCCAGTCCACCACGGTGACGGCGCCGGTCGCGGGATCGAACATCAGGTTGTCGAGCCGGTAGTCGCCGTGCAGGAGCGCGAATCGGCCGGTGCCGGCACCGGCGAGCAGCCAGGACGTCACCAGATCCAGTGCGGTGGCGAGAGTTTCGCGATCGAGCGGATCCATGCGCGTGCCGAGGGACTGCAGGGTGATGTCGCCGGCCATCCGCGCCACCTCGCCGAGTCCGGTCGACCCGGCGGTGTCGCCGGGCTTGGGCATGGCGACACCGAGGTCGAGCCAGGCCGGATCGCACCAGCTCGGCCCGTGCAGTCCGGCCAGCGCGGCGACCGCGTGCGCCGCCGCGTCGGCGTCGCAGCCGGCGAGCTGGTCGCCGGGAATCGCGGGGGCCAGGTCGGCCAGGAGCAGGGCGAACTCGGTGCCGCCGGGGGTGATGTCGCTGTGGAAGCAGTGCGGTATCGGCGCCTTCGTGTGGACGGCGACCTGGCGGTAGAAGGTGACCTCGCTGAGGTAGCCCAGGGTGACACCGGCGCGGACACCGTCGTCGCCCGCGGGGAGTTTGACGATGAAGGTCGAGGGAAAGGTGCGGGCGTTGTCGCCGTAGCGGGCGGTGACGCGGAATGTCGCGGCCGTCTGGCCGGTGCCGATCGGGCAGACCTCGACCTCCTCGACCATCACGGCAGCACCGTCGGCGGCGAGGGCGGACTGCAACCACTGCCGGGTGAGGTCGGCGGCGCGACGCGGAATCGATACCGGTGCACTCACTTCGAGGCTCCCGTCGTGTCTGTGGCCCGGTAGGCGGCGACGACGGGAGCGAGCTCGTCCGGTGTCGCGCCGTGCAGGATCACGCGGTCGGCGCCGTGGGTGAACTCCTCGCGGACACGCTCGGCGCAGCGGCTCGGGGTGCCGGTGGCCGCGCAGGCCAGCCACTCCGGTGGCAGCAGCTCGGCGATGTGCTCGATCTGCCCCGGGGTCGCCACCGAGTCGATCGGGCCCGCGATCGAGGTGACCACCGGATCGCCCCGAAAGCGCTGGAGGACAGCGGGATCCCAGTCGTTGGTCCGCACCAGCAGATCGCCGTACCCCTGCAGATAGGTCGCGAGCCGGGCGACGGTCTTCTTCAGCCGGAGTTCCTCGGGCAGATGATCGCCCACCGTGACCAGGCACGACCACACCCGGACCGAGCCGGGATCGCGGCCCGCCCGCTCGGCGGCGAGCTTGACCGTCCGGACGCTGCGGCGGAGGGTCTCCGGCGAGAAATAGGTGTGCAGGACGACATCGTCGAAGACCCGGCCGCCGAGCGCGAGGGTGTTGGGGCCGAAGGCGACCACGGCCAGGGGGATGTCCTCGTCGAAGCCCGGGTCGAGGGCGAGGACGGGGTAGGAGCCCAGCGGGCCGTCGTGTCCGATGATCACCTCGCCGTGCCAGAGCCGTCGCATGACATCGGCCCAGTCGGCCATCTGCGCGGTCGTCACCGGCGCGATGCCGTACGCGGAATGCAGTGCGGCGACTCCGCGTCCGATGCCGAGGGTGAACCGGCCGCCGGAGAGCCGGTGCATGGTCGTGGCCCAGGACGCGGTGATCAGCGGGTGCCGGGTGTTGTGGTTGGTGGCGGCGGTGGCGATCCGGCTGCGGTGCGTCACCGCGCAGGCCGCGCCGGTCAGCGACGCCGCCTCTTTGACGTTCCACCGTTCGGACAGGAACGCGGTGCCCAGGCCGAGTCGCTCACCCGCGCGTGCTTGTTCGGCGAGTCCTGCGGGTCCGTCACCGCCTGAGCCCGCCAGGAGGTAGTAGCCGAGCTCGTCGAGCTGCCGGTCATCGGTGGCCATGGTGTTCCCCGATCGTATTGCGTGACTAACTGTAATGGATACAGTATGCTTGCTCACGTTCGCGATGGGCGGGTTACGGGCAGACCGGCCGCCCATCGCCTCCCGGGCCGGCTCGGCAGGCGCCGCGACGACGGGATCGAGTGTCAACTCCAGGAGACAACCGATGGTGAACGGATTCGATCCGGCAGCTGATGAGCGCCGCGACCGAGCGGTGCGCTCGGGACGGTCCGCGATGCCGGCGAGCAGAGAAGTCGCGGCGTGGTTCCGGGGATATCTGGATCGTCATCCCGGGGTCGCCATCGAGACCGTCGGCGGTCAGTTCGTCCTCGGCGTCCGGACGGTGCAATATCTGATCCTCGACCTGTTCACCGGAAAACTGGCGATGCGCGAAACCCTCGCGCAGGGGGCGTTCATGGCTTCGGCGGCGGTGCTGCCGACAATCTTCGTCGCGCTCCCGATCGGGGTGACGCTCTCGATTCAGTTCGGGCTGCTGGCCGGGCAGGTCGGCGCCACCTCGCTGGCCGGTGCGGCCAGCGGGCTTGCGGTCATCCGGCAGGGTGCCCCGATGGTCGCCGCACTGCTGATGGCCTCGGCCGTCGGGTCCGCCATCTGCGCCGATCTGGGCTCCCGCAAGATCAGGGAAGAGCTCGACGCGATGGAGATCATGGGCGTGTCGGTGGTCCGGCGCATGGTGGTCCCGCGCTTTCTGGCCGCGATCGTGATCGGAGTGTCGCTGACCGGTGTGGTGTGCTTCGTCGGATTCGTCGCCGGCTACGTCTTCAATGTCTTCGCGCAGGGCGGAGCGCCCGGAAGTTTCGTCGCGACCTTCGCCTCGTTCGCCACGGTCGGTGATCTCGTGCTGACGCTGGTGAAAGCTGTCGTGTACGGCGCGATCGTCGCCGTGGTCGCCTGCCACAAAGGACTGACCACGAAAGGCGGATCCGCCGGCGTGGCGAACTCGGTGAATTCCACCGTGGTCTCCTCGATTCTGCTGCTGATGATCGTCAACGTATTGTTCACGCAGCTTTTCATGATGCTGTTTCCCAGGCAGGGTTTGTAATGGCATCGACCTATCAGCCGTTCGGCACCAGGCTGGTGGCGACATATTCGAAGCAGCTCGGTGTCGCATTCATGCGGCTCGGGCACATGCTGAGTTTCTTCGTGCGCGCGGTCGCCGCGATTCCGGTCATGCTCCGGCACTATCGCACCGAATTCATGCGCACGCTGTCCGATATCGCGTGGGGTAATGGCTCGATCGTCGTCGGCGGTGGCACCGCGGGCGTCATCATCGTGCTGGGCGCGGCCGGCGGCGCGATCGTCGGGCTGGAGGGCTACAACGCTCTGCACCTGCTCGGGATGGAACCGGCCATCGGGCTGATCGCCTCGACGGCGTCGACCCGCGAGCTGGCCCCGATCATGGCCTCGCTGGCCTTCGCCGCGCAGGCGGGCTGCCGCTTCACCGCGCAACTCGGCTCGATGGCGATCGCCGAGGAGATCGACGCGATGGAGTCGATGGCGATCCGCTCGATTCCCTACCTGGTCAGCACCAAGCTGCTCGCGGCGGTGGTCGCGATCGTTCCGCTGTATCTGCTCTGCCTCGCCGCGAACTACATCGCCGTCGAAATGGTGGTCGGCGTTTCGGGCGGGCTGTCGATCGGGACCTATCGCCACTACTTCCAGCTCGTCCTGAACGGGCCGGACATCATCTACTCGCTCGGTAAGGCGGTCGTTTTCGTTGTGCTCACCACCACGATCCAGTGCTACTACGGGTACTACGCCGCGGGTGGACCACAGGGTGTCGGCATCGCGGCGGGCCGTGCGATGCGTGCCGCGATCTCGGTGATGATCGTCGTCAATCTGCTGCTGACCGTCGCCCTGTGGGGCATCGGTGCCAGCGCGCGGTTGGGCGGCTGAGATGTCGGTGCTGTTCGAGAAGGACGGACGGGGACCGTCGAAACTGGCGCTGTTCTTCCGGGGATTCGTGGCGGTCGCGCTGATCGCGGGTGGCGTCACGGCCGTGTTGATGAAATCGACGGGCACCTTCGACGCGAAGGCGCAGATCAGTGCGCTGCTCGTGCAGGTCGGCGACGGCCTGCCACCGCATTCGGACGTGAAGTTCCGCGGTGTGCTGGTGGGCACCGTGGGCGAGGTCGTTCCCGCGATCGACGGCGGATACAACCGGGTCGTGCTCGAGCTCGAACCCCGCTTCCTGGCGAGCATTCCGGACTCGGTGACCGCGCGCGTGGTGCCGAGCAACATCTTCGCGGTGTCCTCGGTGCAGCTGGTGGACAACGGTCCGGGCCGGCCGCTGCGCGCCGGTGCGGAGATCCACCAGGACACCAGCCTGTCGACGGTGCAATTGCAGACCGCGCTGACCAAGTTGCGGGCGATCGTGGCCTCGACGGCGCGGATCAGCACCAGCGAGACGGTCGGCGTCCTGGCCGCGGTCGCCAAGGCCACCGACCGGCGCGGTGCCGACATCGTGCGGGCGGGCGCCCAGCTCGACCGCATCACCAGCGAACTCGCCGCGCAGATCGCACCGCCCGGCGAGCCGTCGACCATCGCCGCACTGACCGAATCGGTGCGGGGCCTGGCCGCCGCGACCCCGGATCTGCTCGATGTCCTGCACCACGCGGTCGTCCCGATGCGGACGGCGGTGGAACAGCAAGCCGCACTGCACGATCTGCTCGGCGCGGGGACCGGCACCTTGTCGACGGTCGGCGGCGGCCTGCACGAGCACGTCGACGAGGTCGTCACGATCACTGATGAGCTCACCCCCGTCCTGGATGTCTTCGCCGCGGGCAGTTCGAGTTTCGGCCCGATCGTCGGCAGCATCCGCCGCCTGTCGGATGTGTGGTTCGCGGAGTTCTGGAACGAGCAGACCCAGAGCGGAACCGGCAAATTCCAGATCAGGCTCACCCCCGACACGCTCTACACCCGTGCGGACTGCCCCCGCTACGGCGACCTCGCCGGCCCCAGCTGCGCGACAGCGCCGCTGGAGACCACGGCCGAACCGCTGCCCGCTGTGCTCGACCCGCGATCGGTGCGGCCACCGGTGCTCACCCCGGAACTGCAGGACCTCATCGGGCGGGTGCTCGGCGGTGGCGCCACCGGCGCGGAACAGCTGCTGGCCCAACTACTCACCACCGGTGTCCCCGGAACAGGAGGTGCCCCACGATGAATCGGCATCGTCGCTCGGTGGCCGGACTCGGCGTGTTCCTGGCTGTCGCGCTCGCCCTCATCTCGATGACCTTCGTGACCCTGAACCGTGGCGTCGACGGCTCGACCACGTCGTATTCGGCGCTCTTCACCGACGCCACCGGGCTACGTGTGGGCGACGACGTGCGGATGGCCGGGGTGCGGGTCGGGCGCGTGGACGCCGTGGAACTCGACGGCATCCGCGCCCGGGTCCGTTTCCGAGTACAGAACGAGCAGCGGCTGTATGGCGACACGATCGCCGCCATCACCTATCAGAACGTCATCGGCCAGCGCTATCTCGGGCTGTCCCGCGGGGAGGTCCGGGTGGCGGGCGAATTGCCGGCCGGCGGCGAGATCCCGGTCGAGCGGACCGAACCGTCGTTCGACCTGTCGGCCTTGCTGAACGGGTTCGAGCCGCTGTTCAGTGGCCTCGATCCGCGCCAGGTCGACAATGTCACCGCGGCGCTGGTCACCGCATTGCAGGGCGATGTGGGTTCCCTGACGCGGTTGATCGAGCAGATGTCCACGCTGGCACAGACATTGGCAGGCCCGGATCAGATCCTCGGCGCGGTCATCGCGAATCTGAACCAGGTCGTCGGGAATCTCGCGGGCCGGCGCGCCGAACTCGGCACCCTGCTCGGGCGGACCAGGACCATCGTCGACGGCCTGGCCCGGCATCGGGAAGAACTGATGACGACGCTGACCGAGGTGTCGGGTGTGGCCGACCGGATGGCGACGATCGTCGCCGAGGACCGGCCCGCGCTCGACCGGCTGCTGTCCCGCGAGCCCGGGTTCACCCGGCATTTCGAGGAGAACAAGGACCAGTTCGCCTACCTGGGGTTCAACCTGCCCGCGCTGCTGAAAGGCATCGCGAGGGTGAGCCAGGAAGGCGCGAATCTCAATGTCTACCTCTGCAATCTGGGGTTCACCGCGATCCCCGCGCTCTCGGAATTGATTCCGGCGATCGTGCGCATGGCCACGCCGTCCGGCGCCGTCGAGCAGTCGCCGATCTGTAGGTGAGGTACCTGATGACCCTGTCGACCCGTTTCCGCTCCCTCGGCCTCGCCGTCGGCCGGCCGATCGAAAAGCAGAACCCCCGGATCCTCGGGACCGTCGCGCTCGTCGCCCTGATCGCGGTGCTGCTGGCCACGCTGGGCTGGAACACTCTCGGCGTCGGCGAACGCAGCTACGAGGCCGAGTTCGCCCAGGCCGCCGGGCTGCGCGTCGGCGACAGTGTGACCGTCGCGGGGGTCCAGGTCGGCACGGTCACCGGCCAGGAACTGGTCGGTGACCGCGTGGTGGTGACGATGCGGATCGCCCGCGACGTCGCGCTCGGCATCGAGACCACGGCCTCGATCAAACTGACCACACTGCTCGGCGCGCGGTATGTCGAACTGCTGCCCGCCGGTCCCGGTGAGCTAGGCGACGGCCGGATCACGTTGTCGCACACGGCCGTACCGTACGACCTGCAACAGTCGCTGGAGAACGCCACCACCACCTTCGAACAGGTCGACGCCGCGCAGATCGGCCGCTCTCTGGACACCCTGGCCGCCCAGCTCGAAGGTGTGCCTGCGGTACTGCCCGGCGTACTGACCAATATCAAGACCCTGGCCGGCATCCTCGGCAGCCGGCGTGACGAACTCGGTTCACTGCTGGCCGGGGTGCGGGACCTGACCGCCGTGGTCACCAGCCAGCGCTCCGATGTCGCCGCGATCACCACGGCCGGCCGGGACCTGTTGACCGATATCGCCTCCCGGCGACAGGCGATCGAGCTGCTGATGTCGGCCACCACCCGCCTCGTCGAGCAGGTCCGCGGCATCGTCGTCGACGACCGGGCCCAGATCGACGAGCTGATCGCCGGACTCAACGGCCTGCTCGGCAGCCTCGCCCGCCACGACGACCTGCTGCGCAACACCCTGGAGATCCTGCCGGTGTCGGTACGCAACCTGACCAACGCCGCAGGCAACGGCAACTCGGTGGACTTCAACGCTCCCGGCGGTGTGCTCGTGGACTCGTGGATGTGCGCATTGAGCGGCCACGCCGAAGTAGCCGCCCTGCCACCGTATTTCGGAGACTGCCGATGAGAACAATGCAGATGACGATGCGTATCGCGGCGGTGCTGGCGATCCTGGCGTTCGTCGGATGTGGTTCCGGGCCGCTGGACCGGGGACCCGGCGACATCACCGTGGTCGCGCACTTCGACAGCGCGGCCGGGCTGTATGTCGCCAATATCGTGGCGGTGCTCGGCATGCCGGTCGGTGAGGTCACCGCGATCGAGCCGAGGGGCGCCTACGTCGAGGTCACCATGCGGGTGGACGGCGCGGTGCCGATCCCCGCCGACGCCACCGCCGTGACGGTGTCCACCTCCGTACTGACCGACCGGCACGTGGAGTTCACGCCCGTGTACCGGGGCGGTGCGGCGCTGCCCGACGGCGCCACGCTCGGCCTGGAACGGACCCGCACACCGGTCGGGGTCGACCGGTTGATCGCGATGGCCGACCGGATGTCGGGCGGGCTCGAGGGCGAACAGGCGGGGGAGGGACCGATCGCGCGACTGCTCGCGGTCGCCGCGTCGGCCACCGGCGACGGCAACGGCGAACAGCTGCGCGCCACCATGGACGAACTGTCGCGCGCGCTGCGCCTTAGTGACGACGCGGGCGCAGGCACCAGGGACACCGTCACCCAGCTCGTGGGGGAGCTGTCCACCCTGGTCACCGCCGCCGCCGACAGCGACCAGGTGATCCGCGAATTCGGCGCCGCCTCGGTGCAACTGGGCGAAATGCTCGCCCAGCTCGACATCGGTGCCGGCGCCACCGGCGCGCAGATCACCGAGGTGATGCGCCAGGCCGACGATCTGCTGACGGCCAATCGCGCGGGATTGCGCAGCGCGGTCACCGACACCGCGACGGTGACCAAGGCGCTCGCCGACTACCGCGACCAGCTGGCCGAGTTCCTCGACCTGACACCGATGCTGCTGGCCAACGGCTACAACGCGGTCGATCAGCAGGCGGGCGGCGCGCGGATCCACGCGCTGCTCGACCGGGTCGCCTTCGACGGGCAGATGGTCAAGGAGGTGTGCAACATCCTCGGCCTGCGCCAACTCGGCTGTGCCACCGGGACATTGCAGGACTTCGGGCCGGATTTCGGCATCACCGACATGTTGGAAGCGATGAGCAGGTTGCCGCGATGAACACCGAGAATTCTTTGCTGAGGGCCGTCGTCGTGGCGGTCGCGGTCCTCACGACCAGCACCGGATGCGGTGTGGGACTGGGCGATCTGCCGCTGTCGGCACCCGGATCGGGCGAATCCGGCTACACCGTCACCGCGATCTTCGCGAACGCGCTGAATCTGCCCGCCCAGGCGAAGGTGCGCCTCGCCGGTGCCGACGTCGGCGAGGTGACGGCCATGTCCGTCGCCGACTACCAGGCCGAGGTGTCGCTGCGGATCCGGCCCGATGTCACGCTGCCGGTCGGCACCCGGGCCCAACTGCGCACCGCCACCCCACTCGGCGATGTCTATGTCGCACTGGACGCTCCGTCGGATGCCACCCCCGCGACCGCCGCCCTGCGCGACGGCGACACCATCGACCTGCCTGCCACCTCGGCGGCCGCGACCGTCGAAGAGCTGCTGACGACGGCCTCGTTGCTCGTCAACGGCGGCGCCATCCGCAATCTGACCAGTGTCGTCAACGGACTCGGCCGGACCGTCGGTGACCGTGGTGACCATCTCGACGGGTTGCTCGACCAGTCGACCCAGCTGGTCACGGCCCTGGCGGCCCGCTCCGACGACATCCGGGTAGTGCTGGCCGAAACCGATCGGCTGGTCGGCCAACTGGCCGCGCACCAGAGCGTGATCGACGACTTCCTCGGCGCCGCGGGCCCGGCGGCGACGGTCTTCGAAGGCGAGGCGAACCAGGCACTCGGGCTCGTCCGGCAGATCGACGACCTCACCGCCCAGCTGTCGAAGTTCCCGGTGCTGCGGGGCGGGGAGATCGGCGGGCTGATCGCCAACCTCGACCAGATCTCCGCGGGCCTCAACGACGCGATCCTGAACCCGGAAGCGAGCCTGCTCGCGATGAACCGGCTGCTGCCGACCGTCATCAAACTGTCCAGCGGCACCTCCGCGCACGGCAATGTCGACCTGCAGGACTTCGCGATCGGCGCACTGGCCGACCCCAACCATCAGGCCGACCCGGGCAGCCACCTCCCCGACGCGAGCGATTGGCAGGCGATGGTCGGTTCACTCACCTACACCCTGCTCGCCTTGCGGGCCCGCGTGCTGGGACCGGGACAGTGACCGCGCACCGGGACCGCGCGCGGTCCGCGCTGTCCGCTATCCGTGACCTGCCCGCTCGGCTGCTGGTCGGCGTCGTCCGCGGTGGGCATCCCTACCGGCTCACCCTCTCGGCGGTCGCCCTGGCGATGGTCGCGGTGGCCGGGTCGACGTATCTGGTGTTCGGTGCGCTGGGGTTCGATCCGACCGCCTCGACCTACACCGTCCGGGTCCGGCTCGCGCAATCCGGCGGCCTGCTGCCCGGCCAGGACGTCACGCTGCGCGGGGTACCGATCGGGGAGGTCCGATCGGTGGAATTCGAAGCCACGGGGGTGGTCGCGGTAGCCGGTATCGACGCCTCGATCCGGGTTCCCGAGGACAGCACCGTCGAGGTGACCAGCCTGTCCACGGCAGGCGAACAGTTCCTGGACTTCCGGCCGGCCCGTGCCACGGGCCCGTATCTGACCGACGGTGCGGAGATCTCCCCGGACCGGACCTCGACGCCGACCCCGCTGTGGCAGATGCTCGGCACGCTCGACTCGACCCTGGCGCAGGTCGACCCCGCGCAGCTGGCCTCGGTGGTCGACGAGCTCGGCGTCGGGCCCGACGGGCCACGGAAGCTCACCGATATCATCGACGGCGGGGTCTTCCTGATCTCCACTCTGGATTCGGTTCTCCCGCAGACGGTCTCGCTGGTGCACGACAGCAAGACCGTGCTGACGACGCTGGGGCAGGGTTCGGCGGGTCTGCGGCAGTTCTCCGCCGACACCGCGGCGTTCCTGCGCGGCGTCGAGGCGAAGACCGGTGGTGTCGCGGACTTTCTCGCCGCGACCCCGGGGACACTCACGGCGCTGGACACGGTGTTGTCGGACAACTCGGCCGCGGTCGTCGGGCTGCTGACCAGCCTGTCGACGGTGTCGCAGCTGACCACCACGCGCGTGCCCGCGCTACAGGAGTTCTTCTTCCCGACCCAGCGGGCCGGCTCGACGCTCGACGCCCTCGCGACGGTGATGCACGACGGTGGCTTCTGGGGTCTGGTCAGCCTGTATCCGCGCTACACCTGCGTCTACGACCTGCCCCGGAAACCGCCGTCACAGGCCGACTACTCCGAGCCCTACCTGTACACCCACTGCGCCGACGACGACCCGTCGGTGCTGGTGCGCGGCGCGGCCAATGCGCCGAGGCCGGCCGGGGAACGCGTCCCCGGTCCACCGCCGCCGGGCGAACCCGCCGACCGCACGGCCTCACCCACGCCGCGGGGGCCGCTGTCGTTGCCGATCCCGCTGCCCTTGGTCGAGTCGGAGCAGACGATCCCCGAGCCACCCCGATGACCCGTTCCCCCAGCCCTACCCCTGTCGACCCCGAGGAACCCGTGATGAACCAGAAGAGCGACGCCGCCACCGACGAGGCCGTGACATCCACCGATCCCGCCGCGGCGGAGGTGGTCGACACGGCCGGTGACGATGCCGAGACCCCGCCCGCCGCACCCGAATTCGTGATGCCGTCCAAGTGGGAGATCCGCCGGATGGTCGCGCTGCTGATCTGGCGCAAGATCCGGGTCCCGCTGCTCGCGGTGGTGGCCGTCGCGGCGGTGATCGCGGCCGCGGTCCTGTGGTGGCGGCTGGACGAGAAGAGCGACACCGAGGCCGCGGCGGCGGCCGGACTGGCCGCGGCCAAGGCCTACGCAGTGACTCTGACCAGCGTCGACTCCGGCAACCTCGACCGTGACTTCACCGCGGTGCTCGACGGGGCGACGGGGGAGTTCAAGGACACCTACTCCCGGTCCAGTGGTCAGCTGCGTCAGCTGTTGCTGGAGAACAAGGCGACCGGCAAGGGCACGGTGCTGGACGCGGCGGTGAAGTCGGCGTCCCCGACGAAGGTCGAGACGATCCTGTTCGTCGACCAGACGGTGACCAACACCGTCACCCCTGATCCGCGCGTGGACCGCAGCCGGGTGGTGATGACCATGGAGCTGGTCGACGGCCGCTGGCTCGCCAGCCGGGTATCGCTGCCCTGATCCCGAGCGGGAGAATCCCCATGTAACAGCACTGTTCGCTGTTACAGTTGGCGTTACTGGAATTCTGACTATCGATGGCTGCCGCGGCGGGTGGCCGACTGTTCGGCGATGTGAGTAGGTAGGGGCGCAGATGTCACAGATTGCCGGTGTCACCGGGACCGATGAGCTCATCGAGATACTGCGGCGGCAGCGGGCGGACTTCCTCCGCGAGGGTCCGCCGTCGGCCGCGGTCCGACGGGACCGCATCGACCGGTTGCTCGCCATGGTGCTCGACAACATCGACGAATTCGTCGAGGCGATGTCGCGCGATTTCGGTACCCGCTCACGGACCGGCACGCTGTTCGCCGAAATCATGGGCATGCTCACCGCCTTCGAGCACACCCGCTCGCACACCGCGCGCTGGATGCGCCCGGTCACCGCGAACCGGCTCGCGCGCCTGTGCGGGATCGGCACCGAAGTCCACCCGACCCCGCTCGGCGTCGTCGGCATCATCGGGCCGTGGAACTTCCCGCTGCAATTGGTGGTGGTGCCCGCCGCGTCGGCGTTCGCGGCGGGCAACCGCGTGATGATCAAGATGTCGGAGATCACCGCGCACACCGCCGAGCTCACCCGCACGCTGGCGGCGCGGTACTTCGACCCGGTCGAACTGGCCGTGGTCACCGGCGGGCCCGAGGTGGGTGCCGCGTTCACCCGGCTGCCCCTGGATCACCTGTTCTTCACCGGATCGACCGGGGTCGGGCGGCTCGTCGGGCGGGCCGCCGCCGAGAACCTGGTCCCGGTGACACTCGAACTCGGCGGGAAGAATCCTGTCGTGGTCGCCCCCGACGCCGACCTCGACCGGGCCGCCCGGCGAATCGCGCACGCCAGGATGGTCAACGGTGGGCAGGTCTGTGTCTGCCCGGACTACGTGTTCGTGCCCGAGGACCGGGTCGAGCGATTCGTCGACATCCTCCGCGCCGAACTGCGCACGATGTTCCCCGCGATCGTGGCCGACCCGGATTACACGGCCTCGGTCGACACCGCCAACTACGACCGGGTACTCGCCCTCGTCGAGGATGCCCGTGCCCGGGGCGCCCGGGTGGAATCGCTCGCACCCGACGGTGAGGACCTGCCCGATCCGGTCGCGCGCAAGATCGCGCCGACGCTGATCCGCGACATCGACGACGACATGCTGATCGCGAGCGAGGAAGTGTTCGGTCCGGTGCTGTCGATCCGCACCTATGCCGATCTCGACGAGGTGGCCGACCATGTCAACGCCCGCTCCGCGCCCCTCGTGGCCTACTGGTTCGGGCCCGACCGGGCGGACTTCCGCCGGTTCGTCGCGCGCACCCGCAGCGGTGGCGTGGCGCGCAACGAGTTCGCGATCCACATGTTCTCGGAGAACGCGCCGTTCGGCGGGGTCGGCCACAGCGGCATGGGCGCCTATCACGGCAAGACCGGGTTCGACACGTTCACCCACCGGCGCACGGTGGCAGGCACGAACCTCCCGTTCGCGATCACCGGACGCGCGGCGCCGCCGTTCGACGCCCGCACCGCCAAGCTCATCGACCTCGCCCTGCGCGCCGCCCGTCTGCGCACCCGGCGCCGGGTGGGTGGCCGGGTGGCCGTCGGCTGAGCCGGTCCTGCCACCGCCACTGAACTTGTCCCGCACCACTTTCCGCGCACTCGCGCGAACGATCACCGAGGAGTCACGTTGTCCCCCTCCGCGACCGGGTCCGACTCGGCACAATTCACTCTCGTCGGCGCCGCCGACGCCGCCGCGGCGGCACTCCCGGATCGGGACATCATCATCCAGGGCGACCGCAGGCACACCTACGCCCAGGTGGCCGAGCGGTCCAAGCGGCTGGCCGCGTACCTGCACGCGCAGGGCCTGGGCTGCCACACCGAACGCGCCGACCTCGCCCCGCACGAGGTCGGCCAGGACCTGCTCGGCATCTACGCCCACAACGGCAACGAGTACGTCGAGAGCCTGATCGGGGCGTTCCGCGCACGGGTGGCGCCGTTCAACGTCAACTATCGCTACGTCAAGAGCGAACTGCATCATCTGCTCGCCGACGCGGGCGCGACCGCGCTGGTCTACCACGCGAGCTTCGCCCCCCGGGTGGCCGAGATCCGGTCGGAGCTGCCGCAGCTGCGCGTGCTCGTCCAGATCGCCGACGACTCGGGCAACGAACTGCTCGACGGCGCCGTCGACTACGAGTCGGTCATCGCCGCGACGGAGCCGGCGGAACTGCCGGTGACCGCCTCGCCGGACGATCTCTATGTGCTCTACACCGGCGGCACCACGGGCATGCCCAAGGGTGTGCTGTGGCGCCAGCACGACATCTACATGGCGGCCTGCGGCGGACGTGATGTCAACACCGGCACCCAGGTGGCCTCGTACGCGGAGATCGGCGCGCGCGCCGCCGCGAACCCCGGCGTCAAACTCATGCTGCTGCCACCGCTGATGCACGGCGCCGCGCAGTGGGCGGTGCTGACCGCCATGACGACCGGGCAATCGGTCGTGTTCTCCCCGGTGGTCGACCGCGTCGACGGCCCGGAGATCGTGCGGGCGATCGAGCGCGAGCGGGTCGCGATCGCCATCGTGGTCGGCGACGCGATGGCCCGGCCCCTGCTCGCCGCCGTGGAATCGAACATCGCCGATGTGTCGTCACTGGCCGCGCTGGCCAACGGCGGCGCCGTGCTCACCCCGACAGTGAAGGAGCAGTGGATCGCCGCGGTGCCCGGCCTGGTGGTGCTCGACGGTGTCGGATCCTCGGAGACCGGTACCCAGCTGCACCACGTCTCGGCCGCGGGTTTCGTCTCGACCGGGACCTTCTCGGCCGGCCTCGACACCAGGGTCGTCGCCGAGGATCTCGGCACCGTGCTCGAAGCGGGCCACGACGGGCTCGGCTGGCTCGCCAAACGCCAGTTCACCCCGCTCGGCTACAAGGACGACGCGGCCAAGACCGCCGCGACCTTCCCGGTCGTCGACGGCGTGCGCTACGTGCTGCCCGGTGACCGCGCGCGCCACCTCGCCGACGGGACCATCGAGCTGCTCGGCCGCGACGCCGTCACCATCAACTCCGGTGGCGAGAAGATCTTCGCCGAAGAGGTCGAATCGGCCCTCGCCTCGCATCCGGCGGTCGCCGATGTGCTCGTGGTCGGGCGCCCGAACGAACGGTGGGGGCAGGAGGTCGTCGCGGTGGTGGCGCTGACCGGGAGCGCGACGGCCGAGGAACTGATCGAACACGCAGGCCGGTCCCTGGCCCGCTACAAGCTGCCCAAGGCGGTCGTCTTCCGGGCCGCGATCAGCCGCAGCCCGGCGGGCAAAGCCGACTATCGGTGGGCGCGCGAACAGGCCGTGGCCGAGGTCTGATCCGGCGTACGACAACCGGCCGGCCACCCTGAGCGGAGGCCGGCCGGAATCGTCTGGCGGCGTTCAGAGTTCGATGGCGGGGCCCACCGTCATCGGGGCGACGAAACCGCCGTCGACATGGATGTCCTGGCCGTTGATCCAGCGTGATCCCGGCCCCGCGAGGAACGAGATCACCGGCACGATGTCGGCGACCGTGGCGTGTCTGCCGATCGTCGCCTTGACCGAGTCGAGGACCTCCTTGCCCATCGACGCCTCGAAGTCGGTGAGGATCGGGGTCTCGGTGGGGCCGGGGCTGACGGTGTTGACCCGGACGCCGTACTCCTGCCACGCGGCCGGGGCGAGCCGCTTGGCGAAGACGATCGAGGCCTGCTTGGAGGTGCTGTAGACGGGGTAGGCGGGGTCCTGGGTCGCCTGCCAGCGCGCCACCGCCTCGGCATCGCTCGCCGCCAGCAGACCCGCGAGATCATCGATGCGCTGTTGCCAGCCGAGCGCGGCGACCGAGGCGACGGTGACGATCGCGCCGCCGTGCCGCAGCAACGGCAGCATGCCGGTGGTGAACAGCCGCATCCCGAGATAGTTCACCCCGAGAACATCGGCGGCGGGCGCGGTGCCCGGCACACCGGCGACATAGGCGAGCGCGTCCCAGTCCGGTCCGATCCGCTCCAGCAGTGCCGCGATGTCGTCCGCGTCGCGCAGGTCGCACTGCTCGTGCGCCGCCGCCGGTGTGTCGTTCGCGCGCAGGTCGACCGCGAGCACGTGGTCCCCCCGCTCGTGGAAATGCGCCGCGGTGGCCGCTCCGATGCCGGACCCGGCCCCCACGACGACGATCCTGCTGGGCTGAACGACCATGGGTTCCACCGTTCCGATGCCAGCTGCGGCACCTGTTACAGAAAGCTTGACAGTAAGGGTAACTATAAATCAGTCTGGTGGTCGAGACAACGCCATCGGCACGCCCCTGCGTGCGGCGGAACAGCCGGAAGACAGAGGTCGAGAAACATGCCAAAACCCGTCATTGTCAGCGCGGTCCGCACCGCGATCGCGCGGTCGTTCAAAGGCGCGCTCGTCGATGTGGCCTCGGAGACCCTCGCGACCGAGATCCTCGTGGAGGCGGTCCGGCGCGCCGGTATCGACCCCACCCATGTCGACGATGTCATCCTCGCCGAATTGAACTACGGCGGTGGCGATCTGGCGCGCCACGCCGCCGTGGCGGCGGGCATGGAGAGCGTGCCGGGCCAGGCGGTGAACCGCCATTGCGCGGGCAGCCTGACCTCGATCGCCAACGCGGCCGCGCACATCGGCGTCGGGATGGAGCGGGTGATCGTGGCCGGTGGCGTGCAATCGCTGTCGACCTCGCCGTTGATGAAATGGCGGGTGCCCGGTTCGGGGCCCGAGCTCGAGTTCAAGGAACCGTGGATGCCGCCCTCGCATCCGGAGACCCCCGACGCGCCCACGCTGGACATGGCCGTCACCGTCGGCTGGAACACCGCGAAGAAGGTCGGCATCAGCCGTCGGGAGATGGACGACTGGGCGCTGCGCTCGCATCAGCGCGCGATCGCGGCGATCGACGAGGGCAAGTTCACCGAGGAGATCATGGCCCTGAAGGTCGCCCGGCCCGACGGCTCGGTGCTCGACTTCGCGGTGGACGAGCATCCCCGGCGCGAGACGACCGCGGAGCGCTTGGCCGCCCTGCCGGTGCTGCACCCCGAGATCGAGGGCTTCTCGATCACCGCGGGCAACAGCAGCGGTATCAACGACGCCGCCGCCGCGGTGACCGTCATCGCCGACGACTACGCCGCGGGCGCCGGTCTCGAGGTGCTGGCGACGATCCGGGCCTGGGCCAATGTCGGTGTGACACCCGCGGACAACGGGATCGGCGCGGTGAACGTGATCGGCAAGGTGCTCGATCGGGCCGGGCTCGCGGTCGGCGATGTCGCGCTGTGGGAGATCAACGAGGCCTTCGCCTCCGTGCCGATCGCGGCGTGCCGTGCGCACGGCATCGATGAGGAGCGGGTGAACTTCTCCGGCAGTGGCTGCAGCCTCGGCCATCCGATCTCGGCCTCGGGCGCGCGTCAGGTGGCCACCCTGATCTACGAGTTGCGCCGCCGCGGCGGCGGCATCGGGGTGTCGGCGATGTGCGCCGGAGGCGGCATGGGCGGCGCCCTCGTCATCGAAGTCTGAGCGCCGCAGGGCTTTTCCTCGAGAGAATGGAGATATCAGTGTCGGACGAAGTGCTGGTGGAACGGCACGGCCGCACCCTGGTGATCACGATCAACCGGCCGGACGCGCGCAATGCCGTCAACCTGGCGGTCAGCCAGGGGCTCGCCGACGCGGTCGACGAGCTCGACGCGAGCCCCGAACTGTCGGTCGCGATCGTGACCGGTAGCGGCGGAAACTTCAGCGCCGGAATGGATCTGAAGGCTTTCGCGGCGGGGGAATACCCGTATGTGGCCGGTCGTGGTCTCGGCTTCACCGAGCAGCCGCCGGCCAAGCCGATCATCGCCGCCGTCGAGGGCTACGCGCTCGCGGGCGGAACCGAACTGGTGCTGGCCACCGACCTGGTCGTGGCGTCGAAGACCGCGACCTTCGGCATTCCCGAGGTCAAACGCGGCCTGGTCGCCGGCGGCGGTGCGCTGCTGCGCCTGCAGGGGCGCATCCCCTATCAGAAGGCGCTCGAACTCGCCCTCACCGGTGACAGTTTCACCGCCGAGGACGCCGCCGGATGGGGCTTCGTCAACGAGGTCGCCGAACCGGGCGAAGCGCTCGCCCGGGCGCTGGCGCTGGCCGAGCGGATCACGGCGAACGGGCCGATCGCGGTCGCGGTGACCAAGCAGGTCATCGTCTCCTCGGCCGAATGGGGTGCCGACGAGAGGTGGCAGAAGCAGATGGAACTCATCGCACCGGTGTTCGCCACGCGCGACGCGCAGGAGGGCGCCAAGGCGTTCGCCGAGAAGCGGCCCCCGCACTGGACGGGCACCTAGGCGCCGAGGCGCCGATTCATCAATCCACGAAACAGGAGGAGACGCAGTGTCGTTCGAAGGTGAAGTAGTACTCGTGACCGGCGGAGCCGGTGGCCTGGGTGACGCGACCGCGCGCAGGCTGCACGCCGGTGGCGCCGCGGTGGTCATCGCCGATGTCAACGACGACAAGGGCAAAGCGCTCGCGGACGAGCTCGGTGACCGGGCCGTCTATGTCCGCACCGATGTGCTCGACGACGCGACGATCGAGGAGGCGTTCGCGCAGGCCGACACCCTCGGCACGCTGCGCTACGCGGTGATCGCCCACGGTGGCTTCGGAGTGCTGGAGAAGGTCGTCAACCGGGACGGGAGCCCGCACACACTGAAGGGGTTCACCGACACGATCGCGCTGTATCTGACCGGCACCTACAACGTGCTGCGGCTGGCGGCCGCCAAGATCGCCAAGCTGGAGGCCAAGGGCAACGGTGAGCGCGGCGCGATCGTCATGACCAGCTCCATCGCCGGCTACGAAGGCCAGATCGGGCAGTCGGCGTACGCGGCGGCCAAGGGCGGTGTGATCGGGCTGACGCTGACCGCCGCCCGCGATCTGAGCGCGGTCGGTATCCGGGTCAACAGCATCGCGCCGGGCACCATGCACACCCCGATCATGGACTTCCTCGGCGAGGAGAAGCTCGGTCAGTTCGCCGCGTCGGTGCCGTTCCCGAAGCGGCTCGGCGCACCCGCCGAGTACGCCTCGCTGGCCCAGCACCTGCTCGAGAACCCCTACATCAACGGCGAAGTGGTGCGGATCGACGGCGGGCAGCGTTTCCAGCCGAAGTAGCACCCGGGTATCGACCCGCCACAGCAGACCGCCGCACCGGATCCGGTGCGGCGGTCTTTTACTGTATGCCTTCCGGTATGTCACATTGGGTTCTCGAATCGCTGACAGAGTTCAGTGACATGTGTCAGTATTAATGGCGTGACCGAGTCCGAAGACGGTCGCAGAAATCATTGAAACCATCGGTGACAGAAGGTGATTCACGCATCCATCCGATTCTGATCGGTGCGCCTGTTTGACGCCCGTCACCGACTGAGGGTTAGCTCGCCGCATGAGCGGAACCCAGGACAGACCACAGGGACGCGAGGCGCAGCGCCTCCAGACCAGGAAGCGAGTGCTCGATGCGGCGGTCGCGGAGTTCGGCAGGGTGGGTGCGGCGGATGCCGACATCGCCACCATCGTCGAGGACGCCGGAGTGGCGCGCGGGACCTTCTACTTCCACTTCCCGACCAAAGAACACGTGCTGCTCGAACTCGAGCAACACGAGGAGGCTCGGATCGCCGGGGAACTCCGGCGCTTCCTGCGCACACCGCGCGATCTCCCGGAGGTGCTGGCGAAAGTCGTCCGGCTGGTCTCCGCCCTGGAACGGCGCCTGGGCGACAAACTCTTCAAAGACCTCATCGCCGTGCACTTCTCACCGACCAGACCACTCGACGACACCTGGCGGGAACGGCCGGTGATCACCGTGGTCGCGCAGGAGATCGAACACGCCGCCGCACGAGGCGAAGCCCAACTCGCCGTCCAGTCCTATCACAGCGCGGTGTTCTTCCTGCTCGGCCTCTACGCCGTCCTCACCACCACCAGTGGCGCCACCGACGTCCGCACCGCGGCGCTGGCCGACTACCTGACCAGCACCCTGCGCAGCCTGGAGCCCCGATGACCGCACCCGGCACCCGACGACAGAAACGGAAACCCGACCATGCTTCTCGACATCCTGCGACTCGCCCTCGCCTGGGGCGCGGTGATTCTCATCATCGCCTTCTGGTACTGGATCATGCGCAGCATCGGCACATTCTGACCATGCGCCCCGAGCACGCGGCGGCACCGTCACGCGGCGATCCGTCATGACGGCCGCGACATCGGCGTCCTCGATCGAGCGCAGCTACGCGCTGACCGCGGTCGCCCTGTCCGGCCGGCGGCGCGCGGGCGTTCGCCTGGTGACCGGCGAACAGCGTGGTTTCGGCCTGAGCCCCGGCCGCGGCCTCGTCCACGTGCCGTACCCGCCGACCGTGGCCGGCTGGACGGGCACCACGGTGACCTGCGGTGTGGCACTGCAGTGTGCACCGTCGAAGGACCGCATCGCGCAGTACGCGTTGCACGAACTGTCACCCCGCGAGCGCGGCGCGCTGTCGGTGGTGGAGGGCGGTGTCGCGGCGGCCTGGATCGGCGAACGCTATCCGGGCCTGGTGCCCGAACTCCGGCGCTGGTTGCCCGGCCTCGGACCGGCCGACCCCGACCTGACCGGCGACGAAATGCTCGCTCGCGCCATCGCGCTGGCCCGCTCGACGGACCCGCCGGCGGCCGGCAGCCTGCTCGGCGGCCTGCCATTGGCGGCCCCGCCGCGCAGCCGGATGGCCGTGGCGGTGCGCCGGGCCTACAACCGGATGCCCTGGACCTCGGCACGCACCGACAGTTACCGCGTCTGGTCGGTCCCGATCGGCGGCGACGGCGGCAGCCGCGCCACGAATCTCCCGCCGCCCAGCAGACCCGAGAACGAGGACATCGAGATCCGGCCCGACCAGCGCGCCGGGATCCCGTATCCGGAATGGAACCAGTGGACCAGCGGTTTCCTGCGTGACCACGTCGCGGTGCTGGAACGGCGGCACCCGACCAGCGCGAGCCCGGTCGCACCGGCCTCGCCCGAGGTCCGGCGCTGGTTCGAGGAACTGACCCACCGGGCGATGCGCGGCGGGCTCGAGGACGGGTCGGATCTCGACATCGACCGCTACATCGGTCATTACGTCGACACCCGGGTCGGCGCGGTACCCGAACCACGGGTGTTCCGTGAGCTGCTCCCCAGCGTGCGCGATGTGACCACCGCCGTCCTGCTCGACGGCAGCTCCTCGCTCGGCGTGCACGGGGGCCGGACCTTCCGGCTGGAGCTGGCCTGCGCGGACGCGCTGTCGCGGGCCATGACGGTCACCCGGGAGCGGCACGGGCTGTTCGTGTTCACCGGCAACACCCGGCACCGTGTCGAGGTCCGGTGCCTGAAGGACTTCGACGACCGGAGTTTCGTCGACATCGCCGGACTGGGGCTGCTGACCGGTGGCTACACCCGGCTCGGCGCGCCGCTGCGGCACCTGACCGCGCGACTGCTCGCGCAACCCGCGCAGCGGCGCCAGCTCATCGTGATCGGCGACGGACTCATCTCCGACGAAGGCTACGAGGGCCGCTACGCCTGGGCCGATGTCGCCCATGCCGTCGAGGAGGCGACCGCGGCCGGTGTCGCCGTCTACTACATCGGGGTCGGGCCGGTCCGCGTCGACCCGCTGCCCGAGGTGTTCGGACCCGAACGCTCGCAACGTATCCAGCGCGTCGACGAACTTCCCCGCGTCCTCGCCCACATCCACCGAGAGTTGGTCGACCTGTGACATCTGATCTCTACTACGCGGGCGGCGGCGAGATCGATCTGTTCGAGCACGCCTTCCGGCAGCGACTGCCCGTCATGCTCACCGGCCCGACGGGCTGCGGGAAGACCCGGTTCGTCGAACACATGGGCGCGCGGCTGGGCCGGCCGGTCGTCACCGTCAGCTGCCACGACGACATCACCAGCTCCGACCTGGTCGGCCGGTTCCTGGTCACCGGCGGCGATGTGGTCTGGACCGACGGGCCACTCACCCGGGCGGTCAAGAGCGGAGCCATCTGCTACCTGGACGAGGTGATCGAGGCCCGCCACGATTCGCTGGCGGTGCTGCATTCGCTCGCCGATCATCGGCGGGCCCTGTACCTCGATCGCGCCGATGAAGTGGTCGAGGCACCGGCGACGTTCATGCTCGTCTGTTCCTACAACTCGGCCTACCGCAGCTCCCTGAAAGTGCTCAAGCCGTCGTTCCGGCAGCGCTTCGTCACCCTCGCCATGGACTACCTGCCACCCGAGCGTGAAGCCGCGGTGGTGGCAGGCGAATCCGGCGTCGATCCCGCGATCGCGACCCGGCTCGTGCAGTGCGCGAACACGATTCGCGGCGCGGACGAGATCTTCCACTTCGAACCCCCGTCGACGCGCGTGCTGGTGGCGGCCGCGCAACTCGTCGTCGCCGGCGCGAGCGAGATCGACGCGGTGCAGTCGTGTGTGCTCGCGCCGCTGAGCACCGACGCCGCCATCGGCGACGGACTGCGTCAGATCGCCGCCGCAGGCCTGCGCACCGGCGAAGACGCCGTGTGATCACCCGAGGAGAACATGCCGATGAACGAGCAAGACCGGAGACGACGGCGCGCGCTGATCGTCTTCCAGATCACCATCTACGGATTTCTGCTGATGATGTTCCTCATCCAGTTGCAGATGTCGCTCACCCGTGACTGGTAGGAAAAATCGTGAATCTGCCGACCTTCGTCAAACGTCATCGCGCCGGATCGGCTGACCCGGCGATCGCGGGTTCGCCGCCCACGACCGTGGGCTACGACGAGCACGAGGCCCTGAGCCGGGCGAGTCAGCGCCGGGCCGACCTCTGGCTCACCGCGGGCACCGCGCTGATGGGCACCTACATCCTCGGCCTTTTCGGGCTGCCGCTGTTCCTGCGCGGGGTGTGGTTGCAGCGGCGGGCCCAGCGCGACGGGCTCTCCGTGCGGCCGATCATCGTCACGCTGATCGGGTACCTGGTCATCCTCGACGCCTTCCTCAACAGCGTGGGCTGGGTCCTCGACGTCTTCGCCAGCCACACCCTGGTCACCCGGGTCTTCTTCACCGCGTGGGGGAACTTCTTCGACGCGGGGTACTGGTGGCACTACAACGAGCTGTGGATCGGCGGGGCGGGCGCGCCGGGGGAGAAGGGCTGGGAGATCGCCTGCGTGTTCACCGTCTTCCCGATGCGGATCGCCGCGGCCATCGCCTTCCTGCAGATGAAGCGCTGGGGCCACCAATGGCTCACCGTCACCTGCTGGTTCGGCCTGGTGATCTGGGTCGGCTACATCGTGAACATGACCGTGTACGCCGACATCCGCTTCGACGGTGTGGTGCTCCCGGTGTTCGGCTGGTGGTTGTACGACATCTTCTACATCACACCCTTCCTGGCAATTCCCTACTTGCACACGGTCAATCGCGAGATATTCGCGGACTGAAGGAGATCGCACGATGAGTACACCGGCACCGGAGTCGGGAACCGCTCCGCCACAAGACCTTCCGCTGGGCACCACGCCACCGTTCGCCCGCATGCACCGATGGCTGAAACGGGGAATCCTGATCTGTCTGGTCGCCCTGGTCGTGGAGGGCGCGATGACCGTGCCCGCGCTCGCCCTCTGGTACGGCTGGCCGACCCTGTCCCTGCAGGAGATCTGCGACGAGATGTTCAAGGTCCGCTACTCCGACGACACGCTGGAGTGTGAATATCCGGCCGACTTCAACGCACCGCCGCTGGGCGGGCAGCCGGAGGCGGCGGGTCAGACGACCGCCCGCGACGAGTGGGGCGTGCAGCCCAAACCGGGGTGGGAATCGATCGGGTTCCGGGAACTGGTGCGGATCCGCGAGGATCGGCTCGCCCGCGAGGAAGCGGGCCGGTAGGTGAGCGCTGCTGTCCGCACCGCTCGTGCCGCCGGATCGGTGGCACGAGCGGCGGCGCGCGTCGCCCTCGGGCGGGTTGTCCCTGGTGCGAGTCCGGTGCCGTCGCGTATCGAGGACGTGACCCCGGCGTGGCTGGCCGGCATGCTCGGCGCGGCCCCGGCGGCGGTGCGCGAGATCCGTGTCGTCCACGCCGATTCCGGGACCGCGGCGCGGGCACGGATCGAGGTCACCGGCGACGCCGGGATTCCGCCCACGCTGTTTCTGAAATTGCCGCCGCGGGACTACCCGCAGCACGTCCTGATGACCCTGTTCGGCCTCGGGACGAGCGAGATCAACGCCTACCAGGTGCTCGGCAGCGCACCGCCGATCCGGGTGCCGCGCTGTCACGCGGCCCGCTCGGATCCGCGATGGGGCCGGGATGTGCTCGTCCTGGAAGACCTTTCGCCCACCGCTCGCTTCCGGACGATCACCGACCCGGTGGATCAGGGCGAAGCGGAGGCGGTGGTCGACGCCATGGCGGATCTGCACGCCGCGCACTGGGGTGCGGCGCGATCGGGTAGCGGTCTCGCCGCCCTGGCCACGCGATCGGAGGTGGACGTCGAACTCGGCCTGCTGATCCGGCGCCGCCTGCTCGGCGCCCGCACCACCTCCCTGGTTCCGGCGGCGATGCGCGAGCAGCTGGCGATCTTCTCCGAACGCGGTCGCGAGATAGATGCCTTCTGGGCGCAGGGGCCGCAGACCCTGATCCACGGTGATCCCCACCTGGGCAACCTGTTCTTCGAGGGCGCCGTTCCCGGGTTCCTGGACTGGCAGATCGCCACGGTGGGCCCCGGTATCCGCGATGTCGCCTATTTCGCGAACTCCTCCGTGGAACCTGGGCTGCTGCGGCAGCTCGAGCGCGGTCTCGTCGAGCGCTATGCCGCCCGGCTGGCGGCCGCGGGCATCGCCGCCGACCCGGACCAGCTGTGGACGCTGTATCGCGTCGGCATCACCGAACTGCTGCTCGCGATCGTCTGCACTGCCGCCGCGGGCGAGCGGATGCAGTCGGCGGAGGTGACGCGCTGTGGTGTCCAGCGCGCCGTCGCCGCCGCCGAAGCGCACGACAGCCTGGCCCTGCTCACCGCGCTGCTCGACGGCAAGCGGGTGTGAGACCAGGCCGCGGGGTCAGTGGGCCGGCGTGGTGCCCGCCCGCAGGTCGGGGTTGGCGAGGGGCAGGCCGAGGAAGCGCCGGGCATTGTCGCCCATGAAGTCGTAGGTGCGCCGAACGTCCATGCCCTCGGCGTACTTCCAGAAACCCTTCGGTTCGGCCAGCCCTTCCGGATGCGGGTAGTCCGAACCGAACAGGACCTTGTCCCAGCCGACGGTGTCCACCACGTCGGCGACGCATCCCTCCCAGAAGGGACTGACCCAGATGTTGCGGCGGAACACCTCGTGCGGATGCTCCGGGAAGTTCTGCGGCATCTTCTTGTAGAGATCGTCGAAGTCGTGGAACAGCGGATGGATCCAGGAACTGCCGTTCTCGACGCTGGCGACCCGCAGCTTCGGAAAGCGGGTGAGCGTGCCGTGGCAGATCAGGCTGGTGATCATGTCGGCGATCTCCCGGTGCCCGAGCGCCATCCAGCGAAACGGGCTCTGCGCCATGAAGTTCGCGGTGTGCGGCGGCTCCCAGGAGGCGATGTAACCGTCCAGTGGCGGGTAGCTCGCGTGCAGCACGATCGGCAGTCCGGCCGCTTCGACATCGCGCCAGAACGGATCGAACTCCGGCAGTGCCGGGGAACGCCAGCCGTGCAGGCCGTTCACCGGGCCCGGCTTGATCAGGGCCACCGTCGCGCCGTGCTCGAGGATGTAGTCGAGCTCGCGCTGGGCCGCGTCGACTTCGGACAGATTGATGATCGGCGTCGAGTAGATCCGGTCGGCGTAGTTGTAGGACCAGTGCTCGGCCATCCACTGGTTGAGTGCGTGGATGATCGCCAGCGTGAGCTGCGGATCGTCGGCGGCCGAATGCTCGACCAGGCTGGCCAGCGTCGGATAGTTCAGCGCCTCGACCACACCCTGGCGGTCGAGCTCGGAGATCCGGTCCACCGGGTTGCGAGTGGCGGGCGGCGCCTCGATGGCGGGGCCCTGCATCTCCCGCAGCGTCAGCCCCTCGGAATTCTCGCCCGCGAAGAACTTCTCGTGCGCGCCGGGCGCGGCGACCCGCTCGAAGGTGGGATTGGGGATGAAGTCGGTGACCTTGTTGTTGATCACGATCCGGGTCTGCCGGCCGATCTGCGCGAACTGCACCGCGCGTGCGTACCGCTGCGGCAGATACTTCGTCAGCGCGTCCGGGGTCTCGTACATGTGCTGGTCGGCGTCGAAGATCGGCGCATCGCGGAATTGTTCGTCGTTCGGCATCTGGTTCCCTCCATCAATGCGGTCTCATCTACTGTAATGCATACAGTATGGCGATGGGAGTCACGCCGTCCGGATCGTTCCCGGGCGGAACCGGAGCAGGGCCTCCTGGGCGAAGGAGGCGACCAGCGCGCCGTGTGTCGTGAAGATGTCGCCGCGGCCGAAGCATCGCCCGTGGGCGACGATCACGCTGTGGTGGCGCGACAGCAGCCAGTCGCCGGTGCGCACCGGCCGGTGGAACCAGATCGTGTGCGAGGTCGTCGCCGAGGTGAACGCGGTCCCGTTGCTGTGCTGGTCGACGCCGTCGAAGGCGCGCAGCGCGGTGCCGATGACGGTGAGGTCGCTCGCGTAGGCGAGCAGGGCGGGGGCGAGCTCGTCGGCGGTGGCGGGGATCCGCATCCACAGGTCGTAGGCGGACTGCCCGTCGTCGTGGGTGTCGAGGTCGGTCACCGACCGTGTCTCCCACGGTAGGAGCGGGAACCGGACCTCGCGGTCGGGTCCGGGTGGGGTGGCGTCGAGACGTACCGGTTGGTGATCCGGACCGGCCTCGGTGGCGTGCAGGGATATCGCGCAGGTGGCGATCGGGCGGTCGTGCTGGGTCGCGGTGACTGCGAGCGCACCGAATGATCGCCCGTCGTGGAGGGGATCGGCGCGGTAGCGCACGGGTGTGTCGGCGGTGCCCTCGCGCAGGAACGAGGCGTGCAGGGACTTGATCGTCTTGGCCGGGTGGGTGGCGGTCGCCACGCGGGCGAATTGGGCGAGTAGCTGTCCGCCGAAGAGGCGTCGGTGAGGGAGTTTTTGGTTCGCGCCCTCGAAGGTGAGTGGGTCGGGCTCGTCGTCACCGGATTTCGGGTGCAGTTCCAGGCAGGACAGGAGATCGTTCCACGGGTCTGACATGCCTGCATCGTATGCCATACCGTAAGTATTACGGTATGGCACCGATCCGGGCCCATCGCACACTCCGGTGCATTACCGTCATTTCAACAGTAATCCTTTTCCGGGATCTGCTCGATGGACGAAGGTGATGGTCGATGACGAAGCACGCGGGGCTCGGATGCCGAGCGCAGGCCGCGGTACGCCCGCTCCCGTCCGGACCGCCCGGCGCCCGGATTCCCGGCGAGCTGGTCCGGAGCGCGCGCTACGACCTGCTGGACTATTTCGCGAAGTGTCCACGATGCGGCTACGCGGCGCAGGCCTCGGAGACGATCCTCGCCTACTCCAGCGGCCTCGTCGAGCGCAGGCAGTACCGCACCTGCGGGCAGCCGTGCGGCTGGCACGATTCGTCCGTCGAGGTCGCGGACACGGTGGTGGCGGGTTCGGCTCGCGCAGGGTGACCCGGTCACCACCGTGGTGGTGCCGCGAGGAAGGTGCGACGCACGAGGTCGGCCGACGGATGACGCAGTACCTGGTCCAAGGGCTCGTGCAGCAGCACGAGATCGGCCGGGCGGCCGCGGGTGACCCGGCGCGGCCGGCCGCCGGGGTCGTGCGCCGGTGACAGGTATCCGTCGAGTGCCTGTGCGGGAGTGAGGCATTCGGTCGCCGTCACGATCGCTCCCGTGGCTGTGGCGCGGTGCACGGCCGAGGCGATCACCGCCCACGGGTCGAGTGGGCCGTACGGGGCGTCGCTGGACAGAGCGACGGGGACGCCCGCGCCGATCAGTGTTCGGCAGCGGTACAGGTCGGGGAGGTCGTCGGGGGCGATGTGGTCGAGGTAGTAGTCCCCGCGATCGGCCAGGAATCCGGGCTGCGTCACCACCCGCAGTCCGTGGCGGCGCAGATCGTCGACGATATCGGCGGGGACCAGCGCCGCGTGCTCGACCCGGTCGCCCGGGAAATCACCGATCACCTCCAGTGCAGCGAGCAGCAGGAGCATCGCTTCGCGGCTGACGCAGTGCACGGCGACCGCCCGCCCGGCACCGTGGGCGGCATCGATCCGGGCCACCAGGTCATCGAACGCGGGCAGTTCCGAATCGGCGATGACGATCTTGTGCGGTCCGACATCGACTCGCTCGGGTAGCGAATCGGTGCCATGCGCGGCACCGAGCAGCAGAACCCGCTGGGGGAGCGTGCCTTCGGTGACCGCCGCGACCAGCGCGGACTGCGATCCGGGCGCGAGGTCGGGGGTCGCGTCGGTGACGCCGGTGATGCCGTAGCCGGTCAGCGTGGCGCCGAGACGGTCGAGCGGTGGCGGTGCGGTGTGCGGCAGCCGCGTGCGTAACCAGGTGTCCGCGCGCCAGATTCGGCCGGTCGGGACACCCCCAACATCACATTCGACCCCCGGATGGGCGGCGTCGGTGATGCCCGCCGCGGCGAGAGCGGCGGAGTTGAGCACCCACATCGCGCCACTGCGGTGTTGTATCCGCACCGGTCGGGTGCCGTGCAGGGTGTCGAGGGCGCGCGCGTCCAGATCGCCGGCGACGGTATCGACATAGCCGACACCACGCACCCAGCCGTTGTCGTCACCGGGGGCCCGGGCCAGTGCGGTGGCCAGTGCGCGGCGGTCGGTCACCGCGGGAGGCCCGCACCGCACGGATGCGGCGTCGGCCGCGGTGGCGTGCAGGTGCAGGTGATGGTCGTGGAGCCCGGGGATGACCGCGCCGCCGCGGGCGTCGATCACCTCGGCGGCGCCCTCGGTGGACAGCGCGGGCCCGATTGCGGTGATCAGGCCGTTCTCGATGCGCAGGTCGAGTCCGGCGGTGCCCTCGATATCCGCGTCGCGGATCACGATGACGGTCACGGTGCCGGAATCCGGAGCGACGCGAGTACTCGCGCGGTATCGGCACCGGAATCCGCGGCGGGCCCGGCCGGTGTCCGTGCCGAGGGGCCGGCGACCCGAATCGCTTCCGCACCCGCGTCGATGAACCAGCCGTCGCCGCGCCGGAACGTGGGCGGCACCGCGTCGGCGGTCAGTGTGGCCGCGACGACCTCGGTCATCGACACGTCCCACAGCACCCCGCGCCCGTCGGCCGGTGTGGACATCGCGAGGGTGGCCGCGGTCAGGCCGGTGAGCGGATCGGCAATCGCGTCACCGACGAAAACCGGTGTGCCCGAACCCGGTTCGTGGGCGATGAGCCCCGCCGCCGCCGCCACGTCATCACCGAAGCCGATGCGTGGCGATCCGCGGCCCGCGGCGGTGATCGACACCCACACCGTTCCTCGCTCGACGGCGGCCTCGGCATCGAGCCCGAATCCGGCCAGCGCCCTGGGCCGCGACGCCTCGATCACGATGTCGGCGGCCTCGACGAGGGATGTCAGGGCGGATCGCCCGGCCGGATCGGTGGGGTCGAGCACCACCGATTCGTGGCCGTGGTGCAGCAGCGCGTAGAACGCCGGATCGCCGCGGCGCGCGCCGTCGGGCCGGTCCGGGGTTTCGACCTTGATCACCCGCGCACCGGCCAGCCCGAGCAGATGCGCGCACAGCGGCCCGGCCCACAGCGCGCTGAAATCGACGACCAGCAGACCGTCGACCGGGCGCGGCGTCACCGGTGCTGGAAGTGGCGCCGGCTCGATGGACCGCACCGGTGCCGCCGCCACGCCGAGCAGCTCCGCGCGTTCGGCGAGTTCGGCGCCGCGATGGGTCAGCGCCCATTCGGTGATCGCCGGCCAGGGGTTCCCGGCGTCGAGGTCGTCGCCGATCAGCGCGCCGAGCAGCAGGTGATCGTCGGGGCGTGCACAGGAGACCGCCGCCCACCCGTCCGCGGTGGGCAGCAACCGGCACCGGCCCCCCACCGAGACTGCGCCACGGCGCCGCATACCGGTGAGCGCGGCCCGCTCTCCGAGCAGCTGAGCCCCGTCCAGTGCCGCCGCCCGGCCCGTGCCCGCCGCGAACGCGGCGATCAGCGCACGGGCCCGGGTGGCCGCCCGCCCCGGCGGCACCAGGACGGGCCCGTCAGGGCGGCCGGTAAGCGCGACCACGCCACTCGCGGCCCAATCCGCCGCGGGCGACCCGGCGACCGGCACTGTCGAAGAGGACACCGCTCGATAGTAGGTCGATTCCCGCCCACGATGCGCGTGACGACGATGCCCGCCCGTGCCACTATTGCGCGGTGAGCAGTGATGCGACCGACCTGGCCCTGGATGCCCTGGAACTGGACATCGGGCCCGACGGAACGCCACGGAACCCGATCCTGGTCGTCCCGCTCGATGCGTGGGCGGCGGAACCGACAGAGCGCATCGAACAGCTGGCCGCCGCGGCGGCGGATTCGCTGCGCCTCACGATCGGTGTGTCCCACGGTGCGGTGTCCCCTCGTCTCGAGCCGCTGCTCCAGGCACTGACCCTGACGGTGGCCGGGCGGGCAGGGGACTTTCCGACGATCGTCGAACATCCCGACCCCGACACCGCCGTAGGGCACCGGACAGTGGCCGGGCGGGCAGAGAACGCGCCGACATTCATCGAGCGACCCGACGCCGTAGGGCACGCGACGCCTGCCGGGCAAGCCGGGGGCTCGCCGACGATCATCGAACATCCCGACCCTGACACCGCCGTGCGGCACCTGACGGCAGCGATCGAGCGCAACCCGCAGGCGAGCATTGCGCTGGGCAGGCTGTTGCGGCAGACCGCCGTGCCGGAGACGACCGCCGGCCTCGCGGCCGAGGCGGCTGTCTACTCGATGCTGCTGGCGGGCACAGAATTTCAACGTTGGCTGACCGCTCGGGGCGGACCACGGACGGTGCGCTTCCCCGACCGGCCACTGGTGCGCCTGGACCGCGACGGCGCGCTACTGTCGGTGACCCTCGACCATCCCGAACGACGCAACGCACTGAGTTCCCGTCTGCGCGAAGAACTCCTGGACGCACTGCGCCTGGCCGAACTCGACCCCGATATCGACCGCGTACTCCTGCGCGGCACCGGCCCGGTGTTCTGCAGCGGCGGCGACCTCGACGAATTCGGCACCGCCACCGACGTCGTCGCCGCCTATCAGGTCCGCCTGGAACGCGGACCGTGGCGGATCATCGACCGCCTGTCCGACCGCGTCACCGCCCACGTACACGGTGCGTGCATCGGCGCAGGCATCGAGATCTCAGCCTTCGCCGGCCGCCTCATCGCGGCCCCCGACACCTACTTCCGGCTCCCCGAGATCGAGATGGGCCTGGTGCCGGGCGCAGGCGGCACCGTCAGCGTCCCCCGCCGAATCGGCCGCTGGCGAGCAGCATGGATGATGCTCACCGGCACCCGCATCGACACGACCACCGCCCTACGCTGGAACCTGATCGACGATATCGAGGAACTCCCCGTCGACTAGGAAGTGTCTTCCGATCGGGTCCGCCGCACGCGGTGCGGTACCCCTCCGAACAACCCTCCCGTGAGTCATGCCGAATGCATTACAGTAATGGAAATGTGCCATGAGGTGGTGGCGGGTCGTTCTGCGGCCCCCGCCCCGGACGCGGCGGTTCTCTCGAGGTGAGGCGGAAGCGGTATGGATCTGGGATTGCGGGGCGCGGCGACGGTGGTGGTCGGTGGGAGCCGGGGGATGGGGCTGGCTACGGCGCGGTGCTTGGCCGAGGAGGGGGCCAGGGTCGCGGTTGTCGGACGGTCCGCCGAGGATGTCGAGCGTGCCGCCGTCGACCTGGGGGAGCGAGGGAGTCCTGACGCGGTCGGGCTCGCCGCCGATGTGCGCGACAGCGCGCAGGTGGAGGCGGTTTTTGCGCAGCTCGGGGACCGGTGGGGTGGGGAACTCAACGCGCTGGTCAATACGCTGGGGCCGAATGTTCAGGGCACCATCGAAGAACTGTCGGCCGAGCAGTGGCACGAGGCGGTCGATCACGGGGCGCTCTCGATCGTGCGCACGGTGACGGCGGCGCTGCCGCTGCTGCGCCGCGCGGAGTGGGGGCGGATCGTGAACTTCTCCGCGCATTCGACTCAGCGGCAGAGTGTTTCGTTGATCGCCTACACGGCGGCGAAGTCCATGGTGACCAGTGTGTCGAAGAACCTGTCACTGTTGCTGGCCGAGGACGAGATCCTGGTCAATGTCGTCTCGCCCGGCACCTTCGTCACTCCGGCCCTGACCGCATGGGCGCGCTCGATCGGTGTCGAGGACGACGACCCGTACCGGCTGATGGAGGTGATCGGCGCGCACTACGGGCATCCGGCGCACATGCCGCGGGCCGGACTGCCCGAGGAGATCGGCCCGGTCGCCGCGTTCCTCGCCTCGCGCCGCAACTCTTACATGACCGGCGCCAATGTGAATGTTGACGGCGGCTCCGACTTCGTCTGAACCACAGACGGTTTCGGCCGGACCGTCGAATGGTCCGGCCGAAACTGCTCTCAGAGCCGGTAGTCGCGCAGCACGCCCTTGCCGATGATTCGCTTCTGGATCTCGCTGGTCCCCTCGCCGATCAGCAGGAACGGCGCCTCGCGCATGAGGCGTTCGATCTCGTACTCGGTCGAGTAGCCGTAGCCGCCGTGGATACGGAAACTAGCCTGGGTGACCTCGTTGCAGAACTCGCTGGCCAGGTACTTGGCCATGCCGGCGGCGACATCGTTGCGCAGGCCGGAGTCCTTGAGCCGCGCCGCGTTGACCATCATCAGATGGGCCGCTTCGACCTTGGTCGCCATCTCGGCCAAGGAGAATCCGATGGCCTGATGTTCGACGATGGGCTTGCCGAAGGTCGAACGCTGCTGCGCGTAGCGGGCACCGAGTTCGAAAGCGCGCACCGCGATACCGCAGGCCCGGGCCGCGACATTGACCCGTCCCACCTCGATGCCGTCCATCATCTGCTGGAAACCGTGGCCGGTCTCCCCGCCCAGAACAGCCTCTGCCGCCACGGCATGGTGGTCGAGGAGCATCTCGGTGGTGTCGATGCCCTTGTACCCCATCTTGTGGATCTTGCCCGGAATGGTCAGTCCTGGCGCGACCTCCCCGAAGCCGGCGGGCTTCTCGAGCAGGAAGGTGGTCAGGTTGTCGTGCGGCCGTTCCCGGCCCTCGTCGGTGCGGACGAGCGTGGCCACCACGGTCGCCGTCGAACCGTTGGTCAGCCACATCTTGCGACCGTCGAGCCGGTAGTCACCGGACTCCGTGCGCACCGCCCTGGTGCGGATGGCCGCCACATCGGAGCCGAGTTCGGGTTCGGACATGGAGAAGGCGCCACGTACTTCGCCGGTGGCCATGCGCGGCAGGAAATGCTCGCGCTGGCGTGCGGTGCCGTGCTGGGCGAGCAGGTAGGCGACGATGAAGTGGGTGTTGATGACACCGGAGATGCTCATCCAGCCCCGCGCCAGCTCCTCCACACACAGCGCGTAGGTCAGCAGGGATTCGCCGAGGCCGCCGTACTCCTCGGGGATCATCAACCCGAACAGGCCCATCTCCGCCATCCGGTCGACGATCGCCTGCGGATAGGTGTCGGAGTGTTCGAGTTCCTGGGCGACCGGAATGATCTCCTTGTCGACGAAAGCCCTTACCGTACTGAGTATTTCGGCCTGTACCTCGGTGAGCCCGTGGGTCTGTGCGAGTTTCATCGGGAGTTCCGTTCGTCGGGTGGGAGGCAGGGGAAGGGCGCGGTCACGTCACCCGCTCGAAGATCGCGGCCAGGCCCTGCCCGCCGCCGATACACATCGTCTCCAGCCCGTAGCGCAGCTCGCGCCGGTGCAGTTCCCTGGCGAGGGTGGCCAGCATCCGTCCGCCGGTCGCGCCCACCGGATGTCCGAGGGAGATCCCGGACCCGTGCACATTGGTGCGGTCGAAATCGGTGGGGCCGAACTTCCACTCCCGGGTGACTGCGAGGGCCTGGGCGGCGAAGGCTTCGTTGAGTTCGATCAGGTCGATATCGGCCAGTGCGAGACCGGCCTGGCGCAGGGCGGCGTCGGTGGCGGGGACCGGCCCGATGCCCATGATGTCGGGCCGGACGCCGGCCACCGCCCACGATGTCAGCCTGACCAGGGGAGTGAGGCCGAGCTGTTCGGCGTTCTCCCGGGTGGTCACCAGGCACATCGACGCCGCGTCGTTCTGGCCGCTGGCATTGCCCGCGGTGACCGTCGACTCCGGATCGATATGTGCCCGAACGGGTTTCAGCGCGGCCAGGGATTCCAGGGTGGTGTCGGCGCGAGGATGCTCGTCGGTGTCGATCACCGTGTCGCCGCGGCGCGAAGTGACCGTCACCGGGACGATCTGCTCGGCGGCCGCACCGCTGCGGGCGGCCTCGACGGCCCGCTGATGCGAGACCACGGCCAGCCGATCCTGTTCCTCGCGAGGGATCGCGTAGCTGCGGCGCAGGTTCTCCGCGGTCTCCAGCATCCCGCCGGGCACCGGATGATCACGGCCGCCCGCGGTTTCGCGTCCGCGGGCCAGTGCGTCGTGGACCCGGACGCCGCCGCGGGCACCGCCCCAGCGCATATCGAGGGAGTAGAACGGCGCGTTGGTCATGCTCTCGACACCGCCGGCGACCACGACCTCGCCGGCACCGCTGCTGACCTGCAGGACCGCCTGGATCACGGCCTGCAAGCCGGATCCGCAGCGACGGTCGACCTGCATGCCGCCGACGGTCACCGGCAGTCCGGCGTCCAGGGCGACGACCCGGCCGATAGCGGGCGCCTCACTGTTCGGATAGCAGTGGCCCAGGACCACGTCGTCCACGGACTCCGGGCTGACCCCGGTGCGGTCCAGCAGGCCGCGCAGCGCGGTGACGCCGAGATCGACCGCGGTGAGCGCGGCGAACATCCCGCCGTAGCGGCCGATCGGGGTGCGGACAGGTTTGCAGATCACTGCTTCACGCATGGGTTCGGTCTCCGTCGTGCTCGAAATCGGCGGTCAGAACGGTGTGTTCGATATGTCGGTCGGTGCGGACGGCCAGTTCGACCTCGGCATCGGTGCCGGTGCGGCGCTGGATAAGGGCGGGCTCGGCGCAGAACAGCGGCGCGAGATTACGGTGCCGCAACCGGATCGGCGTCGACGCGGGCCGCTCCCGCCGGAGGGTCTCGGCCATGGCGAGTGTCATGAGCGGCCCGTGCACCACCAGCCCGGGATAGCCCTCGACCTCGGTCGCGTACGGCAGGTCGTAGTGGATGCGGTGGGGGTTGGCCGTCGCGGCGCTGAACCGCATCAGGACGGTGGGATCGGTGCGTAGTTCCCAGTCCCACGCGGCGATCCGGCGAAGCGGTGCGCCGACGGGCTCCTGCGCGGCCGCCGTCGGGCTGGGAGTTCCCGGCCGCGTGGCCTCGCGGTAGATGAGATTCTGTCGTTCCACTACAGCCGGGGTGTTTCCCGTTGTGTAGAGCCGGATGTCGACCTCGACCACGACCAGTGCGCCGGTGCGGCCGGTCTTGGGAGTCACCGCGACGACCCGCGCCTCCCGTCGCACCGTCGACCCGACCGGCACGGTGGCATGCAGTGTCACCGCACCCCCGGCGAACATGCGCCGGGGCAGATCCACCGGCGGCAGGAAAGTGCCGCGCGCCGGATGCCCGTCCGGCCCGATCGCCGACGACACCGGCCAGCGCGCCAGCGCGGCCCAGTGCCACAGCGGCGGCAGCGGATCCCCGGCACCGACCGGCGGCGCACCCGAATCAAGAATCGCGCTCAAGGCCGCAATCGGCGCGGGATCGACATACTCCTCGGTGACGACGGTGTGCGCCTCCCAAGCGGTCACATGAACCGCCCGCCGGTCACTTCCACGGTGGTACCGGTCATGTACGAGGACAGATCGGAAGCGAGGAACAGCGCCACATTCGCGACTTCGTCCGGCTCGCCCGCTCGCGCCATCGGGATCTCCGCCATCTTCTGGTCCCAGATGCGTGCGGGCATGGCCGTGGTCATCGGCGAACGGATCAGCCCGGGCTGGATCGCATTGACCCGCACCCCGAATCGCGCGGTTTCCTTGGCGGCGGCCTTGGTCAGGCCGATGATGCCCGCCTTCGCGGCGGAATAGTTGGTCTGACCGGCCATGCCCACCTTGCCCGACAGCGAGGAGATGTTGACGATGCTGCCGCGCCCCTGCTCCCGCATGATCGCCGCGGCCGACCGGGTGCCGTGCCAGCTGCCCTTCAGATGGACCGACACGACCTGGTCGAAGTCCGTTTCGCTCATCGTGCGCATCGAGGCATCCCGGGTGATGCCCGCGTTGTTGACCATCACGTCCACCGCGCCGAAATCGGTGCGCGCGGTACTCAGCAGCGCGGAGACGTCCTCGGCGCTGGTCACATCGCAGCGGACCGCGCGCACGCCGTCCGCGCCGAGTGCCTGCTGTGCCGCTTCGGGATTCAGGTCGCCCACGACCACGCGCGCGCCTTCGCGCAGGAAGGTCGAGGCGATGGCGAGGCCGATACCCTGCGCTGCGCCGGTGACGACCGCGACGCGGCCCTCGAGAAGTGACATGGCGTGATTCCTTTCGGCCCGACCGGCGTTCAGTACTGGGTGGCGCCCAGGTCGACGGCGACCTGGGTGGCGGTGATGTAGCGGGACTCGTCGTCGGCGAGCCAGCTGACCGCGGCGGCGACATCCTCGGCCTCGGCCACCCAGTCGGGCAGGAACGGTGTGGTCATGTGGCCGAGCTGCGGATTGGACGCGAGGGCGCGCCCGAGTGCGGCGACCATGTCCCCGCTGCCCATGGGCGTGTTCACCGCACCCGGATGAACGCTGTTGACCCGGATGCGATGCTTGCCCAGCTCGGCCGCCAGCGCCTTGGCCATCCCGGTCACCGCGTGCTTGCTGGCGGTGTAGTGCACCATGAACGGCTGCATCTTCAGTCCGGCCGCGGAACTGACCAGGATGATCGAACCGCCACGCCCGCCCGCGATCAGGTGATCGACGCCGGCGACCACCGTGTTCCAGGTGCCGGTGATATTGACGTCGATGACATCGCGGAACGATTCGGCGGTGATCTCGTTCCACCGCTGGGGAATACAGATGCCCGCGTTGGCGACGACGATGTCGAGCCGGCCCAGCGCGGCCACGCCCTCGTCGACCGCGCGCCGCAGCCCGTCCAGATCGCGGGTGTCGACGGTGGCGGCCACGATGCGCCGCCCGGTCGCCTCGACGAGGCGGACCGTCTCCGCGAGATCCGCCGGCGTGGCCGAATCGTAGGGCACCGCCGCAGGCAGCGGCCCCGCGATATCGACGGCGATGATATCGGCGCCCTCGCCGGCCAAGCGCACCGCGTGGGCACGTCCCTGGCCACGGGCGGCGCCGGTGATGAAGGCGACCTTGTCGGTGTGCCGGCCGATCACATGCTCTCCTCAGACCCCGCTGCATGCCATATCGTAAAGGCAACGGTATGGCTGTTCGGACTAACCATATGGCCCGCTCGGCCGCCGCGCAAGAAGCTGTCCGGCCGTTGGTGATGCTGTTACAGTTGGCGTTACTGGAATAGTAGCTAGCGAGGAGCGCGAATGTCGCAGGTGGTCGGGTTCGTCGGAGCGGGCCAGATGGGCGAGCCGATGGTGGTGCGGCTGGTGGCGGCGGGCCATCGGACCGTCGTCTACGCGCGCAGAGAAGCGGTGCGGGAACGGCTGCGGGCCGCCGGTGCCGAGGTCGTCGACTCCGTGCGGGAGGTGTCGGAGGCCGCCGGGGTGATCATCGTGTGCCTGTTCTCGGACGAGCAGTTGACAGAAGTGCTGACCGGGCCGGACGGGGTCCTCGCGAACGCGCGAGCCGACGCGGTGGTGGTCTCCCACACGACCGGCGCGGTCGCGACGATCACCGAACTGGCGGCGGTGCGACCCGACGGTCCGGTCCTGCTCGACGGACCGGTCAGCGGTTCCGCCGAGGACATCGCCGCCGGTCGCCTCACCGTCCTGCTCGGCGGTCCGGCCGCGGCGGTCGAGGCGGTGCGGCCGGTGCTCGCCGCCTACGCGAGCTCGGTCCTGGCGACCGGTGCGTCGGGCAGCGCCCTCGGCGTGAAACTCGTCAACAACGCGCTCTTCGCCGCGAACGCGCAACTGGTCGCCGTGGCCGCCGAGGTGGGCCGCAAGCTGGGCATCGACGAGAACCAGCTGTTGGAGGCCCTGTCGGTGGCCAGCGGCAACAGCTACGCGGCCGATTCCATCCGCCGCACCGGCGGTTTCGCGAAATTCGAGAAGCGGGCCGCCCCCTTCCTGCGCAAGGATGTCGCCGCCTGCCTGTCGGCGACCGCCGATCTCGGCATCGACCTCGCCGGCCTGGGCACCGCGATCACCGACGGACCTTTCGACCTGACCTGACCTGACCGGTTGCCCGGTGCGGTCAGGACCGCGAGCGGACTACCTCGTGCCGCGCTCGGCGGAGCGGATCAGCCCGCCGCCGATGATGAGGCGCTGGATCTCGCTGGTGCCCTCGTACAGGCGGAGCAGGCGGACATCCCGGTAGATCCGCTCCACCGCCACGTCGCGCATGTAGCCCGTGCCGCCGTGCACCTGCACCGCCGAATCAGCCACTCGTCCAGCCATTTCCGTGCAGAACAGCTTGGCCACCGACGGTGCCGTCCGGCGGTCCTCGCCGGCCACCCAGGCCCGCGCGGCGTCGCGGACCAGGGCGCGGCCCGCCATCACGCCGGTCTGCATGTCGGCCAGATGTGCTTGCACCAGCTGGAATCGGCCGATGGGTGCGCCGCCTTGAGTCGCTGTCGCGGCGTAGGCGACGGATTCGTCGAGGGCTCGCTGGGCGGTGCCGACCGCGAGTGCCGCGATGTGCACGCGGCCGCGCGCCAGTGACGTCATGGCGGCGCGATAGCCGATGTCCTCGTTGCCGCCCACCAGTGCGTCGTCGCCGATCCGGACGTCGCGGAAGAAGACCTCGGCGGTCCACGCGCCCTCCTGGCCCATCTTGCGGTCCTTCGGGCCGATCTCCACTCCGGGGGTGCCGGCGGGGATCAGGAAGACCGAGATGCCCGCGCCGTCCGCGTCCGCCGGGCGGGTACGTGCGAAAGTGACGAACAGATCGGCGACGGGGGCGTTGGTGATGAAACGCTTCTCGCCGTTGACGACCCACCAGGAACCGGACCTGGTCGCGGTGGTGCGCAGCGCGGCCGGATCGGACCCGGCGCCGGATTCGGTGAGCGCGAACGAGGCGACCACGGCGCCGGTGGCGATCCGGTCGAGCCAGCGCGACTTCTGCTCGTCGGTGCCGAAGCCGACGAGAACCTGACCGGCGATGCCGTTGTTGGTGCCGAACAGCGAGCGCAGCGCGAGGGTGGTGTACCCGAGTTCCATGGCCAGTTCGACGTCCTGGGCGAGGTCGAGGCCGAGGCCGCCCCACTCCTGCGGGATGGCGTAACCGTAGAGGCCCATGGCCTTGGCCTGCTCGACGATCTCGGTGGGCATCCGGTTCTGCTCGGCGATCTCCCGCTCCCGGGGCAGGACCACTGTGCGCACGAAGTCCCTGGTCTGCGCGAGTATTTCGCGGAAGTCCTCCGCGCTGACCGCGCCGACTCCGGTGGCTGCGCTCGTCATGGCAGGGCCCTCCTGGTTCGTTGTCTCGCGTGTCCGACGGCGTTCCGTCTTGACCACACGCCCTTGATGTCTAACATTACTGTAATGCTAGCGGTAAGTAATACGGGAGTTGTGTTCGCGGCGCGGACCTCGACCGATGGAGTGATGTGGCGATGACTGCCTTCGACACCGGAGTCCTGATTCTGCGCGTGTGCCTCGGCCTCACCATGGCCGCGCACGGGTACAGCAAATTCTTCGCAGGCGGGCGGATTCCCGGTACCGCGCGCTGGTTCGACAGCATCGGGATGTCGCCCGGTCGCGTGCACGCGCGCCTCGCCGCGGGCAGCGAGGTCGGTGCCGGTCTCGCCCTGGCGCTCGGTCTGTGCACACCGGTGGCCGCCGCGGGATTCGTCGCGCTGATGCTGGTGGCGGCCTGGACCGTGCACCGGAGGAAGGGATTCTTCATCGTCGGCGACGGCTGGGAGTACAACCTGGTGCTGGCGGTCGGCGCGGTCGGCGTGGCCGTCACGGGCCCCGGCCGGGCCAGTCTCGACGAGGTGATCCTGGGCGCGGACCGGGTGGACGGGTGGTGGGGATTCGGGATCGCGGCCGGGGTCGGCCTGGCGGCCGGCCTCGGCCAGCTCGCGCTGTTCTACCGGCCACCGGCGCCGAGCAGCGGCTAGGGGATACGCATTCCGGTGCACCGCCGAGACCGTCGGACTCGGCGGTGACCCGCGCGTCAGCCGGCCGGCGTCGCGGACCTGTCGGTCGCGAAGCTCACCGTGGCGAAATTGACGGTGGCCAGCGCCGCCACCGAGTCATCGGTGTCGTCGATCACCTCGACCTGCACGACGATCGATCGCTTGCCCGCGTGCACGATCCTGCTCACCGCGCGGGCGGTGCCGGCGATGATAGGGCGGAAGTAGCGGACGCTGAGGTCCGAGGTGACGACACCGGCGTCGGGTGGCCGGGTCGTCAGTGCGGCAGTGCCTGCCGCGATATCGGCGAGGGTCGCGATCAGGCCGCCCTGGAGGCCGCCGGAGGTGTTGACCACGTGCGGTGCCACGGGGAGTTCCCAGCGCGGCGAACCGTCAGGGGCGGTGGTCTTGCGGAAGCCGATGTGGTCGAGGAGTTCGCTGATCTCGCGAATCGTGGACATCATGTGCGATCTGCGCTTTCGGACGTGGGAGAGGCGGGGACGCGCTGGAAGTGGGCCCGCACGGCGGACAGGTCCGCCTTGCCGGACGGTGTGCGGGGGATCGCGTCGACGATCGCGATCTCGGTGGGAATCTCGTAGCGGGCCAGCCGGGTACCCAGGTACTCGATCAGTGCTGCGAGGTCGACCCGGCGGTCCGGGCGCAGTTCGACCATGGCGACGGGGGTTTCGCCGAGCCGCTCGTCCGGCCGGGCGACGACGGCGGCACCCCGCACGGCGGGATGGTCCTCGACGGCGGTGCGCACATCGTCGGGCATGATCTTGAACCCGCCCCGGATGATGGCCTGATCGGCACGGCCCAGGATCCACAGGAAACCGTCGGCGTCGATCCGGGCGAGATCGGTGGTGCGTACCCACCCGGCGGTGGGGCCGAGCTGGCCGGGCGCGACCTCGAGCAGCCCGGGCTCGTCCGGTCCGAGGACCGTGCCGTCGTCACCGACCACCCGCAGGCGGGCGCCACCGCTGGCCCGGCCGACACTGCCCCGCTTGGACCGCCAGAAGGTCTCGTGGTCGGGCAGGGTCCAGCCGGCGACGCCGCCCCCGAATTCGGTGGCGGCATACGACGTCAGGACCGGAATCCCGAACTTGTCCTGGAAGGCGTCCGCGTCGGCCGCCGAGAGCGGCGCGGTGCCCGAGGTGACCACCCGGACACCGGCGAGATCCGCTCGTTCCAGGTCCGAGTGCAGCACCATCCGCAGCGCGGCGGGTACCAGCGACACCGCACCCGGTCGATGCGCGCGCACCGCGGCCGCCCAGCGGTCGAGGTCGAAGCGTGGCAGGAACACGAACGGCCGGGCGTCGGCGACACACTGCAGAATGCGGAAGATGCCACCGATGTGCACCAGGGGAGCGTTGACGATCGCGACGCCGCGGCGTGGCGCGGCCGGGGCCGGTGCGTGGACCGGATCGGTGCCCATGACGCTGCGGGCCAGCATGTCGTAGGTGATGTCCACCCGCTTGGGCGGGCCGGTGGTGCCACTGGTGAGCATCCGCACGGCGACTCCCGGCAGCGGAGTGCCCGCCGCGGCAGCACGGACCGACGCACTGGGCGCTGGAGCGGTGTCGAGGCCGGTGATGCCGACGGTCGCGGTGCCCGGCCCGACGAAGCCGGCCAGATCCGCCGGCCCGCCGATGACCAGCGGCAGTCCCAGCGCGGCGATATCGGAGCGGGTCCGGTCGTCGCCGCGCGCGGGGTTGATCACGACGACGGTGCCGCCGCGCAGCAGTACGCCGAGGAACGCCGCCACATGCTCGGGGCGATTGCGCAACAGGATGCCGACCTGGCACGGCGCGGCCACGAGCGCGCCGATCCGGCGGGCGGCATCGGCGAGTTCGCCCCAGGCGTGCCAGGCGCCGTCGAACTCGATCGCGTGCGAGTCCGGCACCAGCGCAAGGACATTCGCGATCCGCGCACTGAGCGGATGGTCGTGGAGGTCGGTCATCAGCGAATCCTCGGTTCGGTCGGTGTGCCCGGTCGGCGCGGATCCGCCGCGGCGGCGGCCAGTTCGGCCCGGGCGATCGGATTGCCGAGGCGGGTATAGATGAGTCCCTGGTCGAGCGCGGCGCGGTACGGCTTGTCCAGGGATTCCCAGATCGCCTTCACCGTGCCCTGGGTGGCGGTCGGCGGTTTGGCCGCGATCCCGGCCGCGATAGCGTGCGCGCGGTCCCAGAGGTGTTCGCGAGCAACGACTTCGGTGACCAGGCCGATGCGCAACGCCGTGTCGGCGCAGACCCGTTCGTCGTTACCCGTCAACGCGATGCGCAGCGTCTCACCGAGCCCGACCCGGCGCATGAGGCCGACCGGCTCGAGCGCGCAGACGAGTCCGGCCGAGACGTGCGAATCGAAGAAGGTGGCCTCCTCCGAGCAGATCACCACATCCGACTCGTTGACGAAGTAGAACGCGCCCGCCGTGCACATGCCCTGCACCGCGCACACCACCGGCTTCCACATCTTCTGCCACTTCGGGCTCAACGCCTCACCGGGATCCTCGTGATGCCAGATCCCGTCGGGCTGACCGTAGGGGACGGTGATGTCGAGGCCCGCGCTGAAGGCCCGCTCGCCCGCCGCGCGCAGCACGACCGCGTTGACCGAGTCGTCGAGCCGGATCCGGTGCCAGGCGTCGCGCACCTCCTCGCACATGGTGCGGTCGAAGGCGTTGAGCCGCTCGGGCCGGTCGAGGGTGAGGGTGGCGATGCGATCGCGCGCGTCGACGTCGAGGAGGATCGTGCGATATCCGGCGTTCATCGGCACTGCCAGTCCGGGCTGCGCTTCTCGACGAACGCGCGGGGTCCTTCCAGGGCGTCCGCGGTGCGGGTCACCCGTTCGCGGAAGGATTCGGCCAGCATCTCGGCCTCGTGCAGTGGCACCTCCAGGCCCTTGACGATGGCCAGCCGGGTACCGCGAACCGCCAGCGGCGCATTGGAATTGAGCACGTCGGCGATCTCGTTGGCCCGTTCGAGCAGCCGTTCGTGTTCGACGACCTCGGTGACCATGCCCAATTCGTAGGCGCGCTGGGCGCTCATCCGCTCGTGCTTGCCCATCAGCGCCATGCGCAGGGCGACGGTGCGGGGCAGTACCCGCGCCAGGCGCACGACCTCGCGGCCCGCGACGAGGCCGATGCTGACGTGCGGGTCGAAGAAGGTGGCCCGGTCCGAGGCGATGACGATGTCGCCGGTAGTCACCCAGTCGAGGCCGGCGCCGCAACAGATCCCGTTGATGGCGACCAGAATCGGCTTGGTCATCGTGCGGAAGGGTGGCGTGCCTTCCTGCGGTGCCTCCCACTGTTCGTAGGTCGACAGGTACGGCCGCTCATCGATGACCTTGCCGTCGCCGGGAATCGCTTTGACATCGGCGCCGGTACAGAAGGCGCGTCCGTTCGCGGTGACGATGAGCAACCAGACCTTGTCGTCGGCCTCGGCCTCGGCGTAGGCGGCGCGCAGTTCGGTGATCATGTGCGGGCTCAGCGCGTTGAGCGCGTCGGGGCGGTCGAGTGTGATGGTGGCCGTATGCCCGGCCACCTCGTAGCCGATGGTGTCGAACGGCATGCATTCCTCCTGCGGTACCGGGGCATGACCCATACTGGTATAGATACAGTAGACAATACCGTTATGGATCTGCCAAGGTGACGTGACGGACCGACGAGGAAAGAGTGACGATGGCCGAGAACGCGAACACGGCATCGGGCGGCCCGGGGGCCGCGCTGCGCTTCGGCGAGCGTCCGCTCCCGCAGACCGTCGCCGCGGCCGCGGCCCTGCGCCGGATCAGCGCGCTGCTGCTCTCGCTCGAGCATCCGCACCCGGCCGTGGACGCCCTGATCGCCGGGCTGACCGGCTGGGAACGCGAACTCGCCGCGGCCGCGCCGCCGGATCCGGCCCCGAGAATGCGCGACGCCGCCGACCCGGCCACTCAGCGCGTCTACCTGGACCACGCCTTCGACATCGGCGCGTTCAACCCGTGTTTCCCCGAGTACACCTTCGACCGCATCACCACCGCGTCGGCCGCCGGGCGCATCACCTTCCCGCTCGTGCACGAAGGCCCACCCGGCCTGGTGCACGGCGGGTTCCTCGCCGTCTTCTTCGACGCGGTGGTCCAGCATCAGAGCTGCGCGGTCGGGCTGGCGGGCAAGACGCGCTCGATGGACATCACCTACCGGCGGCCCACCCCCGTCCTCGTCGAGCTCGGCTTCGACATCACCCGGGTGGTGGCCGAGCGCGGGATCGAATCGACCGCCCGCCTGCTGCACGACGGTGAGGTCCTGTGCTCGGCGCTCGTGCGGACGGTGGCCGTGCCGCTGGACCGCCTGACCACCGCGCGCTACGGACCGCGCGCCCCCATCCCCCTCGAACGAGAAGGAAGAGACATCCGATGACCAGTTCCAGCACCGCCGAGGGCCGCGTGCTCTACGAGGTGGACCCGGACCGCAGGATCGCCACCATCACGTTGAACAATCCCGCCCAGCGCAACTCCTACGACGCGGCCATGCGCGACGGGATCGCCCGCTGTCTCGACGAGGTCGCCGAGGACGACGACATCACCGTCGTGCTGCTGCGCGGTGCCGAGCAGGTGTTCAGCACCGGCGCGGATATGAACAACGCCTACGGCTGGTACGGCGAGCGGTCCACGAGCAACGGCGATCGGCCGGCCAAGAGCAGGCCGAGTCAGCGCAGGCGACTCACCGTGGACCGCAAGTCCTTCGGCTTCTACCACAACTTCCTGGGCTTCCCGAAGGTCACCGTCGGTGAGATCAGCGGGTACGCGCTGGGCGGCGGTTTCGAGATGGCGTTGATGACCGACATCTCGGTCGTCGCCAGGGACACCAGGATCGGCATGCCCGCGGCGCGGTTCCTCGGCCCTGCCCTGGGCAGCCTGCACATGTTCTTCCATCGCCTCGGGCCGGTGCTCGCGCGCCGGATGTTGTTGACCGGCGACATCATCGAGGCGGGCGCGCTGGAACATCTCGGGGTCTTCACCGAGACCTGCGCGCCGTCGGCGGTGACCGCGCGGGCGCGGTACTGGGCGGAGAAGGCCGCGAAGATGCCGGCCGACGGTGTCGTGATCGCGAAGGAGGCCTTCCGGATGGTCGAACAGAGTCAGGCCTACCAGGGCGAGGAGGTGGCGAGCTATCTGTTCCACGCCTACGGCACGAATCTGCAGTTCGCCCCGGGCGAGTTCAATTTCGTGAAGACCAGAGCCGAACACGGTACGAAGGAAGCGTTCCGCCTGCGGGACGCGCACTTCCACGTGCCCGAACCCGAACTGGACTGACGCGGCGGCCACGAAACAGGCCCGAGTCCCGCGGGACCTGGGCCTGTTTCGTCAGATGACCAGACCGCCGTCCACCGGCAGCACCTGACCGGTGACGAACGACGCCGCGTCGGAGGCGAGGAAGACGAACGCGCCCGCGACCTCGCGCGGCTGCGCCCAGCGCCGCATCGGAATCCGGTTCAGCATCTGCTCGGCGAACTTCGGATCGGTGCGGATCGTCTCCGTCATCGGGGTGGCCGCGGCCGGGGCGAGCGCGTTGACGGTGATCTGCTTGCGGGCCAGTTCACGCGCCAGCGACTTCGTCATCCCGACGATGCCGGACTTGGCCGCCGAGTAGTTGACCTGGCCGAGCGTGCCGACCAACCCGGCCGACGAGGTCACATTGATGATCCGGCCGGTGCCGTCGGTCGGCAGATACGCCAGCGCCGCCTGCGCGCAGCGGAAGGCACCGAGCAGGTGGATGTCGAGCATGCGCAGCACCGAATCCTCGGTGGTCGCACCGAACATCGCGGGTTCGGTGGCGCCGGCGTTGTTCACCACGATGTGCAGGACGCCGCCCGCGAGCTCGGCCGCGGACCGGACCGCGGCGTCGGCGGCGGCCCGGTCCCGGACATCGAGCGCTGCGGCGGCGGCCCGGCCACCGTCGGCGACGATCTGCTCGGCGGTCACCGCCGCGGCGGCGCCGTCGATATCGGTGACCAGCACCGCGGCGCCCTGGATGGCCAGGGCCGCGGCGACCGCGGCCCCGATCCCGCCCGCCGCGCCGGTGACCAGCGCCGAACGGCCGGTGAGATCGAAGATGTCTCGGCGGCGGTGCGGATCAGGCGACATCGAAGCTCACCGGGAGCGCGGTCGGGGAGCGGAACGGCTGCCCGAAGATGTGCGGGACACCGTCGGGCAGCAGGGTGATGTTCGTCAGGCGGTCGAGCAGCGACTCCAGGGCGACGCGGGTCTCCAGGCGGGCCAGGTGCAAGCCGAGGCAGGTGTGCGCGCCTGCGGTGAAACTGATGTGCGGAATGTGGGCGCGGAAGATGTCGAATTCCTCGGCGCGCTCCCAGCGGGTCTCGTCCCGGTTGGCCGAGCCGAGGCACAGGTCGAGCACCGCGCCCTCGGGAATCGCCACGCCGTCCAATTCGGTGTCGCGGGTGACGTAGCGCTGCACCAGCGTCAGCGGTGTCTCGAAACGCAGGCCCTCTTCGATGGCCTGGGGCAGCAGGCGGCGATCCTGCTGGACGGCGGCGAATTGGCCGGGATGGGTGAGCAGCTGGAAGAGCAGATTGCCCGACGAACGGTACGTCGTTTCCAGACCGGCGGGCAACAGCAGCCGGAGAAAGGAATAGATCGCGCGGTCGGTCAGCTTCTCGCCGTCGATCTCGGCGGTGACCAGGTCGCTGATGATGTCCTCGCGCGGGGCGGCGCGCCGCTGCTCGATATGCCCGAGGAAATACTCCTTCAATTCCTTGGATGCCTGTAGCGCGCGCGGGACATTGCCCGCATAGCTGATGATGGCCACGGCCGCCTCCCGGAAGAACGGCAGATCCGCGGCGGGGAGCCCGAGCAGGCGCGCGATGACGCGGGTCGGGAATTCGAAGGTGAAGTCGCGGACCAGGTCCGCGCGTCCCTCGGTGACGAATTCGTCGATGAGTTCTTCGCAGATCGGGCGCACGACTTCGGGCTCCCACACCGCCAGTGATTGCGGCTTGAACGCCGCCGACACCAGATTGCGGTGCGCGCGATGCCCGGATCCGTTCATCGCCAGGATCGTCGGGCCCATGAACACCCCGATCGTGCTGTCGTAGAGCTGGGTGCTGAAGACCGTGTTGTCGCGCAGCGCCTTGTTCACCGACGCCCAGGACACGGCGGCGAAACTGTCGGCGGGCCGCAAGTCCTCCGGTGTCCTGGAGTAGTCCATCACGGTCCCGTGGAACACGCCGCCCTCCCGCCTGCGGGCGGCGAAGAACGGGTACGGATCGTGGGGATCGGGCACCCCGATCGTCGTGGATTGGTCATCGACTGGGCTGTTCACAGCTCACCTCTGGCTTCGTCACACCGCACGGCTGTCCGGAATATTACTTACTGTAAGGCATACAGTATCTGACGGCATCGGCCTCGGCAATGCGCCGGTTCACGTCCGGGCGGTCGCTGCGCGCTGGCGGGGGACGCTGCTCCTGCGCCCATGGGCAGGTCTACAGAAAGCTTGACAGTAAGGGTAACTATAAATCACTCTTGTGATCGAGACAACACCGTCGGCACGCTGGGTGTGCCGAGGACCGGAAGGGTGCCAGCCGCATGCCGATCGTTGACGAAGCCGCGAATGTTCTCGCGGATCCCACCGCCTATGCCGATGAAGCGAGACTGCACGCGGCCTTGACCACGCTGCGTGCGAACCGGCCGGTCGCGCGGGTGGATGTACCGGGCTACCAGCCGTTCTGGGCGATCACCAAACACGCCGATGTGCTGGCGGTGGAGAAGGCGAATCGCCAGTTCACCAACTGGCCACGGCCGGTGCTGATGACGGCGGAATCCGACGAGATGCAGGCCGCGATCGGGATCCGGACCCTGATCCACATGGACGACCCGCAGCACCGGGTGGTGCGGGCGATCGCGGCGGACTGGTTCGCGCCGAAAGCCATGCGGGCCATGGCCATACGGATCGAGGAGCTGGCCAAGCGGTACGTGGACCGGATGCGCGATACCGGCGGCCGGTGCGACTTCGTCGCCGAGATCGCGGTCAACTTCCCGCTGTATGTGATCATGTCGCTGCTCGGCGTCCCCGAGTCGGACTTTCCGCTGATGCTGAAATTGACCCAGGAGCTGATGGGCAGTGACGACGACGAGCTGAAACGGTCGGCGCCCCCGGACGAGTCGATGAACGCGCTGGTGGAGATGTTCACCTACTTCACCGCGCTGACCGCGTCGCGGCGGGCGAACCCCACCGACGATCTGGCCTCGATGATCGCGAACGCGACAGTCGACGGGGAGCCGCTCTCGGAGGTGGACACCGTGTCGTACTACGCGATCATCGCCACCGCTGGCCACGACACCACCAGCAGCAGCATTTCCGGTGGCCTGCGGGCGCTGATCGAGCACCCCGAGCAGCTGGACCTGCTGCGCCGGAATCCGGAGCTGATGCCGGGGGCGGTGGAGGAGATCATCCGCTGGGTGACCCCGGTGAAAGCGTTCATGCGGACGGCCGCGCAGGACTCGGTCGTCAACGGTGTCCCGATCCCGGCGGGCGATTCGCTGCTGCTGTCCTACGCCTCGGCGAACCGCGACGAGGAGGCCTTCGACGACCCGTTCCGGTTCGATATCGAGCGGGTGCCCAACAAGCACGTGGCCTTCGGCTACGGGGTGCACTTCTGTCTCGGTGCCGGCCTGGCGCGCATGGAGATCGCGAAGTTCCTCGGTGAACTGCTGCCGCGGCTGACCTCGATCGAACTGGCCGGGCCGCCGGAGCTGACCGCGACCACCTTCGTGGGCGGGCTCAAGCACCTGCCGATCACCTTCACCATCGACTGAGACGAGGCCGCGCGATGACGAACGCCAACACCTGGGACGAAACACTCGCCGACCTCGGGCGCCGCCGCACCCGCGTGCTGGAGATGGGCGGTGCCGACCGGGTCGCCAAGCATCGGGGAAAGGGGAAACTCGACGCCAGGGCACGCATCCAGCGGCTGCTCGACCCGGGGACCTTCCAGGAGTTCGGCACACTGGTCGGCGGGGAGGTCGCCGCCGACGCGATCGTGGCGGGGTCCGGACTGATCAACGGGGTGCCGGTGCTGGTCGGCGCCGAGGACTTCACCACCCTGGCCGGCACGATCGCCCCCGGCAGCAACTCCAAGCGGTACCGGCTGGCCGAGCTCGCGGTCCGCGACAAGGTGCCGCTGGTGATGCTGCTGGAGGGGGCCGGGTTCCGGCCGACCGGTGACCACTACGGCCGCACCCCCACCGACCTGCTGGCCCAAGCCCGCTGCTCGGGCAAGGTGCCGATGGTCACCGCGGTGCTCGGGCCGTCGGCCGGACACGGCGCGCTGGTCGCGCCGGTCGCGGACTTCTCCATCATGAGCAGGCAGGGCTGCATCTTCACGGCCGGTCCGCCGGTGGTGAAAGTCTCGACCGGCGAGGACATCTCGAAGGAGGATCTCGGCGGGCCCGACGTGGCGCTGCCGAGCGGGGTGGTCCACAATGTCGCCGAGACCGACGAGGACGTCCTCGACGAGATCCGCCGCTACCTGTCCTACTTCCCGCCGAGCGCGTGGTCCTACCCGCCGACCTATCTCGCCGACGAGACGACCGGTCCGCGCGCGACCCCGGAACTGCTCGGCATCGTCTCCCGGGACAACCGCTACAGCTACGACATGCGCGCGGTGCTCGATGTCGTCTTCGACGACACCGACTGGTTCGAGGTGCAGCCCGAGCGGGGGACCGCGATCATCTGCGCACTGGCCCATCTCGGTGGCAATCCGGTCGCGGTGGTGGCGAATCAGCCGCAGGTGCTGGCGGGGTCGATCGATACCGAAGCCGCCGACAAGGCGGCGCATTTCATCATGGTCGCCGACTCGTTCCACCTGCCGATCATCTTCCTCGCCGACAATCCGGGCATGTTGCCGGGTAGCGAGTCCGAGCGGGACGGGGTGCTGCGCAGTGGCGCCCGGATGTTCGTCGCGCAGACCGCGGCGACCACGCTGAAACTGCATGTGACACTGCGCAAAGCCTACGGATTCGGCTCGATGGTGATGTCGCTGATCGGTTTCGACGGCCAGGTGGGTACCTTCGCCTACCCGGGCGCGACCATGGGCGCCATGGGCGCCGCCGCGCTGAGCGACGCCTCGCACGCCGAGGAGGAGCTCGCGGCCGAACTGCGTGAGATGGAATTGCAGGCTTCTTACCATTCCGCCGAGCACATGGGCTTCGACGAGCTGATCCGGCCCGAGGAGACGCGCAACATCCTGCTGCGGTCGCTCCGGCGCGGACTGTACGGCAGGCAGACGCCGGCGGAACCGGTCCAGCGCACCGTCATCATTCCCTGAATCCGGGACGCGAACGGGGCCGGACGCCAGGTGTCCGGCCCCGTTTCGGTGTGCTCAGCGATCGGCGTCGGTGAACCGGATGATGCCGCGCAGGTCGCCGGCCCGCTGGAGTTCGCGGTAGGCGTCGTTGATCTCGTCGAGGCGGTACTCCTCGGTGACCCTGTCGTCGAGGGCGAGGTCGCCGAGTTTGTGCAGTGCCAGTACCTCGAGAATGTCTTCGTGCGGGTTCCCGCCGCCGAACATGCTGCCCCGCAGGTTCTTCTGCAGCAGGGTCCGCATCGACAGGGTCAGCGGCACCTCGGCCGCCATCGCGATGCCGGTCGCGGTGAGCACGCAGGTTCCGGCCTTGGCGGTGAGGTCCATCCACGCCTCGAGGTCGTGGCCGCCGCGCCGGCCCGCCGCGGCGATCACCTTGTGACACATCCGTCCCGCGGTCGCGGCGGCGATGCCCGCGGTGGCGGTGGCGAGATCGGGATAGACATCGGTGGCGCCGAGCTTCTCGGCCTGCGCGCGTTTCCAGTCGACCGGTTCGACGACGAAGATCCGGGACGCGCCGGAGAGCACCGCCCCCTGGAGCGTGGACGCGCCGGCCCCGCCGAGCCCGATGATGGCGACGTCCTCGCCCGGCTGGATCCGTGCGGTGTGGACGGCCGAACCGTAGCCGGTGGTGATGTCGCAACCGGCCAGACAGGCGATCTCGAAGGGGATCGACGGGTCGATCTTGACCACCGAGGCCCGGTGCACCACCGCATAGGGCGCGAACGCGCCGACCAGCGCCATCGGGTGAACGCCGCGGCCCCGGGCGGTCACCCGGAAGGTGCCGTCCGCGACCGCGGCGCCACCGAGCAGCCCGGCCCCGAGATCACACAGATTGCACAGCCCGGCCCGGCACGGCGGGCAGGTGCCGCACGACGGTACGAACGACATCACGACGTGGTCGCCGACCGCCAGATCGTGGACGCCCTCGCCGACGTCCACGATCACGCCCGCACCCTCGTGTCCGCCCAGGACCGGGAAGCCGGCCATCGCGATGCCGCCGGTCACCAGGTGGTGGTCGGCGCGGCACAACCCGGCCGTCTCCATCCTGACCTTCACCTCGCCTGCGCGCGGTTCACCGATCTCGATGTCCTCGATCGACCACGCCCGGTCACGCTTCCAGATCAACGCGCCTCTGGTCTTCATCAGTACCTCTTCTTCGTGTCGGGCAGTGCCGGGGTCGGCGCGGGTGTCAGCGGCCGCGGAAGGCCGGGTCGCGGCGCTGCCGGAACGCGGCCAGTCCCTCTTTGAAATCCGCTGTGCGGCAGGCGAGTTCGAGCGCGTAGAGCTCGTTGTCCATCGCCTCGGTGAGTCCGGTGCGCAGATTGCGGTGGACGGCCTGTTTGGCGAGACCGAACGCCACGGTGGGCGCGCAGGCCAGTCGGTCGAGCAACTCGTCGGTGGCCCGGTCGAGGTCGCCCGGTGTGGTGGCCTCGTGGATCAATCCCCACTCCGCGGCCGCCGCGGCGCCGACCTGCTCGCCGAGCAGCAGCATCCGCTTGGCGCGGGCCACACCGACCAGGCGCGGCAGCAGCCAGGTCGAGCCGGAATCCGGGCTGAACCCGCGGGGCAGGAACGGTTCCCAGAACACGGCGTCGGTGTCGGCGAGGGTGAAATCGGCGGCGATCGCGAGATTGCAGCCGAGCCCGGCCGCCCATCCCCGGACCGTGCACACCACCGGAAGGTGCAGGGCGTGCACGAGTTCGACGACGCGGTGGGCGGTGTGCGGGATACGCCGGACCAGGTCCCCGGTCGGTGGGCGTTCGCCGGTGGTGTTGGTCGCGACCCAGTCGACGCCCGAGCAGAAGTCCCCGCCCGTGCCACGGAGATGGATCACGCGCACCGCGGGATCGGTCGCGGCGTCGGTGAGCGTGGCGACGAGGGTGTCGAGCATGGCGGGGGAGAGCGCGTTGCGTCGCTGCGCGCGGTCGAGGGTGAGGCGCAGAACCGGCCCGTCGTGCTGGACTCCTACGGTCCCGGCGCTGTCGTCGGGCGCGTTGTCGGTCGTCACTGTGGTCCCCGATTCTTCCTGGTCGGCCGATGTCCCCGGCGATATCGTTAGATATACAGTAGCTAATACCGATACCTTGCGCGCAGCTTTACCGTTATGTATACAGTAGTCATATCTATTCGGTTCGCGGCAAGTCTTCCGACCAGGGCAGGCCCGCCGTCACCACTTCCCGTCAGGACATCGAGGACCGAACCATGCACGCAGGAAAAACGAACCCCGACAGCGGTATCGGAGCACTCTGTTGACCGAGTGGACGATCAGCGCGGTCTTCGACGAGGTCGCGGCCGCCGTACCGGACCGGACGCTGACGGTGTGCGGCGAGCGCCGCCGCACCTTCGGCGACACGGCGCTGCGGACCAGGAAGTTCGCGAACTTCCTGGCCGGGCGCGGCTTCGGCGCGCACACCCCGCGCGCGGACCTCGAGCGCTGGGAATGCGGCCAGGACCGGATCGCGCTGCTGATGCGCAACGATCAGTACCTCGACGTGATGATCGCCGCCATGAAGGCGCGCGTCGTGCCGGTCAACATCAATCACCACTACACCGCGCACGAGATCCGCGACCTGCTCACCTACATCGCGCCGCGCGGCATCGTGTACCACCGATCGTTCGGGCCGGTGGTGGCGGAATCCGCGCCGGACGGTGTCGATCTGCTGGTCTCGGTCGACGACGGCAGCGACGTCCCCGAGCTCGCCGGTGCCGTCGGGTACGAGGACGCGGTGGCACGCGGCGCCGCCGAACCCGTCATCGAGACCTCACCCGACGACCTGGTCATGCTGTGCACCGGTGGCACGACGGGCCGGCCCAAGGGGGTGCTGTGGCGGCAGAGCGACATGTACGTCTCCTCGATGAACGGCGCCGACCACGCATCGGGTGACGGGTTGCGCCGGCTCGCGCAGATGACCGGCCACGTCTGGTTCGCGGTGTCACCGCTGTCGCACGCGGCAGGCATCTGGACCTCCTTCGCCGGCCTGCTCGCCGGGCAGACCATCGTGCTCTACGACGACCGCCACACCTTCGACGCGCACACCGCGCTGCGGATCGCCGAGCGCGAAAAAGCCGCGCTCATGACGATCGTCGGCGACGCCTACGCCGGACCGCTGGTGCGCGCCCTGCGCGCCGGGGACTACGACCTGGCCGCACTGCTCGCGATCGGCACCGGCGGCGCGGCGACCAACCCGATACACCGGCGCGAGCTGCTGGAACTACTGCCGCACGCCATCGTCGTCGAGGGCTACGGATCCTCGGAGACCGGCGGCATGGGATTCGGCCGCAGCACCAAGGGCAACGAGGTCGACAGCTTCGCTCCGATGCCGGGCGGCACCGCGGTCTCCCACGACCGCACCCGGTTCCTGACACCGGGCGATCCCGAGGTCGGCTGGGCGGCGCGCACGGGTCGCGTCCCGCTGGGCTACCTCGACGACCGGGCGGCCACCGAGCGGACGTTCCCCGTCATCGACGGTGTGCGGATGGCGATCCCCGGTGACCGCGCGAGCGTCGACGCCGACGGAACGCTGCGCCTGCTCGGGCGCGACGCCCTGGTGGTGAACACCGGCGGCGAGAAGGTGTTCGTCGAAGAGGTCGAGGAGGTGCTGCGCTCGCATCCCGGGGTCGCGGACGCGCTCGTGGTCGGCAGGCCGAGCGAGCGCTGGGGCAGCGAAGTCGTCGCGCTGGTCTGTCCCGGGCCGGGGGACGCGGTCGGCGCCGACGACCTGCGGCAGGTGTGCAAGTCGCGGCTGGCGGGGTTCAAGGTGCCCAAGGCCGTGATCTACGTCGAGGAGATCCGGCGCCTCGGCAACGGCAAACCGGACTATCGCTGGGCGATGCAGCGGGCGGTGGCCGACACCACCGAGGAGATCGGAGCATGACGACGATGCGCAAGGTCAACGACTGTCTGGTCAATGTGCACTTCGGGGAACGCGAGCAGCCCACCTGGATGCTCGAGGTGCGCGACAACTACTTCAAGGGCGCCGGGTCGATGTACGACCGGGTCGAGCTCCCCGCACTGCTCGCGGAGATGGACGAGCAGGGGGTGGAGAAGGCCGTCCTGATGTACTCGATGGTGAAACCGTCCAAGACCGCGCTGGAATTCGTCGAGGCGCGACCGGACCGGTTCTCGCTGGCGGTCAACGGGGTCGACCTGCTGCACCCGGTGGCCTCGCTGCGCGAACTCACCGCGCTGGTCCGCGATCTGCCCGTCACCTACACCACCACCGGTGCCAGCTTCTGGGGCGACGGCCGGTACCCGCCGACCGACGCGGTCTACTACCCGCTCTACTACAAATGCGCCGAGATCGGGCTGCCGCTGTGCATGAACACCGGCATTCCCGGCCCGCCGATTCCGGGTGAGGTGCAGAATCCGATCTACCTCGACCGGGTCTGCTACCAGTTCCCCGAACTGCGGCTGTGCATGATCCACGGCGCCGATCCGTGGTGGGACACCGCGATCAGGCTGCTCATCAAATACGAGAACCTGCGGCTGATGACCTCGGCCTGGTCACCGAAACGGTTGCCGGAGAGCCTCGTTCACTTCATGCGCACCCGTGGCAAGAACAAGGTGATCTTCGGTTCGGACTGGCCGGTGCTGGCCATGCGCCGGGTCGTGCCCGAGGCGATGGCGCTGGATCTGCCCGCCGACGTGCTCGACAACTACCTCTACCACAACGCGCAGGAGTTCTTCTTCGGCGACCGATCCGTCGGCGCTTGACCCGCCGGAACCAGGAGCAAAGGAATATGGACCGTTACGAATTGCGCCGCCAGGACTACAGCCTGTCGGCGGATCAGACCGAACTCCAGGCCGGGTACGCGAAGTTCTTCCGTTCGCGGTGCTCGCTCGACACCGTCCGTGCGGCGGAGGCGGCCGGGTTCGACAAGCAGCTGTGGGAACAGCTGTGCGCGACCGGTGCGACCACGATGGCGCTGCCCGAACAGGCAGGCGGTGACGGCGCGACGCTGGTCGAATTGTCGCTGGTCGCCGAGGAACTCGGACGGGTGATCGCGCCGCTGCCGTGGATCGACCACATCGTCGCGGCCCGATTGCTGGCGCGGCTCGGTGCGCTGCCCACAGGCGAACCCGGCAGCGCCGAGATCGTCGACGGTACCCGGCTGCTCGCCCTCGACACCCGCGTCGATCCCGTCACCGGGGTCCGGCTGATCGCCGCGGGATCGGTCGCCGACGAGATCATCGTGCGCGACGGATCCGAGATCGCGCGGCTGCGTTTCGACACGCGGCCCGCCAAGGTCGACAATATCGGCCGGCTGCCGATGGCCTGGGTCGACCCGGCCGCCGCCGACCACCGGACGGTCCTGGCCACCGGCGCCGAGGCACTGGCCGCCTACGACCGGGCACTCGACGAGTGGCGGGTGCTGACCGCCGCCGCGCTGGTCGGCCTGATCGACGAAACACTGCGGATCGCCGCGGAATTCGCGACCACCCGCTACACGATGGGCGTGCCGATCTCGACATTGCAGGGCATCTCGCATCCGCTGGCGAATATCGCGATCACGGTCAACGCCGCCCGCAACCTGAACCGGCGGGCCGCGTGGTTCCTCGAACACGAGCCAGGCATCCAGCCCGCCCTGCCCGCCGCGGCGTTCGTCTACATCGCCGAGGAGGCGCCGCGCGCGGCGACCATGGCGGTCCAGGTGCAGGGCGGTCTCGGGGTGGCGACGGAATCGGCCGCCTCGGCCTATCTGGTGCGCGCCAGGGGCTGGCCACTGGCCGCCGGTGATCTGGGCGCCAGCGCAGTGCAGGTCGCCGAACTCTTCGCCGCAGCGTCGGCCTAGGACGGAGCAGAACATGGATTTCTCCCGAGTCGAACTCTCGGCCGACGACCAGGAATTCCTGGACAGCGCACGAGCTTTCCTCACCGAACACGTCACCGACGAGGTCCGGCGCCGCGATCGCGAGACCGGCGACAACTTCGACGAGGGCGTCCACCTGGCCCTCGGCGCGGCCGGCTGGCTGACCGCCGAACTGAACGCCGAAGAGGACGGTGGGCTCTCGCGCATGCGCCGCCGCCTGTGGGACCTGGAGAAGCGGCGGGTCCACATTCCCTGGGTCACCTGGGGGACCACCGCCATCGTCGCCAAATCCGTGCGCAAGCACGGTTCCCCGGAACTCCAGGCCGAAGTGCTACCCGGCCTGGAACGCGGGGAGGTGCGGCTGTGCCTGGGCTACACCGAGCCCGACGGCGGCTCCGACGTCGCGATGTGCAAGACCAGGGCGGTCCGCGACGGCGACCAGTGGGTGATCAACGGATCGAAGATGTTCACCACCGGCGCGCACAACTGCCAGTACGTCTTCCTCATCACCAACACCCACCCCGAGGCCCGCAAACACCACAGCCTCACCATGTTCCTGGTCCCGCTCGACACGCCGGGCATCGAGATCCAGGGCATCCGCACCGTCGACGGCGATCGCACCAACATCGTCTACTACAGCGATGTCCGCGTCGCCGACAAGTACCGCCTCGGCGAGGTGAACGGGGGGTGGGCCGTGCTGATGGGCCCGCTCAACGAGGAACACGGCGTGGTCGGCGCCGACGACGACGGCCTGCAGGACGTCTCGATCCTGGTCCACCAGGGCACGATGATGGCGACCTCGGTGGAGGAGGTCGTCGGGATCGCCGCACGCCCCGGTCCCGACGGACGCAGCCTGCTCGACGACCGGTCGGTGGCCTATCGCCTGGGCCGCAGCATCGCGCGGATGGAGGCCTCGCTGGCGGCGCCGCACATGTTCGGGCGGGTCGCCATCGCCCAGACCATGCGCGACATCTCGCCCGATCTCATGGACATCCTCGGGCCCGCCTCGGCGCTGCCGATCGACACCGACGGTGCCGCCGACAACGGCGCGATGGAGTACATCTACCGCTGGGCGCCGCTGTGCGGCATCTACGGCGGCACGCTGGAAGTGTTCCGCAACATGATCGCCCAGCACATCCTCGGTCTCGGCCGGGCCAATTACTCGCTGCCCGCCAAGCCGACGGCGACAGCGAGCTGAGCGAGCCCGGAAGGAACATCGTGGCCGAGTCCACCCGCCGCCTGCCACCGTCGACCACGCCGGAGACCGAGTTCTACTGGGCCTCCGGCGCCGACGGCCGGCTGCGGATCACCCGCTGCCGCTCGTGCGCGGCACTGATCCACCCGCCGCAACCCGTGTGCCGGTACTGCCGCGGCGAGCAGCTCGACATCAGGGCGGTGTCGGGATTCGCGACCTTGATCGGATTCACGGTCAATCACCGGTTCTCGGTGCCCGGCCTGCCCGCACCGTATGTGGTGGCGCAGGTGGCGCTCGAAGAGGACACCCGGGTCCGTCTGACGACCAATCTCGTGGACTGCGACCCCGCCGACCTGGTCCTCGGACAGCGGATGGAAGTGGTGTTCCAGCAAGCGGAGACGGCGTGGCTGCCGCTGTTCCGGCCCGCCACCACGGGTGGGCAGCCGGCCGCGATGCCCACCGACCCGATCGACCCGGTCGCCGTGCGCGCGCACATCCGCCCGATGGCCACCCGCGAGAAGTTCGAGGACAAGGTCGCGCTCACCGGAATCGGCCGGTCACAGATCGGGCGACGGCTGATGGCCGACCCACTGGCCCTGACCCTGGCGGCCTGCCGCGCCGCGGTCGCCGACGCCGGGCTCGCGCTCGACGACATCGACGGCCTGTCCACCTACCCCGGCACGGGAAACCTCGGGCCCTTCACCGAAGGTGGCGTCACCGCCGTGGAGTCGGCGCTGGGCATCCGCCCGACCTGGCACAACGGCGCCGCGGAGACCTTCGGACCCGGCGGTTCGGTGATCGCGGCCATGCTGGCGGTGGCCGCCGGCCTGGCCCGCCATGTGTTGTGTTTCCGCACGGTCTGGGAGTCGACCTACGCCGAACATGTTCGCGCGGGCCGGATCTCGCCCGCCGGTGGCATCACCGACCCCTGGCTCGCGCCGTTCGGGGCGGTCTCGGCCGCGCACCTGCTCGCGCAGACCGCGCAACGGCACTTTCACCGGTACGGCACCGACCGGGAATCGCTGGGCTGGATCGCGCTGAATCAGCGCGCCAACGCTGCACTCGATCCGTCGGCGATCTACCGCGACCCGTTGACCATGGACGACTACCTGTCCGCCCGCCCGGTCACCACACCCTTCGGGCTCTACGACTGCGACGTACCGTGTGACGGCGCGGTGGCAGTGATCGTGTCGGCCAGGGAGACCGCGGCCGATCTGCCCCGGCCACCGGTGCTCGTCGAGGCGGTCGGCACCCAGATCGTCGAACGGCTCGAATGGGATCAGAGCACGCTCACCCACGAGCCGCAGGTCCTCGGCCAGGCCGCGCACCTGTGGTCACGCACCACACTGGGCCCCGCGGACGTGGACGTCGCCGAACTCTACGACGGGTTCACCTTCAACTGCCTGTCCTGGCTCGAGGCGCTGGGCTTCTGCGGCATCGGCGAGGCCAAGGACTTCCTCCAGGGCGGCAAGAACATCGCCCGCGACGGGCTGCTGCCGCTCAACACCCACGGCGGTCAGCTCTCACACGGACGCACCCACGGCATGGGGTTGATCCACGAGGCGATCACGCAGCTGCGCGGCAGCGCGGGCGCGCGACAGATTCCCGGCGCCGGGGTCGCGGTCGTCAGCAGCGGCGGATTGACCCCCGGCGGCGTGCTGTTGCTACGGAGGGACACATGAGCGGCGACGGTATCGAGTTGCTGGCGACGACCGCGGATCCGGTGGTGGCGCGCGAGGTCCAGGTCGGCGGGATGCGGATGTCGGCCCTGTGCGCCGAGGTCGCCGACCCGCGCGCGGTGGTCGTCGCGGTGCACGGCGGCGCCACCTCGGCGCACTATTTCGACCTGCCGGGCAGGCCGTGGCTGTCGCTGCTGCGGCTCGGCGCCCGGCTGGGCTTCACAGTGCTGGCCCTGGACCGGCCGGGCTACGGCGCCTCCGCGCCGTGGGACGAGGTCTTCGACGACCCGCGCCGCCGGGTCGAGGCGAGCTACGGCGCGATCGACGCGCTGCTCGGCACGAGCGGGCGCGGTGCTGGGGTCTTCCTCGCCGGGCATTCGGCGGGCTGTGATCTGGCCGCGCGGATGGCCGCCGACGAGCGCGGCGCCGACCTGCTCGGACTCGAACTGGCCGGCACCGGCGTGCACAAGCAGGCCGAGGCCATCCGGGTCATCGACGAGATCCGCCGCACCCGCAGGGCGGGCGGAATCCGTGACCTGCTGTGGAGTCCACCGGGTGGCTATCCGCCGGAAGTGGCCGGCGGACGTTCGCTCACCGTGGACACCCCGCGCTACGAGACCGCCGTCGTCGTGGACTGGCCGACAGACTTCCGGGCACTCGCCGCACGGGTGCGGGTGCCGGTCCGGCTGACCACCGCCGAACACGAGCGGGTGTGGCGGACCGACGCCGCCGCACGCGCCGAGATCGCCGGATTCTTCACCGCGACACCATCGTTCGCCGACCACGAGCAGCACGGGTGCGGCCACAACATGAGCGTGGGTCACCACGCCGCCGCCTACCACCTCGGCCTGCTGGCGTTCGTGGAGGAATGCGCGCTGCGAGCGACCAGCCCCGGTACCGAATGTGAGGAACGCTAGATGCAACGAATGATCGCCCCCGAGATCTCCACCTGGCCGGCGGAGGACTTCGCCCTGATCGGCGGATCGTGCACCGACTGCGGTGCCACTGTGTTCCCGATCCAGGCACTGTGCCCGCGGTGCAGCCACCCGGCCGTCGAGGAGATCACGCTGCCGCGCACCGGCACGCTGGTGGCCTGGACGACACAGGGTTTCCTGCCGGGCGCGCCCTATCTCGGTGACGAGACTGCGCAGACCTTCGTTCCCTTCGGCGTCGGGCTGGTGCAGCTCGGTGACGTGATCCGGGTCGAGGCCCGGCTCACCGAGAACGACCCGGACAAGCTCGAATTCGGGATGGACGTCGGGCTCACCACGGTGCCGCTGGGCACCGATTCCGACGGCGCGCAGGTTCTCACCTTCGCCTTCCAACCCGCCTGAGGGACAGGAGTTCCGCAATGACCAACGACGTAGCGATCATCGGCGTGGGGATGCACCCCTTCGGCCGACTCGAGGGCAAGACCGCCATGCAGATGGGGACCGACGCGATCCGGGCCGCGCTCGCCGACGCCGGACTGGAGTGGCGAGACATCCAGTTCGCCGTCGGCGGCAGCTGGGAGGTCGCCAATCCCGATGCGATCGTGGCGATGATGGGGCTGACCGGCATCCCGTTCACGAACGTGTTCAACGCGTGCGCCACCTCCGCCAGTGCCACCGAGGCCTGCGCCGACGCGATCCGGCTCGGCAAGTACGACATCGGCATCGCGATCGGCATGGACAAGCATCCGCGCGGGGCGTTCACCGTCGACCCCACCCTCGTCGGGATGCCCAAGTGGTACGGCGAGAACGGCCAGTACCTGACCACCAAGTTCTTCGGCATGAAGGCCAACCGCTACCTGCACGACTACGGTATCTCCCAGCAGACCCTGGCCAAGGTGGCGGCCAAGAACTATCGCAACGGCGTGCTGAACCCGAATGCGTTCCGGCGCAAGCCCATCGCCGAGCAGGACATCCTGGACTCGCCGATGTTCAACTATCCGTTGACCCACTACATGTTCTGTGCGCCCGACGAGGGCGCCGCGGCGGTGATCATGTGCCGCGCCGACATCGCGCACCGCTACACCGGCACACCCGTCTACGTGCGCGCCGTCGAGGTGCGCACCCGCACCTACGGCGCCTACGAGGTCAACACCACCTACGCGCCGGTGTCCGAGGAACCCTCGCCCTCGGTCCACGCCTCGCGCAGCGCCTTCGAGTCCGCGGGCATCGCGCCCACCGACATCGATGTGGTGCAGTTGCAGGACACCGACGCGGGTGCCGAGATCATCCACATGGCCGAGGCGGGCTTCTGCGCCGACGGTGACCAGGAGCGCTTGATCGCCGAGGGCGCGACCGAGATCTCCGGCGCGCTGCCGGTGAACACCGACGGCGGGCTGATCGCCAACGGGGAACCGATCGGCGCCTCGGGCCTGCGTCAGCTCCACGAACTGGTGCTGCAACTGCGCGGGACCGCGGGGGAGCGCCAGGTCGCCGGTGCGCCCAAAGCCGGTTTCGCGCTGCTCTACGGCGCTCCCGGCACGGCGGGCGCCACCATCGTCACCACATGAACCGCTCCCGCTGCCGCAGCGGGAGCAACCGTCGAGCACCGGAGGTGCACTGTGAAAGTCCCGTTCACCTGGAAGGTCACCGGCTGGTTCATGGTCGGCTGGTCGGCGGAGTTCGTGCGCGGGGAGACCCGACCGCTGCGCTATTTCGGCGAGGACCTCGTCGGCTATCGCGACGAAGCCGGCGAGGTCCACATCCTGACCGGGCACTGCCGCCATCTCGGCGCGCATCTCGGCCACGGCGGCAAGGTCGTCGGCGACTGCGTGGAGTGCCCGTTCCACGGCTGGCGGTGGGGCCCCGACGGCACCAACCGCAAGATCCCCGGCGAGAACCGGGTCAACCGGGGCCTGAAACTGCGGGTGTATCCCGTGCAGGAACAGCACGGCTGCGTGTTCATGTGGCATCACCCCGACGGGAAGCCGCCGCAGTGGGAGATGCCCGACATCCTGCGGATGTGGCCCGAGCTGGACTCCGACCCGGACAACTACTACCGGCCCTATCCCGAATTCTCCAGCAAGAGCGAACGTGAACCGGTGCATCCGCAGGTCGTGCTGGAGAACGGGCCGGACAGCCTGCACTTCGAATACGTGCACGGCGCCACGGTGACTCCGCAGATGCTCGACTACCGAGCGGTCGACCACACCTGGTCGTTCTTGACCGGGTGGCCCGACGCGCGCAGCGACGACCCGGCGAAGATGGCGCTGAAGATCCACGCGCAGATGTTCGGGCTCGGTGGCTCGATCAGCGCGTTCGAGGGGTCGTCGAAGCATCGGCTGATCTTCGCCACCACCCCGGTCGACGACGAGTGTTCGGATCTGTTCTATTCGATCTGGTGGCCGAAGAATCCCGGCGACGATTCCGACGTGCCGCCGCCGGAAGTGCGCGCCCGGGTGGAGCAGCAGTTCCTGGTGACGGTCTGGGAGGACCTGAGCATCTGGCGGTACCAGAAGTACGTCGAACGGCCGCCGCTCTCACCCAAGGACGCCAAACCGTATCTGTCCCTGCGCAAGTGGGCCACTCAGTTCTACGACGTGCCGCCGGCCGACGCCGCGACGGTCCCGTCGTGACCACGCGGTCACTGGCCGAGCTCGTGGCGCCGGCGCACACCGTGATCGTCACCCAGGAATGCCAGGGTGCGGTGGTCGGCCCGGCCGCCGGGCTGCCCGCGCTCGCCGACGAGGCCCGCCGGGTGGCACTGCCCAATATCGAAACCCTGCTCCCGGTGGCGCGCGCGGCTGGGGTCCGGGTCGTGCACTGTCTGGTGTGGCGGCGCGCGGACGGGCTCGGCTCCAATCACAATGCGAAACTGTTCGCCCTCGGCCGGCGCGGAGTCGCGGTGACACCGGGTAGCGAAGGCGCGTCGCTGCTGCCCGAATTCGGACCAGAACCCACCGATCTGGTGCTCGGGCGTCAGCACGGACTCGGCCCGATGGGCGGCACCGACCTCGACGCCGTGCTGCGCAATCTGGGTGTCAAGACCATTGTGGCGGTGGGTGTTTCGCTGAACGTGGCGATTCCGAATCTGGTGATGGACGCGGTCAACGCCGCCTACGACGTGGTGCTCCCGCGCGACGCGGTGGCCGGCATACCGGCCGGATACGGCGAGGCGATGATCGACAACACGCTGTCGTTGCTGGCCACCGTCACCACGACCGACGAGTTGCTGACGGCCTGGCGCTGATCGTCGCCGAGACACCAACGGCGCTCCCGCCCGTCAGGGCCGGAGCGCCGTTCGCGTGTCGCGGCTCAGTCGCTGGACGGCAGCTGCTTGGCTTCCTTGAAACCGAGCGGGACCGCGTGCACGGCGAGGGTGCCCGCCCCGGCCTGCGTGACCAGGATCTCGGCGCCGGTCTCGTGCACGTAGCGCTTGCCCACCGCGGTCCCGCCGGCGAATGCGGGATCGAGCACCGCGCCGGTGCCGGACTCCTCGCCGAGCGGCACCATGGGCGCGCCACCGCAGCGCAGGCCGTCGATGGCGTCGGTGGATTTGATGACGATGACCTGGGTCCGGCAGACCTGGCTCGCCAGACGGGTGCCGCTCTTGATCACGATGACTCCTGTGCGGTGGACGGGACGGGGGACAGTTCCCCGACGAGAGTGCGCCGCAGGATCTTTCCCGTCGGCGTGGTGGGAAGTTCGGTCCGGAAGACGACCCGGTCCGGCGTGCGCGAGCCGCGCAGGTTCTCGCGCACGTGCGCGCGCAACAGGTCGGGATCCTGGGCCGAGCCGGGCGCCGGCACGACCACGGCGACAATGATCTGGCCCCACTCCGGGTCGGGCACGCCGATCACGGCCACCTCTCGCACGTCGGGATGCTCGACGAGAACATCCTCGAGTTCGGCGGGTGCGATGTTCTCCCCGCCGCGGATGATGGTGTCGTCGGACCGGCCGCCGATGAACAGGTAGCCCTCGTCGTCGAGTTCGGCCAGATCCTTGGTCGGGAACCAGCCCTCGGCGTCGAGCACGGAACCGATCCCGGCGTAGACGCCCGACACCTGCGGCCCCCGGACGAACAATTCGCCGACCTCGCCCGCGGCGAGTACGGTGCCCGCCGCGTCCCGGATCTGGAGCTCGACCCCGGGCACGGCGCGGCCGACCGAACCGAGTCGCCGGGCCACCGCGGGATCGGTGGACTCGTAGGCGATCCGGTGATCCTCGGGCGTCGAGATCACGATGGTCGAACTGGTCTCGGTCAGGCCGTAGGCGTTGACCAGGCCCACCCCGGGCATCGCTGCGACGGCCGCGCGGACCAGCGGCAACGGTGCCTTGGACCCGCCGTAGGCCAGTGTGCGCAGCGACGGCAGCTCGGTGCCGGGCCTCGCCCGCAGGACCGTGATGATCCGGTCCAGCATGGTGGGAACCACGGTGGCGTTGGTGATCTGTTCGGTGCGGACGAGCTCGATCCAGCGGGCCGGATCGAACTGCCGCAGATACACCGTCCGGCGGCCCGCGTACAGATTCGACAGCGCCGCGCCGACCCCCGCGATGTGATAGGGCGGCACGCACACCAGCGCCGCGTCCTCGGGCTCGGCGGAGGCGAACTCGACGGTGCCCATCACATAGCCGGTCAGGTTGGCATGGGTCAGTTCGACGGCCTTGGGCCGCGAGGTCGTGCCCGAGGTGAACAGCAGCACGGCCAGCTCGTCGGGGGAGGGGTCGTGGGCGACGGTGACCGCGCCGGTGGTCCGCAGCGCGGCGAAGAACAACGCGGAATTGATCACCTGTTCGCCGGAACCCGCCACCATGTCGGCGTATTCGGCGTCGACGACGATCAGCGGTGCGGGCAACCGGTGGATCAGTTCGCGCAGCGCGCTCGCGCTGAGCCGGTAGTTCAGTGGAGTGAACCCCCGCCCGGCGCGCGCGGAGCCGAACAGCAACAGCGGCAACATGACCCCGCCCGTCCCCACATAGGCGACGTGACCCGCACCCGAGGAGCCGATCAGCCCCGCCGCCCGATCGGCCAGTTCGCTCAGTTCCGCGGCAGTCGTGCGCACGCCGTCGGAGACGACCGCGACACGGTCGGGATCACTCGCCGCGACCATCTCGAGCAGCACCGAAATGCTCAATTCATCACCTCTGCGCCATCGTGCGGTCAGTTCGCGTTCTGCGCGGTGGCCGCTTTGATCTGGGACTGGAATGCCGCGAGCTTGTCCGCCGACGAGGTGGACTTGTGGCTGCGTGCCTGGATGCTCACGTCGTGGTCGGCCGATGCCGCCCGCAGTGCTCCGACGGTGGCCTGCTCCCGCGGGACGTGCTGGAACGGGTCGAAGGAGTACCAGCGCATCGCGTTGAGATGGGTCATCTTGTCGATCTCGTCGTCGGGCACCTGCTCGCGCCCGAGGACCTCGGCGAGCACTTCGGGAGCGTCGGGCCACATGGAATCGCTGTGCGGGTAGTCCATCTCCCACATGATGTTGTCGATGCCGATCTCGTGGCGCAGCCGCACGCCGATCGGATCGCTGATGAAACAGGTCATGAAGTGGTCACGGAACACCTCCGAGGGCACCTTGCCGTCGAAGTTCTGCATCGTCCAGGTGGAGTGCATCTCGAAGGTGCGGTCGACGCGCTCGAGGAAGTACGGAATCCAGCCGGTGCCACCCTCGGACAGTGCGATCTTGAGGTCCGGGTAGTCCTTGACCGGGCGCGACCAGAGCAGATCCGCGGCGGCCTGCACGATGTTCATCGGCTGCAGGGTGATCATCACATCCGGCGGTGAGTCGACGGCGGGGATCGACAGGCGTCCCGAGGAGCCGATGTGGACGTTGAGAACGGTCTCGGTGTCGACGAGCGCCTGCCACAGCGGGTTCCAGTACGAGTCGTGGAAGCTGGGATAACCCAACGCGGCGGGGTTCTCGCTGAAGGTCAGCGAGTGCACGCCTTTGTCTGCGACCCGGCGGACCTCGGCGGCGCACAACTCGGCGTCCCAGATCACCGGAAGCGCCATGGGAATGAACCGGCCGGGGTAGGCGCCGCACCATTCATCGATGTGCCAGTCGTTGTAGGCCCGCACCAGGGCGAGCGAGAAATCCGGGTCCTCGGTCGCGAAGAGCCGCCCGGCGAATCCGGGGAACGACGGGAAGTTCATCGACGCCAGGACTCCACCGGCGTTCATGTCCTTGATGCGCTCGTGCACATCGAAACAGCCGGGCCGGATCTCGTCGAGGCCGTCGGGCTCGAGCCCGTATTCCTCCTTGGGGCGCCCCGCCACGGCGTTGAGTGCCACATTGGGGATGACGGTGTCGCGGAACTTCCACACATCCGCGCCGTCGGGGGTGCGTACCAGCTGTGGCGCTTCGTCGGCATACTTCGCGGGAAGGTGGTTCTTGAACATGTCCGGCGGCTCGATGATGTGATCGTCGACGCTGATCAGGACCATGTCGTTCTTCTCCATGATCACACTCCTCAAAATGGTTACTGTAAGGCTTACAATATAGCTGTTTGGTGGCCCGCGCAGCGCGGGTATCGCTTCACAGGATCGCCCCGCTTTCCTTCGCGGCGACGATGTCGTCCCATTCCAGGCCGAGTTCGAGCAGGATCGTCTCGGTGTGCTCGCCGTACTCCGGGGCGCGCACGGCCGGTGCGGGCATTTCGTCGAACTGCACCGGTGCGGCGACGGTGCGGTAGTCGTTGCCCGCGCTGTCGGTCACCGTCATCAGGTAGCCGTTGGCCGCGACCTGTGGATCGTCGAGGACTTCGCGGGGGCTGGCGATGGTCGCCCAGACGCCCGGCTCGTCGGCCAGTGCCTTCTGCCAGTGCGCCAGATCGGCCTGGGCGAAGGTCTTGCGCAGCTCGGCCGTCGCGGCCTCCTGGTTGACGACCAGATTCGCCAGCGGCACGAACCGTTCGTCGTCGCCGAGGTCGGCGCGGCCGATGCGCTCGCAGAACCCGCGCCAGTAGCGGTCTGCCTGGAGCAGGACCAGTTGCACCCAGCGGTCGTCTCTGGTCCGGTACCGGTTCACCGCGGGATTGAGCGCGGTGCCCGCCCGGCCGGCCGGAATGCGGTCGATGTCGTAGTAGTCCGCGGCCGCGATATCCGGCGCGACCGCCCACATCCCCTGGGCCAGCAGCGACGAGTCGACCAGCGGGGCGTGGCCGGTGCGCTCGCGGTGGAACAGCGCCGCGGTGACCCCGCCGGCCAGGGTGATACCACCCTGCAGATCGCCGAACGCGGGACCCTGCGCCATCGGGAACTCGGCGTCGGTCGGCGTCAGCGCGTAGGCGACACCGGCGCGGGCCAGATAGCTGGCCGCGTCGAAGCCGCCGCGATCCTGTTCCGGGCCGCGGCTGCCGTGCCCGCTGCCCCTGGCGATGATCACCTGCGGGTTGAACTCGCGGATCTGCTCGACGGTCAGGCCCGCGCGCTCGAGCGGCGCGGGCAGCCAATTGGTCAGGAAGACATCGGCATTCGTGATGAGCTTGCCGAGGATCTGCCTGCCCCGCGCGGACTTGATGTCGATGCCGATGCTGCGCTTGCCGTGGTTGCCGAGCTCCATCATGAAGTTGGCCTGCACCGCGGTGCCCGTCCCGTCGAGGCCGCCGATGGTCAGGTTGCGGCACGGATCGCCGCCGTGGGTGTCCTCGATCTTGATCACGTCCGCGCCCCAGTCGGCCAGCGCGGCGCCCGCGCTCGGTACATAGGTCCACGACGCCAGCTCGATCACCGTGACGCCATTGAGCAAACCGGACATCGGCGCTCCTCTCCCGCAATTGATACGTGTCGTGAAGTACTATACGGTAATCATTACAGTTACTCATCCAGGATGGTCATCGGGAGGCAATGTGAGCGACGTCGTCGAAGAGCGGACGGCCCTGAGCCCGGAGTGGGGTCGCCGGGCAGCCGCCCAGGCCGAGTTCCGCATGCTCATCGATGGTCAGCTGACGGAATCGTCCTCGGGCGCCACGTTCGACAACAGCAGTCCGGCGACCGGGCTGGTCCTGGGCACCACCGCCGCCGCCGGCGAACCGGACATGCGGCGCGCGATCGACGCCGCCCGCCGCGCCTTCGACGACACCACGTGGTCGACCGACTCGGCCCTGCGCCGCCGCTGCCTCGAACAACTCCAGCGGGCACTGGAGTCCGAGCTCGAACAGCTGCGCACCGAACTGGTCGCCGAGGTCGGCTGCCCGGTGCTGACCACCCACAACGCCCAGCTGGAATGGCCACTGGCACAGGCCCTGCGGTACCCGGCGGGCCTGATCGACGACTTCGCCTGGGAGCGGGTGCTCGACGGCGGCGGGCTGTTCGGCGAGCGCAACAAACGCACCGTCGTGCAGGAGCCGGTCGGCGTGGTCGCCGCGATCTGCCCGTCGAACTTCCCCCTCGAGGTCATCCTCAACAAGCTGGGTCCGGCACTGGCCGCGGGCAATACGGTCGTGCTCAAACCCGACCCGCACACGCCGTGGAACGCGACCCGGCTCGGGCGGCTGATCGCCGAGCGCACCGACTTCCCGCCGGGTGTGGTCAATGTCGTGACCACCCCGTCGAACGCGGTCGCCGAACTGCTGGCGACCGATCCCCGGGTCGATCTCATCTCGTTCACCGGGTCGACCGCGGTCGGCCGCGCCCTGCTGCGCCACGGCGCGGGCACCATGAAACGCACGTTCCTCGAACTCGGCGGCAAGTCCGCGCTCATCGTGCTCGACGACGCGAAGCCGGAGCACGCGCTGCGCAGCGCGATCGGGGTGTGCGTGCATGCGGGTCAGGCCTGCGCGGCGACGAGCCGGATGCTGGTGCACCGCTCGATGTTCGACGACCTGGTCACGGCGGTGGGCGCGGCGTTCGCCGCGGTGCCGGTGGGCGATCCGGCGCTGCCGGAGACGCTGGTCGGTCCGGTCATCAGCGCGAGTGCGCGGACCCGGGTGCTCGACGCGTGCGCGCAGGCGGTGCGCGACGGCGCGCGGCTGGTCACCGGCGGCGGCAGGCCGGCCGACCTGCCCGCCCATCTCGCCGACGGCCACTTCGTCGAACCGACGGTCTTCGTGGCCGAGGACCCCGGCACGGCGATCGCCCAGGACGAGATCTTCGGTCCGGTCCTGGTGATGATTCCCTTCGACGACGACGACGAAGCGGTGCGCATCGCCAACGACAGCGCCTTCGGGCTGGCCGGTGCGGTGCTGTCGCGGTCCGACGACCGCGGCATGGGCATCGCGCGGCGGCTGCGGACCGGCGCGGTCGGCGTCAACGGCGGCATGTTCTACGGCGCCGACGCACCGTTCGGCGGCTACAAGAACAGCGGCATCGGCCGCCAGTGCGGCATCGAAGGGTTCCAGCAGTACCTGGAGACCAAGACCATCGGCTCCCGGCTGCCCCGGCAGAGCTGAACACACGTACTCGAAAGGGATTCACCCGTGGGAAAATTGGACGACAAGGTCGCGGTCATCTCGGGCGCCGCACGCGGGCAGGGACGCTCGCACGCGGTGCACCTCGCGGCCGAGGGCGCGAGCATCATCGCGCTCGACATCTGCGCCGACCTCGACGGCAACACCTATCCACTGGCGCGGCCGGAGGACCTCGAGGAAACCGGCCGGCTGGTCGAGAAGGAGGGGGCGCGGTTCCATCCGGTGATCGTCGACGTGCGCGAACGCGGCGCCGTGTGGCAGGCGATCGCCGACGGTGTCGCAGCGCTCGGCCGGCTCGACATCGTCGTCGCCAACGCGGGCATCGCCCCGCTCGGGCGCGGTCAGACCGTCCAGTCGTGGTCGGACACCATCGACACCGATCTCGTCGGCGTATTCAACGTGGTGCAGGCCAGCCTGCCGCACCTCGCCGCGGGCGCGTCGATCATCGCCACCGGTTCGCTCGCCGCGCAGCTGGGCAGCTCGACCAAGCAGGGGCCCGGCGGGTCCGCCTACAGTTTCGCCAAACAGGTTGTCGCGCACTATGTGAACGATCTGGCCGTGCAGCTCGCGAAGAAGTCGATCCGCGTCAACGCCGTCCACCCGACCAATGTCGACACCGCCATGCTGCACAACGAAGGCATGTACAAGATCTTCCGGCCCGATCTCGACGCCCCGACCCGGGCCGACGCCGAGGTCGCGTTCCCGGCGATGCAGGGCATGCCGGTCCCGTACATCCAGCCGCAGGATGTGTCGAATCTCGTCGTCTTCCTCGCCTCCGAGGACGCCCGGTACATCACCGGCAGCCAATTGCGGGTGGACGCGGGCGGTTTCGTCAAAGCTGTGCCCTGGGGGAAGTGAGCCATGACCACGACGACGGTGTACAAGCTCAACCGCTGTGTCGTCTGCGGCTGGGAATACGACGAGGAACTCGGCTGGCCCGAGGACGGGATCGCGCCCGGAACCCGCTGGGCCGACATCCCCGAGGACTGGACCTGCCCCCTCTGTGGCGCCGAGAAGGCCGATTTCGACATGGTCGAGGTGTCGCGGTGAGTGTGCCGGACATCGACAAGCCGCTCGCGAACAAGACCATGATCATGTCGGGCGGCAGTCGCGGCATCGGGCTCGAGATCGCCCGGCGCGCGGCCGCCGACGGGGCGAACATCACCCTCGTCGCCAAGACGGATCAGCCGCATCCGCGACTGCCGGGCACTGTGCACACGGCGGCCGCGGAACTCGAGCAGGCGGGCGGCAAGGTTCTCGCGGTGGTCGGCGACGTGCGCGAGGACGCGGTGGTCGCTTCGGCGGTCGAGCGGACCGTCGAACGGTTCGGCGGAATCGACATCGTCGTCAACAACGCCTCGGCGATCGACCTCTCCACCACCGACACCCTGTCGATGAAACGCTACGATCTGATGCTCGACATCAACTGCCGCGGCAGCTTCCTGCTGTCCAAACTGGCGATCCCGGCCCTGCGGGCATCGGCGCTGGCCGGTCGCGACCCGCACATCCTCACCCTGTCGCCACCGTTGAACCTCGATCCCCGGTGGGCCGGTGCCCATCTCGGCTACACCATCGCCAAATACGGGATGTCGCTGACCACCCTCGGCCTGTCCGAGGAACTGCGGGCCGACGGGATCGCGGTGAACTCGCTGTGGCCGCGCACCACCATCGCCACCGCGGCGATCCGCAACCGCCCCGGCGGCGCGGAACGGGTCACCACCTCGCGGACCCCCGCTATCTGCGCCGACGCCGCCTACCTGGTTCTCACCACCCCGTCCGGCCTGCTCACCGGCGAGTTCCTCATCGACGAGGACGTGCTGGTCGCACACGGAATCACCGATCTGGACAGCTACCGGGCCGTCCCCGGCGACGCGCCGCTGACCACCGATCTGTTCCTCTAGCGCACGGAGTTCGACGAGATGACCGACGATGCGATCCTGCACCAACGGCGCGACGGCGGCGTCTGCACGCTGACGCTGCACCGGCCCCATCGCAAGAACGCGATCACGCTGGAACTGTGGATCGCGGTGCGCGAAGCGCTGGACTCGATCGCGCACGACGACTCGGTGCGGGCGGTGGTGCTCACCGGTGCGGGCGGTTCGTTCTGTTCCGGCGCCGATGTCGTCGACAGTGACCCCTATGCCGCGCCGTTCCCCAAACTACGCGCGATCGCCGAGGTCGCCCAGCGCCTGCACGACCTGCCGGTGCCGACCGTCGCCAAGGTGCGCGGTGCCGCGGTCGGGGCCGGCTGGAATCTGGCACTGGGCTGTGACCTGGTGGTCGCGACCCCGGACGCGACTTTCGCCCAGGTCTTCGCCCGGCGCGGGCTCTCGCTCGACTGCGGCGGTTCGTGGCTGCTGCCCAAACTCGTCGGTGTGCAGCAGGCCAAACGGCTGGCGCTGCTGGCCGAGACGATCGATGCGGCCACGGCGCTCGAGCTGGGGCTGCTCACCTGGATCAAGTCCGACGCCGAGATCGACGAGTTCGTCGACACGCTCGCCCAGCGCCTGGCCGCGGCGCCACCGGTCGCCGTGGCGCAGACCAAGGCCCTGCTCAACGAGGGGGTCGACCGGACCATGCACGAAGCGCTGGCGAGCGAGTCACGCGCCCAGGCGGTGAATTTCGCGACCACCGATGTCCCGGAGGCCTATGCGGCATTCGCGCAGAAGCGGGACGCGACATTCACCGGCGCGTGGAATGTGGTGCGTCCGGCGCGGTGACGGTGCCGGTCTCGCCTCGGTGAGACCTGCGATCACCCGTCCGGTCCGCAGGGCGCCGAGCCGTCGGTGCGGTCAGATCTCCGTCGCCACGACGCCCGCCTCGAGCAATTCGGTGACGGCCGCCGGGGACAGGCCGAGCTCGCGCAGGACGGTCGCGGTGTCGGCGCCTAGCCGGGGTGCGGGCGCGGAGGGGGTGTGTTCGCCGTTCACCGACGCGGGTGCGCCGGGTGCGAGGTAGGTGCCGACACCTGGTTGCCGGAGCGGGGTGAACAGCGGGTTGGCGGTGACGCGGGGGTCGGTGGCGACCTCGTGGAATGTCCGGTAACGCTCCCAGAGGATCGAGGTCCGTGCCAGCGCGGCGGCGATCGTGGCGCCGGGACGCTCCCGGAACCACGGAGCGAACAGGCCGGTGAGGACATCACGGTGGTGGTAGCGGGTGCCCTCGTCGGTGAAGTCGGCGTCGAGGGCCGTCGCCAGCGCCTCGACCGCCTTACCGGTTCCGGTGAGGTCGGCGAGCTCGCGGAAATGCCGTGGCGTGAGCGCGACGACCATGAACGTGGTGCCGTCGGCGCCGTGGAAGTGCTGACCGTACTGACCGTAGATGGCATTGCCGAGCCGTGGCCTGGGCGCCGCGCACAGCATCGCCTCGGTGAGGAAGCCGAGGTTGCCCGCCGTCGCGAGCGCGACATCCTCCAACGGCAGCGTGATCCGGCTACCTTCCCCGGTCGCGTCACGATGCCGCACGGCCGCCGCGATCGCCAGGGCCGAGTACATCCCGCAGAGCAGATCCCAGGCGGGCAGGACCTGGTTGACCGGCTCGGCGTGGTCGGCCGGACCGGTGACCAGCGGGAACCCGATCGCCGCATTGACGGTGTAGTCCACGGCGGTGGATCCGTCGGCGCGGCCGAGGATTTCGACGCGGATCAGGTCGGGGCGCAGGCGGACGAGAGTGTCGTAGTCGAGCCAGGCGCGTCCCGCGGTGTTGGTCAGCAGGATGCCGCCCGCGGGTCCCTCGGTGATCAGGCGCGTGATCAGCTGTTGCGCCGCCGGTGCGCGCAGATCGGCGGCGACGGACCGCTTGCCCTTGTTCAGCCCGGTCCAGTAGATGCTCTCGCCGTCCGCGCTGAGCGGCCACCGGTGGTGGTCGGCCGCGCCGCCGAGCGGGTCGACCCGGATCACCTCGGCACCGAGCTGGCGCAGGGTCATGCCGGCCAGCGGCGCGGCCACGAAGCTGGCGATCTCCACCACCCGGATCCCGGCCAGCGGTTGTGCCGCCGAACGGCCGTCCGCGCTCATCGGTGCGTGCCCTGGGCGAGCAGCGCGCGCAGACCAGGCAGATCGGCCTTGCCGGTACCGCCGCGCGGGACGAGCTCGGGGGAGTCCAGCAGGACCCACACCGTCGGAATCTTGAAGGCGCTCAACGATTCCCGGACCTCGGCGCGTAGCGACTCAGGAGTCGTCGCGGGATCGCACACCACGACCGCGCCGACGGACCCCGCCACCTCGGCGACGAAGGCCTCGTCCACGCCGTCGACGGCACGCAGCGCCCGCTCGACCTCGCTGGGATACACCGTCGCCCCGCTGACCTTGAACATATCGTCGGATCGCCCGTGGTAGAAGAGGAATCCCTGGGTGTCGAGGCGGCCGAGATCGCCGGTGGGGTAGAAACCGTCACGGGTCAGCACGTCGTCGCGGCCGCAGATGCCGCGCAGGATGTGCGGGCCGCGCAGCTCGATGACCCCGACCGTGCCCGGCGGGACCGGATGGCCGTCGCCGGGGTCGGTGATGCGCACCTCCATCCCGGGAAACGGTCTGCCGCAGCTGCCCTGCGCGGTGTCCGGCAGATCGGTGTCGGCCGGGTAACCGCAGTAGGGCCCGAAGGATTCGGTCATCCCGAACAGGTTGGCGCGGGCACCGGGCTTCGACCGCAACGCCGGCGGCAGCAGCGCCTCGAGGCTGCCCGGCCGCAAGGTGGGCACCGGCAGGTCGAGTTCCGCGGCGCGCCGGGCGAGTGCTTCGGCCTGATCGGGCCAGCCGCGAAACAGCGTCACGCGTTCCCGGCGCAGCAATTCGAGAGTCGTTTCCGGCTGCGGGATCGCTTCGGTGATCAGCGTGGCGCCCGCCACCAGCGCCGACAGGACGCCACCGCCGAGCCCACCGACCCAGAAGAACGGCATCGGCAGATACAGCCGGGTGGTGGCGTCGATACACCGGGCGGCCAGGCCGGCGCGCACGGCGCCGAACGCACTGCCGTGCGAGTGCACGACCCCCTTCGGCATCCCGCGACTACCCGAAGTGAACAGGACGACCAGCGGATCGGCGGCGCAGACCGACTCGGCGAGCGCGTCGACGATCCCCCTCGCCGGTGCGCTCGGTGTCCGCGCGAACAGCTGATCGATCGTCCACACGTGGCGCAGCGCGGGCAGCGCCGGGTCGGACAGGGGCACGGCCGGGTCCGGCCCCGGGGGGAGATCCTCGAGATACCGCCGTCCGCGAAACTCCGCCACCGTCACCACGATCCGGACCGCAGCGACCCGCAGCTGGGCGCGGAGTTCCGGCGGCCGCAGCAGAGTACTCAGCGGCACCAGGACGGCGCCGATCCGGGTGAGCGCCACGGCGAGCTGGACCCAGGCGGTGCCGTTCGGCAGCAGCACACCCACCCGCGTGCCCTTGCCGACACCTGCGTCGACGAGCACCGCGGCCAGCCGCCGGGTCGTGGAGTCGAGCTCGCCGTGGGTGAGGCTCGTCTCCGGTTCGATCACCGCCGGTTTGTCCGGGGTCGTCGCGGAGTTGTGGCGGATCAGGCGGTCCATCGTGACCTCGACGGTCGCTCCGGGGGCGGCTATCGTGACGCCACCGGGAACTGTCACGGTGATCAGTCCGTCCTCGTCGCGTGCGAGATCGCCGGTGTGCAACCAGCCGTCGGAATCGAAGCACTCTTCGCGGCTGTGACGGTAGTAGCCGCGCATGACCGATGGTCCGCGCAGGCAGAGCTGACCGACGGTCCCGGTATCGACGGTCGCCCCGGTGTGCTGATCGACGATCTTCGTCTCGAGACCGGGCGCCGGAGTCCCACTGGCAGGCGGTGTTCCTCCGGTCGCCGGAGTCCCACTGGCAGGCGGTGTTCCTCGAGTCGCCGGTGTGCCGCTGGCACGCGGTGTTCCACCGGCAGGCGGTGTCCCCCTGGCAGCCGGGGTACTGCCGAGCGGCGATTCGTTTCTCGGGCCACCGTCGGACAGGACGGCCCCGCCCGCTTCGGCGTCCGCGCCGGTGACGAGCGATTGTCGCTGAGTCACCGGAGTGTCGGGGCCGGTCGGGTATCGCAGAGTCGACCCGGTGTCGAGTGCGGCGAGCAAACCGTGCGCGAGGCCGACGATCGAGGACAGCGGCGCGGTGCCGACGATGTCACCGTCGAGGGAATCACCAAGCGCGCGTGCACTGCTCAACAGGCTCGCGTGTGTGTGGACCACGCCCTGGCGCGGCCTGCCCGGTACCGCGCTGTAGGCGATGACGACGGGGTCCGATCCGTGCACGTCGTCTTCGAGCGCCTCGAGAAGCTCCGCACTGATCGATGTTTCCGGCCCGCCGGGCACGGACCGCGACGGCAGATCAGCGCCGTCGGCGACAACCCGGCGCAGCTGCGGAACGGCGGCGCAGTACCACCTGCCCCGGTCGTCGACGTCCGCCCCGGGCAACGCCTCGGACAGCCGTCGGCCATCGCGGTGCGATCCGAGCAGGAGGTGAACATCGCTGTGCACCAAGCACTCTCGCAGCTGCGCAGCGGTCGAGGCGATGTCGAGGGGAACCGACACCGCGCCGATCCGCGCCACCGCGAGCAGGGCGACGACCAGCCGCGCATCGTCGGGATACAGCAACCCCACGTGCGTACCCTTGCCCGCGCCCGCGGCAATCAGTTCACGGGCCAGCAGCGCCGAGCGCCGCTCGGCCTCGTGGTAGGTGAGGCAATCGTCGCCCTGGACCAGCAGTGGGTTGCCGGGATGCGCCCCCGCGCGCAGGATCTCGACGAGAGTGGTGGCGGGTGCATTCGGCCGGGGACGGTCGATCGTCGGCTGTGTCATGCGCGGCGTCACCGCTGCTGCGCGTCGATCGCGCGTTTGGCGTGGTCGAGAATGCACTGCAGACCCCATTCGAAGTTCCGCTCGTCCGGCGCTCCGGATCGCCTGCCCTCGGCCATCGCCGCCGCCAGCAGCGGCGTGGTCTCGGGTTCGATACGGATGACGTCGTAGTAGGCCGTCGCGTCACTGCCGAGTTCCTGGTTCTTGTCGTGCAGCCGCTGCAACACCACCGACCCCTGCACATGCAGGTTGACCGCGGAATAGACAGCGAACGCCTCGTCGACGGAGAGCCCCGCGGTGACCAGGCTGGCCACCGTGCGCTCCACCTGCTCGGCGCCCAGTCGCGCGGCGTGCTGGCTCAGCGCCGAGCGGATCAGCACGAGATCGCACAGGATCGGATTGTTCAGGAACGCCTTGCGCATGGTGCGCGCGTGCCGTGACAGCGACTCCCGCCAGTCGTGCGCGTCGACCGACGGGTACGGCACCGCGTAGATGTACTGACGCAGCGCCCGGTCGGTCATGGCGTTGAGCAGGTCGTCCTTCTTGCGGAAGTACCAGTAGATACTGGTGACACCGACATCGAGATGCTTGCCGAGCAGCGGCATGCTCAGCCCGTCGACCGACACCTGTTCGGCCAGTTCGAACGCGCCGTCGATGATGTCGTCGGGATTGAGCGACCCGCGCTCGCGCCTGCGCCGCGGCCGGCTCAGTTCCCGCCCGGTCACGGCGCGATCCGCACGTCGGCGGCGGCGTACACCGGTGCGCGTTTCTCGGCGTAGGCGGCGAACGCCTCGAGCACATCGGCACCGGTGAGGTTGACGCCCGCGGCGTGCGCCTCGGCATCCAGCGCCTCCGTCAGGCTGCGTTCGGATCCCGCGTTGAGCAGGGACTTGGTCTGGCGCAGCGCCAATGGTGGCCCCGCTGCGAGCCTTCCGGCCACCTCGGCGACGAATCCGTCGATCGAGTCGGCCGGCCGCAGCCAGGTGACCAGACCGAGAGCCTCGGCCTGCGCGCCGTCGATCATCTCCGTCAGCATGGTCAGCCGTTTGGCTTGCTGCAGACCGACGAGCCGGGGCAACAGCCACGAGCCACCGCAGTCCACCGACAGGGCGCGGCGAGCGAAGATCTGGCAGAACCGGGCATCCGGCGTCGCGGCGACCAGATCACAGGCCAGCGCGAGATTCCAGCCCGCACCGACGGCGACACCGCGGACTTTCGCCACCGTCGGCACCGGCAGTTCGTGCAGCAGCCGCACGGTCTCGTTGATCGTCTGCAATTCCGCGGCCGGATCGGGGAACTCGTCCATCCCCTCGGCGGCGGCGATATCGGCTCCCGCGCAGAATGTTTCGCCCGCTCCGGTCAGCACCACCGCGCGCACCGACGGGTCGGCGGTGATGTCATCGAGCGCGGCCCGCAACGCGTGCCACATCGGCGTGCTGATCGCGTTCTTCCGTCGGGGCCGGTTGAGCGTCAGCGTGCGCACACCGTCGGTGTGGTCGATGAGCACGACGGGTTCGTCGGTCACGGGATCATCCTTTCGTCGGCGAGCTGTCAGCGGTCGCGGCGCGGTGCCGATCGCACCGAGATCGCGGAACTGCGTGATCTCGGTCGGGTCGAATCCGGCTGTCGCCAGCACGGTGTCGGTGTGTTCGCCGAGTGCGGGGACGGCGCCCATCGGCGGCTCGAACCCGGCGATCACCGGCGGCGGCAGCAGTGCGGTCACCCGGCCCGCCGCGGTATCGATCTCGCGCCAGCGTCCGCGAGCCGTCAGATGGGGATGCGCGACGACCTCGCACGGGGTCCGGAAGCGGGAGTTCCCGATGCCCGCCGCGTCGGCGCGCGCCTGGACGACGTCCACCGCGTGCCGGGCGCACCACCGGGCGATCTCGCGATCCAGTTCCGCCCGGAGCCGCACCCGGTCGGCGTTGTGCGCGTAGCGGGGGTCCTCGGCGAGATCGGCACGGTCGAGCAGTTCGCGGGCGAGGCGCCGCCACTCGCCGTCGTTGGTGGTGCCGAGCACCACTGTCTCGCCGTCGGCAGTGCGATAGGCGCCGTAGGGAGCGACCGCGGGGGAGCTCATGCCGAGCGGCTGCTGGTCGATGCCGGTGTGCCGGGTGTAGGTGAGCTGGTAGCCCATCAGTTCGGCCGCGGTGTCGAACAGGCTCACCGAGGCGCGGGTGAAGGGGGCGGGTGTGCGTCCCTGCTGTGCGCGCCGGGCGTAGAGCAGGGCGGTGATCGTCAGCGCGGCATACAATCCGGAACCCACATCGGCGACGGGCGGGCCCGGTTTGGCCGGCGCTCCCGGTGATCCGGTGACCGCGCAGACCCCGGACTCCGCCTGGATCAGCAGGTCGTAGGCGCGTTTGTGCGACAGCGGACCGCCCTCGCCGTACCCATCGATCTCCAGCACCACCAGATCGGGGTGGCGCTCGGCGAGCTGCGCCGGGGAGATCCCCAGCGCCGCGGTCGCTCCCGGCGCCAGGTTCGAGACGAACACATCGGCGTGGTCGAGCAGCCGGTGCAGCACCGCGGTGCCGTCGGGGTGTTTGAGATCGAGGGCCACGGACTCCTTGCCCCGATTGGCCCAGACGAAATGCGCGGCGAGCCCGTGCACCACGTCGTCGTAGTGCCGCGCGAAATCGCCGCCGCGCGGGTTCTCCACCTTGATCACCCGGGCGCCGAGGTCGGCCAGTGCGCGGGTGCACATCGGTGCCGACACCGCCTGCTCGAGCGCGACGACGGTGACCCCGGCCAACGGGCCGGCCGTCTCGTCCTGGACAGGAGCGTCCACCACCCACCTCTTTCGCGTCGCCGCCGGTGCCGGAGCGGCACGTAATTTCTACTGTAAGATATACAGTAACTTAGACCGAATTGACCACTGTTGCTCTTGTCGTCGTTCGCAGGCCGGGGCGTGCCGCCCGGTGCGGCAACGGACGCGGTGAGCCCGGCGAAAGGAATCCGCCAGGTGAAGTACGTTCTCGAGTATCCGAGTGAATTGCCTGCGGCCTCCGAGGAGTTCCTGCGGCCCGCGGTGATCCGCGACATCGTCGCCCAGGCGGAGGAGTCCGGCTTCTCGGCGGTGGCGCTGAGCGAGCATCCGGCGCCGTCGCTGAAGTGGCGGCGCAACGGTGGACACAACACGCTCGACCCGATCGCGGCGCTGAGCTACATGGCGGGTGTCACGACCCGGATCCGGTTGCTCACGAATCTGTACGTGCTGCCGTTCCGCACCCCGTATCTGGCGGCGAAGGCGCTCGGCAGCCTCGACATCGTGTCCGGCGGCCGGTTGATCGCGGGTGTCGGCGCCGGCTACCTGCGCGCCGAGTTCGCCGCGCTCGGTGTCGACCACGACCGGCGCGGCGAACTCCTCGACGAGGCCCTGGACGCGGTGCGGCGGATCTGGTCGGATCCGGAAACACCCGTCGCCGGAACAGATTTCGGTGCACCAGGTCCGCTGTGGCTGCAAGCCCCGGTGCAGCGGCCACACCCGCCGATCTGGATCGGCGGCAACGGGGCCGCGGCGCGCCGCCGGGTCGTCCGGCACGGTGCGGGCTGGATGCCGATCATCGCCGGCGCGGAGATGGCCGCGGCCATGCGAACCAGTGCGATCGAGAACGCGGAGGACTTCGGGCTCGGCGTCGACAGCTTGCGCCGGGCGCTGGCGGCGGCCGGCCGTGATCCCGACGCCATCGACATCCAGATCGTCTGTCCGCACCTGGATTTCGGGGACCGGGACAGTGTGCGCGCGGCCGTCACGACCGTCGACGACCTCGCGAAACGTGGCGCGACGTGGGCGGTGGTGCACGTCGACGGCTCCGGCCCCGCGGCGGCGGCCGAATTCGTGCGAGCGTTCGGAGAGGCTGTGATCGCCACCCACTGACCCGGAGCCGTCCTGCGCCCGAGCTACCCCGATGCCTGTACGGCCGGGTGGGACCCTCGTGGGCGGCGCCGGATCTGGCCGGTGCGGGCGGCCCGACGCAGCAGGATGGTGATGGGCACCAGGCAGACGAGCAGCGCGAACAGGCTGGCCTCCGGTCCGAATGCGCCACCGGTCAGCAGGGACGGCCCGGACAGTGTGGTGTGCAGCAGGCCGTCGGCCGCGGTGCCCGAGCCGGACACCGTGACACCGAAGACGCCGGCCTGGATGAAGTTCCAGCCGAAGTGCAGGCCGATCGGCAGCCACAGTGAGCGGGTCGCGACATAGGCGGCGGCGGTCAGGGTTCCGCCGGTCACCGCGATCGAGAGCGTGCCGAGCAGTGTGGCGTCGGCATTGACCAGGTGTGCCGCGCCGAACAGCAGCGCGGACCCGACCAGCGCCACCACGGTACCGGTCCGTTCCTCCAGGATGCGGAACACGATCCCGCGGAACAGGATCTCCTCGGCGACCGCAACGGCCGCCATCGCGCCCGCGGTCGCGAGGAGCCCGCCGACCGAGCCCCAGGCCAGGCCCTGCCAGCCCCCGAACGCGGCGATGAGCAGCATCACCGCGGTGAACAGGCCGGACCCCATCAGCGTCCCACGCCACAACCAGGGCCACGCGCCCGCGGTCGCGAGTTCGGGGACGCTCGAGCGGGACTCGACGATTCGGGACAGCCTGCGGTAGCCGACCACCCCGGCGCAGGCCAGCCCGATCCCCACCGGCAGCGCGAGCGCGGGGACGGGCGCGACGAGCCGGTCGATCCCGGCGAACGCCGCGATCACGCCGAGCGACACCACAACCAGGACGGGGACCCGGAACCTGCGCAACCGGCGCCGGCTGGGGGACAGTTCAGCGTGGGAGAGCGCGCTTTCCGCACGATCTGTGGGTTTCATGATTCCGATCTCTGTCTGCTGGAGGTTTCGCGATTGCCGCGGATGGCGCAGCCGACAGTAGGCAGCCGGATCGCACCGTGAGATCACACTGGAGTAGGTGACGGCGGTAGCTCTGGCGGGTGAGCCGGATGTTTATGGTGCTAACATTGGTTGGCTTGTTGTCAACGACCGGCAATCGAAAGGGCTTTCTGTCGTGCAGACGATTCTCGGAGCGAACGGGCAGATCGGGACCGAGCTCGCCCGCGAGCTCCACCGGCGGTTCACGAAGGACATCAGGCTGGTGAGCCGTAATCCCAGACGGCTGCACGACACCGATGAACTGGTCGCGGCGGACCTCATGGATGCCGGGCAGACCGCCTCGGCGGTCGCGGGCAGCGAGATCGCGTACCTGACCGTCGGCCTGCCGCCGGATGCGAAACTCTGGGCGGATCAGCTGCCGGTGATGATGGAGAACACGATCGCGGCCTGTGAGCAGCACGGGGTCAAGCTCGTGTTCTTCGACAACACGTACATGTATCCGATGACCGGTGAGCCGCAGACCGAGCAGACGCGATTCGCCCCTGCCGGGAGCAAGGCGCACACCCGGGCGAAGATGACGACCATCCTGCTCGAGGCCATGGCCGCAGGCCGGGTCGAGGCGGTGATCTGCCGCGCACCGGAGTTCTACGGCCCGGGCAGTACGCAGAGCTTCACCAACGAGTTGGTGTTCGATCCTGTCGTGGCGGGTGAGAAGCCGCGGGTCCCGTTGCGCGACGACACCCTGCGGACCTTGATCTGGACCCCGGATGCCAGCCGCGCCATGGCCCTGATCGGCAACACGCCGTCGGCCTACGGGCAGACCTGGCATCTGCCGTGTGACGACAACCGTGTGACATACCGGGGTTTGCTCGAGCTGGCATCCACGTCCTGGGGTCGCAAGATCGACTACTCGATCACCACGCGCCCGATGTTCTTCGCCGCTCGGCTTTTCAACCCGGGCGCGCGCGAATTGTGGGAACTGTTGCCGCGATACGACGTGGACAACCTCTTCGTCTCGGACAAATTCATGCAGGCCTTCCCCGAGTTCCGGGTCACGACCTATGCCGAAGGCGTGGCTGCCATCGAAGCCGAGTGAGAGACCCGCATTCGCACATGGTTGCGCAAATATGCGAAGGTGAGGAGTGAAAGGACTCACATGACAGTTCGCAGCGCCCCTCTCGTCGCCGGTCTCGGACCGCGCGCGCTGGCCAACCGGCAGCGCATTCTCGCCGTGGCGGGAGAGGAACTGCTGCGCGATCCCGCCGCGAGCATGGAGGACATCGCCACCGCTGCCGGAATGGTCCGTCGTACGTTGTATGGGCACTTCCCGACGCGGGAGGCGTTGATCGGTGGCCTGCTCGACCAGGCCTTCGAGGAGGTCGACCGCGCACTCGACGCCATCGACATGCGCCGCGCGCCCGCTCGCGCCGTTGCCGACATGACGATCGCGTTGTGGGCGGTCGGCGACGAATTCCGGCTGTTGCTGCGCCTGGACGAGACGCAGTCCTGCGTGCGGACGGCCGATCGGCTCGGCCCGGTCCGCAGGGTGGTCGTCACCTTGATCGAACGAGGTCAAGCCGACGGAAGTTTCCACGGCGACCTTCCGCCGGTGGCGGTCGCGCGGGTCCTCACCGCCATGGTCCTGGCCCTGTTGAATGCGCGAAACGACGGCGAGTGGGTCGCGGCGGACGCCGCCGAGGTCGCCGGACGAACCTGCCTGATCTCGGTAGGTGTCGATCGCGACCTCGCGGCGGACATCGCGCGGACGGCCGCCGCCGACGCGTCCAGCTGACGAGCCGACTTCACGCCCGCGCCTGACCTCGGGCGTCACTTTCGCACTTCCGTGTGAGTCCGTTCACCAACCGCACCCGGCCTCTTGCACACCGCTGTGCAGGACGCGTATTTTCACAGGTACGTGCAATTGCACGCAGTTGTGAAAATAGAGGGAGAGGGAAATGACGACCTTCCAGGTAGCCAATGTTCGGACCGGTATCGCGCCTGTCGCGCCCGCCCGCCACGCGAGCGGAGGGGTGTCGGTACCGGTGATCCGGGGGGTCGGCGCAGTTCGCGCCCTCTACGCCTTCGTCCCGTTCGTTCTTCTCATGGCGGGTTCCGGTGTGGGCACGGGCGTTGCGGGCGGCGCGCTGTTGGCGGTCGGGATCGTGACCTTGCTGCAGGGCCTGGCTGTGATGGGCTTCGCTCCCCGGCTGGTACGCAGCGATGCCGGTGTCCTGGCCGTCGTCCTGGCGGACTCGATCGCCATCGTCGCGGGCGTGGTGCTGATCCTGGGGGCGTGGGACCAGTTCACCGCGACGGCCGCGACCGTTGTGCTGGGCGCTGTGGTGTTCGCGGCCCTGTCCGCGGTCGTCGTCGCCCTGGCGACCGGAGTGAACGCGAGCCGATCCTCGCGCGACTGACGCCCGCGAGATGTGGCTGACGTGGTCAGATCGGTTTTTCGATAGGCTTCATCAGTGGTCGAAAAATCCGCTGATGCCCTGTTCGATCTGACTCGGCTGCGGACGTTCCTGGCGGTGTATCGGGCCGGTTCGATCACCGCGGGCGCGCGTCAGGCCGGGTATTCCCAGCCGGCGGTGACCCAGCAATTGCAGGCACTGGAGCGGCACCTGGGCAGGCCACTGTTCGAACGTCTGCCGCGAGGTGTCGCGCCGACACCCGCGGCTGATGATCTGGCCGCGCGAGTTTCGGGGGCGCTCGACGCGCTGGCAGCGGTATTCACACCGGACCACCCGGATGCCCCGCCCGTTCCGGAACCGCCGGTTCTGCTGGGTGGTCCAGCCGATTTTCTCGCGGTAGTAGGGATGCCGGCCCTGGCTCCACTGATCGCCGAGGGAATCAGAGTGCATGTGCGCACCGGGCTGACCGAGGATCTGCTGGCCGACCTGCGCGCAGGTCACCTCGACCTGGTCATCTCGACGCAGCGCCCACGTGGCCGGACGTTGATCGCCGACGCGCTCTGCGACGAGACGTTCGGGCTGGTCGCGGCGCCGGAGGTCGCCGCACGGATCGACCGCGCCCGGCTCGCCGAGAACGGGCCCACCGCGTTGGCGGGCATCCCACTGCTCAGCTACGCCGCCGACCTGCCGATCCTGCGACGCTATTGGCGCCATGTCTTCGGCACTCGCCTCGATGCGGAAGCGGCACTGGTTGTCGATGATCTGCGCGCGGTCCTGACGGCGGTGTGTGCCGGCGCGGGCATCAGTGTGCTGCCGAGCTATCTGTATGAATCCGCGCGTGCGGCCGGCCGCGTCGTCGAGTTGCTCGAACCGGACGACCCACCGATCAACACCGCCTTCCTGGCCCGTCGGCACGGCGCCGCTGGCCGACGGCATGTCGACCGGGTGGCGCGGCACCTGCTCACCGAGGCATTGAAATTCTGATAACAGACATCGGCATTGCTATTGGCATCCGGTAGCGCGGCGAGACTACTTTCGAGGGCCTACCCGAAAGGCGGACCATGCCCAAGATCTTGTTCGTGATGACCGGCGTCGACTACTGGACGCTGGCCGATGGAACACGGCACCCCACCGGCTACTGGGCCGAGGAATTCGTCGTTCCCTTCGAGAAGCTGAAAGCGGGTGGTCACGAGATCGTGATCGCCACGCCCGGGGGCGTCGTGCCCACGGTGGATCAGGCCAGCTTGGCGCCGGAGGTCAACGGCGGTCAGGAAACCGCCGACCACCGGGCCGGCGTCATCGCCACCAGCCCGGAATTGCACAACCCGGTCGCACTGGAGGATGCCCGGCTCGGCGATTACGACGCGGTGTTCTACCCCGGTGGCCACGGCCCGATGCAAGACCTCGCCGTCGACCCCACCTCTGGTGCGCTGCTCGTCGCGACCCTGGACTCGGGCAAGCCCCTCGGGATCGTCTGCCACGCACCCGCCGCGCTGCTGGCGGCGACGAGATCCGATGGCGTCAATGCCTTCACCGGCTACCGGCTCACCGGGTTCACCAACGCCGAAGAGGTCCAGGCCGGGCTCGCCGACCGGGCCGAATGGCTGCTGCAGGACCGCCTCATCGCGTTCGGCGCCGACTTCGCCGAAGCCGAGCCGTGGACGCCGAACGTGGTGGTCGACCGCAACCTCGTCACCGGCCAGAACCCGGCCTCTTCGGCGGGCGTGGCCGAGGAACTGCTCGGGAAGCTGTCCTGATCATGGCTGCCGACCGGCTGGACGAAGGTTTGCGCGATCGCCTCGCCTGAATCTATAGTGTCCCCAATCCGATTGGTGCTCTCTGGAAGTACAGCCGCAGAGTGAGAGCCCTCGCCTCATGATCCAGGCGTTGGAGTGGGCGGCAGATTTTGCCCACCCATTTTCCTGGAGGAATCTATGCATATCGGACTCGGAATGCCTATCTCCGATCCCGTCACCCTGCTCGATTGGGCTCGCCGTGCCGACGCCGGACCGTTCTCGACCCTCGGTCTGCTCGACCGCGTCGTCTACGACAATCCCGAGCCGCTGGTCGCGCTGTCGGTCATCGCGGGTGCCACCAGCCGTATCCGGGTGCAGACCGAGGTACTGCTCGCGCCGCTGCGGGAGACCTCGCTGCTCGCGAAACAGGTTGCGACACTTGATCGCATGTCCGGCGGTCGGCTGGTGCTCGGCCTCGGCGTCGGCGGCCGTGCCGACGATCACCTGGCCACCGGCACCGAGCTGCGTACGCGCGGCCGCCGGCTCGACGATCAGCTGGCCCAGCTCCAGCGGCTCTGGTCCGGCGAGCACTTCAGTGCCGACTGTGGACCCATCGGCCCCATGCCGAGCCGTCCCGGTGGGCCCGAGCTGCTGTTCGGTGGCTTCAAACCCAAAGCGCTGGAACGGGTCGCACGTTGGGGCGACGGATTCCTGTCCGCCGTCCCACCGAACTGGGCGGCCGGTCTGTTCGATTCGGTCCGCAAGACCTGGCATGAGCACGGCCGCGTGGGCGAGCCGCGGATCGTCGCTCAGGTCAATGCCGTCCTCGGTCCGCAGGTCGTCGTCGACGAAGCTCGTGCGGCCATCGGCGCGTACTACGAGTTCACCGGCTGGGCCGAGAACATGGTGTCGGGCCTGCGCACCACTTCCGAGGAGATCCGGACGGTAGTCCGGCAGTTCGCCGACCTCGGCGCCGATGAGGTCGTTCTGTACTGCTACGGCAGTGATCCGGAGCAGGTCGACCGTTTCGCCGATGTAATCGGCTGACCTCGCACCGCGTCGGTCCGGCCTCCTGATGCCGAGGCCGGACCGACCTGGTCGACCGAACCTCGAAGCACGGGGCCCCGACCCACTCGAGGCAGAACTCGCCGTAGCCGAGCAGGCGAGTGCAGAAACGGCAAAGACGGCCCAGGCGAGCGGAAGCTCAACTCGGCGCCGCCGGTCTTGCCAGTGCGGAACCGCGAACCTCATCCTGGACAGGTGGACTGGTGGTGGGAAGAGCACGGCAGACTCCGGGCGCGCAGACGTCTCCAGGCGATGATCGGGTTCCTGGTGATGGCTGCGGTCCTGGCCGGCGGCGCAGTATTCATCGCCGTCCGGGAGCATCCGACGCCGGACAGTCCAGCGGGCGAATGGCTCTCGATCATTGCCTCCCTGACGTGGATGGCGGTGGGCTGCGCAGGCTGGCAGGTCGTGTGGTATCGGCACTTTCGTGGTGGCGGCCGCGACTACGCGACCGCGAGCGGCGCCGCGTTCGTCAGCTGGGGGATTGTCGGCTTGTGGGTCTTGGCCTTCGCGATGGCGCAATCGTGGTGGTTGCTACTGATCCACCCGGCACTCTTGGTGATCATGATCGCGCACGAGTCGTACAACCTGCGCCCTGAGGGAAAACCTGACGGGAAACACTGAGTCGATGGCCCATGAACCTCCGGTCGTTCAGGTTCATCGGAAGGCCGCCCAGCGCGGGCGGTCAGCAGTTTGGGTGCGCGACAAGGCGTTCCGCCGAAAGGCGTCGACGACCGACTGGAGGGTGGCCGACTTCGTCTGCATCGGATTGCCTGGGTGCCAGGCGATGCCGAAGGTGCACTGGGTGAGATCCTCGACATCCAGATAGCGCAGATCCGGCCGGGGATAGAGCTCGGCTGCGACTGCCGGAACGAAGGCGACCGCCGTGCCCAGGGAGACGGAGGAAAGCAGCGACTCGAAACTTGCCCCCGGGTGCGCCGCGTACCGGACCTGGGAACCATCCGGGCGCGGGTTCACCGACCAGAAGTCGTGGCCTGCCCGGAAGGTCGGTGAAACCAGGCTGATCACCCGGTGCTCGGCCAGATCCGCCAGACGTAGCGAGGAGCGGTCAGCCAGCGGGTCGTCGCCCGCGATGCACGCCAGCCGGGGTTCGACTGTGAGCGGTTCGCAGTGCAGGTCCTCCGGCATCGGGAAATGGGCGAACGCGGCGTCGATTTCGCCCGTCCGCAGGGCCGCGAGCTGGTCGCTGAACCGATCCAGTACCCGGACGTCCGGCCCGAGCTCGGGATGCCGCTGGCGCACGGCGGCAATGATGGCGCGAGTGGATGCCAGCGCGGTGAAGCTCTCGCACACGCCGAGGCGCAGGCGATCGGACCCGGACGCCATGCGGCGGGCGATATTTCGCAGTTCGTCGGCGGCGTCCACCACGTTCCGGGCAGCGGGCAGTACCGCGCTGCCCGCTGCTGTGAGTTCGACCCGGCGGCTCGATCGATGGAACAGTGCGACGCCGAGACGTTCCTCGAGGGATCGGATCTGCTGACTCAGCGCGGGCTGCGTCAGGTACAGCTTGCGCGCGGCGCGGCCGAAGTGCAGCTCCTCGGCGAGGGTGAGCAGCAGTCGCAGTTGATGAGCGGTCGGATCATCGATGCTGGTCGGGCGGAACTCGGGCTGATCGATAATCGGCACATTATCAAACTACCGTGATTCCAATCGGTGCTCCATTGCTGAGGGGTGTACGCGACTGGCAGGCTGTTGTTACGGAAGGCCGGACGCCGCAACGGAGTTCGACCAACCACCGGATAAATCGCACGCCGTTCCGGCGGCGCTTCGAATCGGGTCAACGGGCCGAGAATCGACGGTATCTCCTGGCGTACCCGCGTTGGATTTCGAGTGTGGAGAGTGGCTTCTGTTGAGTCTTGCGTCACTTGTACTGTGCGTCTTCGGCATCACCACCGGTGAGTTCGTCATCGCGGGAATCCTGCCCGATGTCGCCACCGATCTGGGTGTCTCCATCCCGGCCGCAGGGTTGCTGGTCACCGCGTACGCGATCGGCATGATCGTCGGTGGGCCGACGCTGACCGCGTTCACTACGCGCTATCCACGCAAACCCCTGATGGTGACGCTGCTGGTGATCGCCGTGCTGGGCAATCTGGCCTCGGTACTGGCGCCCACCTACGCGACACTGTTCGCAGCCCGGGTCGTCACCGCGCTGGTGACCTCGACGTTCTTCGCGAACGCGATCGTCACCGCGGTGTCCACGGCACCGGAGGGGAAGCAGGCCTCGACGGTGTCGAAGCTGGTCCTCGGTATGAACCTGGCCATGATCCTGGGTGCGCCGCTGGGAACGTTCATCGGGAACCAGTACGGCTGGCGGGCCACCTTCGCGGCGGTCGCGGCAGTCTGTGCGCTCGGGCTGGCGCTGGTGATCCGGCTGGTGCCTGCGGTGGAGAACGCAGGCGGGTCGGCGGTGACCGAACTACGCGTGTTCCGTAGCCGCGATGTGCAATTGGCTATCGCGATCACCGCCATCGCCAATGCCGGGGTGCTGATGGTATTCACCTACTTCTCGCCGCTGCTGACCGATGTCAGCGGATTCCCCGGCGGCTCGGTGGCGGGCTGGCTGCTGGTCTACGGTGTCGGCGCGACAATCGGCAATCTCATCGGCGGACGCCTGTCGGACCGTGCCCTGATGCCGTCGCAGATCGGATTGCAGACCCTGCTGACCGGCACCCTGGCCCTCATGTGGCTGGCCGGCGCCGCGCCCGTGCTTATCGCGGTGCTGGTGTTCGTTCTCGGAGCGCTGGGCTTCTCGGTGATCCCCGGCATGCAGGCCAGGGTGCTCAGCACAGCGGCGGCAGCGCCGACACTGGCCATGGCGGTCAATGCCTCGGCCTATCAGCTCGCGGCCGCCTTCGCGGGCTGGCTGGGCGGACGGGTCATCGACGGCAGCGGTCTGCGCGCGGTGTACCTGGTGGCCGCGGTGGTCACCGTCGCAGGCATCGCGCTGAGCTGCGCGGCGTGGTACCGCGATCGCCGCGCGGCCGAGGCTGCCCGGACGGACCTGGCGGTCGGATGAGCGCCCCCTATCGCTCTCAGGACTCGTCGGCTGACCAGTCCATCGGTAGCTCTTGGGTGATGGCGAGCAGGTTGCCGTCGGCCGCCTTGAGCACGGCCAGCCGGGCGCCGGGCATGTCCACGATGCCCGTGGCCGGATCGATGTTGTCGCCGGTCGCGGCCTCGGCGCTACCGACCTCGGCGAGTGATCCGTCGGCGACTTCGGTCATCGCGATGGCCCCGGCGGCGACCAAGGTGCGGTGGGTCAGTTCGATGTCCTCGACGGTCCAGAAGACCAGCGGGTGGTCCACCCAGGGAGCCGCGGTCAGCCCGATCTCCACACCATTGCCGGAGAACGCGGCGAAGTCCTTGGTCTGGAACGCGGGTTGCCGGCCCAGCAACGCTGTCCAAGCGGCGATGCTCGCGGGCAGGTCCCGTGCGGGTAGGACCACATTGCCGAATCCGGTGAAGTCGGCCACCGATACTCCTTTGCGGTTCAAGGACGTTGGCGCGAAAACGGCCCGTGCCGGATTGCGTCCCCTTCGCCACAAGCTACCAATCGTCCGCCGGTCGTGCCAGCCTCATCACCCGTCGACGACGGTGATCTCGGCCTGGTCGGCGTCGACCTCGGGGTCCGAGGGGTTGGCGTCGGATTTCACCGTGATGCGTGCTGTGTCGATGCCGTCGGCTTCGAGTTCGGCGGCGATGTTTGCGCCGCGGGCTTCGGCCAGCGATTTGGCGGCGAGTACGTTGGAATCCTGGGCGTGGGTTGTGATTTCGATTCTGGTGTCGTTGCCCTGTAAGGCAGCTGCGACTGCTTTCAGGGTGGCGGTGCTGGTCGCGCCGAGGTCGGAGCTGCCTGGGTCGAAGGTGATCGGGGCAGCGGTCAGGACCTTGTTTATCGCATCTTGAACCGTTTGTTGCGCGCTGTCTCGCACGGAGCTCACGGCCGCGGACGCCGTTGCGGCGATGCTGCTCCGCAGGGTGCTGGCCTGGATGGTCGGGGTGGTCGGCGGGGCTGAGGCGTCGTCATCGGTGCTGCAGGCTGCGGTCATCATCACTGCAGCCGCGATCGACGCGATCACGTAGACGCTGTTTCTCGGTCGCACCGAAACCTCCTGGTCGTGAAGATCGGACATCGCCGCTGTCATCGTGCGTCGGCTCCAGGGTCTCGCGCCTCACCCGAATCGGGTGAACCCGGTGGCGCGATCTGTCATCGGAGGTCGGCGCGGCCGAGCTTGCGGAGCAGGGCGGCGAGCTGATCCTGCTCGGCCGGGGTGAGAACATCGAGGTCGGTGACGATCGCTTGAACATAGCTCGGCATGGTCGCTTCGACTATTTCCCGGCCGGCGGGGGTCAGTTCGATCAGGACCACGCGGCGGTCGTTGGGGGCCTTTTCCCGGCGCACGAGCCCGCGTTTCTCCAGGTTGGTGATGACGAGGGTGAAGTTGTTCGGGCTCTTGAGATGCTTGTCGGCCAGCTGGCCGGCGGGCAGTGGGCCCACGAAGTAGAGGGTCTCGAGTGCCCCGAACTGGCTGGAGGTGAGTCCGGCCGCGAGGACGGGGCCGCTGGTGCGTGCTTCCACCGACGCGGAGGCGTGGACGAGTTTGACGAACAGGTCCAGCGCGCGTCTTTCTCGCACGGTCCCCTCGAAGCGTGTTCCCAAACCCGTTCCTTCCATCGGTGTGACGCGAGGAGCTTACCGCGATATTCATCGATGTGGAATAGTCATGGATCATGTGCATGTTGTAGGGGGTGAACCGATCGACACAATGAAGGAGTTCACGATGAGCGACATCACCAACGTCCTGTTCCTCGCTTTCCCCAACGTCGGCGAACAGGACCTGCTCGCGCCCTGGGAGCTGTTCAAGGCTCTGGCGTTCGACCTGGACCAGCAGGGCGAGACCCTGAACGTGACCCTGGGTAGCTTCGAGGGCGGTCTGGTCACCACACATATGGGTGCCCAGATCCAGACCGAGCAGGTTTCGCCCGACGACCGCTACGACCTGATCTACGTCCCCGGCGGGATCGGTGGCGGTGCCGCCTCCCTCGATCCGCAGATCCTCGACTTCATCCGCGCACACCACGCCGATGGCCGCTGGGTCGCGGCCAACTGCGCCGGAGTGGGCGTCGTGTTCCGTTCCGGCATCCTCGACGGTGTTTCCTTCCAGGCGGCCGCGGTGCTGGGGCGACGGCTCAGGGAACTCGGCGCCGATGTCGCCGCCCCTCGGCGCGCCTGGTCGGTGCTGCCCGAGCACAAGATCTTCACCTCCGGCGGAGCCGCGACGGTCCATCCCAGCACCATCGCGTTGATCACAGAACTGTTCGGTAAGGAACGCGCCGCCGCGCTGGCCGGGACCTGGGACACCCTCCCGCTGCACGGTGACAGCCTTTTCGAGCTCGAAGGCCCGATCTCGAACGACAACGCCGACTTCGTGGCCGGCCTCCAGTCGGGCATGGAAAAGGTCTTCCTGCCTGTGGCCTGAACGAGGACATCCGAAGTGCGCGGCGCGTCGTTCGGAGCCTGATCGCGGTCGGTATACCGCGGCCGTGCTTCGAACGACGCGCTCAGCGCTGGCCGGAGGCGAGCGGCCACCCGGGTCAGCCGAGCACCGGAAAGTTGGCGCGGAGCAGATTGTGTGGATCGCGCGCCCGTTTGATGTCTTGCAGTCGCGTCAGGGTGGGCTGATCGAAGGCCGCCGTGGCGGATTCGCCCGGGGCGAGGAAGGTGTAGGGCTTGCTGCCGGTGATGTGGGTGCCGAGGGCATCGATGATGTCGCCGAAGCGGGACCGAATGTCCTCGATCAGGTGTGGCAGGCCGAGGCCGAGAAGATAGAGGGCGTATGGCTCGGTGACCGGGCCGCGGGCGCCACCGCCGGGGCGTGGCTCGGCGAGCGCGCCGCCGAGTGCGCGGATCTGGATGTTGAGCAGCGGCGCGACGGGGGTATCGATGAGGGTCTTCACCACCGCGTCGCCGAGATCGGTGAGGAGCTCGCCGCGGGAGAGCGAGGGACTGGGGTCGGTGGGCTCGGCGGTGATCGTGCCGATCTGCGCGGGAGTGAGTTCGCCTCGGGTATCGGCGACGACACCGTCCAGGGAGTCGAGCCGGGCGGTCAGTTCGCGGCCTTCGGCCATCTCACCGAGGTAGGCGAAGTCGAGAGCGACGGTCGGGGCCGCACCGGGAATCTGATAGCGCTGCAACCACACCGACAGTTCCGCGGGGGCGTCGGTGGTGAGTTCGGTGAACAGGTCGAAGACCTCGCGGGTCCGGTCCGCGGACCACATGACCCGGCCACCGTAGAGGCGCGGCAGCGGCACCAGGTCGAACTCGAGGGAGGTGACGATACCGAAATCCCCGCCACCACCGCGCAATGCCCAGAACAGCTCGGGGTCGGAGTCGGCGGTGACCCGTGCCTGGCGGCCCGCCGCGTCGACGATCTCGAAGGCGCGCACCGCGTTCGAGGCCCAACCGTACTTGCGGGCCAGCCAGCCGAAGCCGCCGCCGAGGGTGTAGCCGGTGACACCGACCACCGGATTGCTGCCCGACAGCCCGGCGAGACCGTGCGCGGCGGCCGCGGCCTGCACCTTGCCCCACTGGGCGCCGGTGCCGACTCGTGCCACGCGGCGCTCGGCGTCGATCTCGATGGAGTCCAGTGCCGTGGTGCGCACGAGGATGGCTTCGTCGATATCGCCGGTGGCGCCGTGGCCGGTCGGCTGCGTCACCACCTGCCGTCCGATTCGATCCGCGAACTCCACCACAGCGGCCACATCCTGCGCGTCGGCCACGGTGACGACGGCGGAAACAGATTGCGTCACAGCCGTATTCCACGGCTGGGCAGCCTGCTCGAACTGTGTGTCACCCGGTGTCAGCACCTGACTGCGAACCACGGAACGCAATTCCTCGATTCCCACTGTTCTCATCCTTACTCGTTGTCGTTCTGCCTGTTGCTGATCGGTCGACGACGTGGCGCGGGCGAGTGTGACATCTGCGGGCCAACCGATCCGCACGCAGGCCGAAACTTGTCGGTGGCTGGTCGTAGCGTTCGTGGCGTGAACTGGAGACCGAGGCTGGAGCTGTGGAGCGAGGAGCGGATCGCCGCCGATGATCTCGGTGACCTGGCGCCCGAGGTGGTGCGCCAGGGCTGGCTCGGGTACGCCCCGGCCGCCGAGGCCGATATCGCAGCGGTCGAGGAGCGGCTCGGCCTGCGATTGCCGCCCTCGTATCGCAGCTTTCTGCTGACCACCGATGGATGGCGTCATGCCGGGGAATTCGTGTGGCAGATGCGCGACACCACCAATCTGGGCTGGCTCCGTGACCTCGAACCGTCCTGGCAATCGTGGGCCGACCTGGTCACCGAGGCGCCGACCGGCGTACCGGGCGACCCGTTCGGCCGCGGGCTGCTGATCTCGCTCCACGCCGACGTCGGGGTGCTGTTCCTCGACCCGGGCGACCGTGACGAGAACGGCGAGTGGGCCGCCTACAGCGTGTTCTCCTGGGCTGAATCTCCGCACCGGCATCCGTCGTTCACGGCGCTCATGCAATCGCTGTACCAGGACTTTCATCGGGTTCTCCGGCCGGCGGGCAAGACTCGTGACAGCTGGGATCTGGTGGTGGAACGGGCTCGAGGCGAGGCGCTGTCCGGGAACGTCGACGCCGCCATGGCCGCCCTGGAAAAAGCTCAGGAGTTCGGACGTCCACGCACCACCGTCCTGCGAGTTCAGCTCCAGATGTTCCTCGCCACGTCCTCGCCCTACGAGGCCTCCCGGCTGCTGTCACAGCTGCTGTCGCCGGAGTCCGTCCCGGACGGATTCTTCACCGGTTCGCTGTTCACCGACGAATTCCTGCCATGTATGTTCCTGCAACACGAGCACAAAGAGCCCTGGTACGGCTCGGCGCTCGATGTCGTCCAGATCCTCGTAACCGCCGGGAACGACAAAGGGTTCGAGAGAGGACGTGCTGTCGAAGAGCACCGGGCACGGGTGCAGCAGCCCGGCTACCGCCACACCTACGGAAACCCGGCCTTCGACACCGCGGTGCGGCAGGCGCTCGCTGACCACCGCACCGACCCGGCGGCGCTGTGGCAGGCGCTCGAAGCCGCGATGAAGCATTGGCAGCCCCGCACTCCGGATCACATCGCCCCGGTCGCTCTGCTCGCCGACCCCGTGCTGGCATACAGCCTCACCCCGGAACGCGGTCGCGCGCTGTTGAGTACACCGCACGATGGTGCCGCGTGATGTCGGACTCGCTCCGCGGACCGCGGTGACACCTCGGTTGTAACTCCTTGGGGTGGAAGGGATTCGGATCTCCATCCAGCCGCGTGGGTGCTGCGAATACCCTGTGATCGCTTCCACCCCGGCAGGAACGGAGTCGCGGAATGCTCGAAATTCTGTTGCAGCTGGCGGTATTGGCGCTGTTCGCGGGCGCCGCGATCGGGATCTTCGTGCTGGGGGACAGGGTGCGGCCCGTGTCGTGGCGGCACGACGATTCCGGCGCCGGTTCGATGATGCTGGACACGGTCAACATGTTCTTCGCCGCCATCGTGGCGTTCGTGGTGGTGATCCTGTGGCAGCAGTACGACACCTCGCACGCGCACACCGTGTCGGAGGGCAAAGCCCTGGTGAGCGTGTACGAATCGGCGAACAGCCTGCCCGAGCCGGATCGGGAACGGATCCGGACCCTGGTGACCGCCTACACCCGGCAGGTGATCGACGAAGAGTGGCGGGTCATGGACGAACAGCGCCGGCTGAGCCCGTCCACGCAGGCGACGCTGGACGAATTGCGGGAGGCGGTGGATTCCGCGCCCGAGGAGACCACCACGGCCGTCGCGGCGATCACCGACGCACGGTTCGACCGTGGCCTGGATGCCGGTTACCGGTTACCCGGTTTCCTCTATATCGCCTTGTGGTTCGCCACCGGCATGCTGCTGTTCGGCACTGTGTTCTCCGGTGTGGTGGTGACCAAGCGCAGCATTCTCATGACCGGGTTGTTCGGTCTGGTGATCGGTGCGGTCATCGTGGCTGTCTATCAACTGGATCAGCCGTTCGACGGCGGCGTCGCCAAGGACGCCTACGAACTCGCGCTGGCACGCTTCCAGGACCTCGCCGCGGAACCGTCGTCGAGCGAGAGCCTTCCGCGTTGACCAGCGATCAGCGCCGGGTTTCCGGCGGTACCGTATGCGGAAAGCGAAGAGCAGTAAGAGGATTCGCGACGGTGTCGGTGGCAGCGGCTTCGCTGGCCGTGTCCGCGCCGTTCGCCGTCGGTGCTCCGGAAATACCGATGATCGATCAGATCGCCAGCGGCAGTGCGGCTCCAGGCGCCGTGACTGCCCCGGGCGACGGACAGCGTGGTTGGCTGGAGCTGGAGCTGGGGCTCGAGAGTGGTTCGGGCTGGTCGGCGGTGCCGACCGGCAGCGCGGCGGGGATCGCCCCGGACCCGGCGGATGGGCAGGCGCTCGGCCTCGGCGAGAGCGATCACGGCGGCATCGATGTCGCCGGCCCGACGAGCGATCCGGACCCCGATCTCGTGCTTCCCGCCTGTGTCGGCAGCGCGGCGGTCGGCAGCGCCGCGCTGGGGTCCGGCATCGTCACCGGCAGTGGCATGGGCTCGAGTCTGGTCGGCCTCGGCTCGAGCGGAAGTGCCGGTTCGGGCTCGGCGGGTGCGGGCAGTGTGGCCGTCGGCAGCGCGGCGGCCGGCAGCGCGGCGCTGACCTGCCTGCTGCTGCTCCCGGTCCCGAGTCTGCCCGCGCCGGGCAGCCCCCTGACCATCCCGCCGGCAGCGCTGCGACCGGCTGCCGTGCCGGTTCCAGCCCGCCTGCCGGAGGTGATCCCGACGATCCCCGGCGTGATCCCGCCGCTGCCGCCCGCCGCCGGGTACGCCGCACCCGTTCAGCCACCCCCTGCGCCCGCGCTCACCGCGCTGCAGGTCATGACGGTCATGATCATCACGATCATCGCCGGTGCGCGCGCCCGTCTGCGGGGCCGCTGACAGCAAGCCGCGCACGTTCTGCACCCGCCCGGAATAGGACGGGCGGGTGGGCGGTTGCGTCCGGCATGACCAAGGTTGCCGGAACATACGGTGTGTGGCGCGGATACAAGGGGTTCACCCCGCAGGCCGCACGGGAGATCGAAGAGCTGGGATTCGGGGCGCTGTGGCTGGGTGGTTCCCCGCCGGCGGATCTGGCGGCCGCCGAATCGCTGCTGGAGTCGACGGAATCGCTGGTTGTCGGAACCAGCATCGTCAATATCTGGACGGCGCGCGCCGATGCGGTGGCGGAGTCCTTCCACCGGATCGACCAGCGGTTTCCCGGGCGGTTCCTGCTCGGCATCGGCGCCGGTCATCGCGAGGCGAACGGTGCTGACGCGATCAAGCCGTATGACGCCCTGGTGAGCTATCTGGACGACCTCGACGCGGCGGGGGTGCCGAAGAACAGCAGGGCGCTGGCGGCACTCGGGCCGCGCGTGCTGGAACTGGCCCGCGACCGGACCGCCGGTGCGCTGCCGTATCTCGCCCCGCCGCAGCACACCGGTCTCGCCCACGAGATCGTCGGTGCCGACGCCCTGCTCGTCGCCGAGCAGAAAGTGGTCCTCGACGGTGACCCCGACCGGGCGCGAGCTGTCGCCCGGCAGATGGTCCCGATGTATCTGGGGTTGGTGAACTACGTCAGCAATCTGCGCCGGCTCGGCTTCACCGACGAGGACCTGACGGCCCCGGGCAGTGATCGGCTCATCGACGCGCTCGCGCTCCACGGCGAACCGGATGAGGTCGCTGCCGGGTTGGCCGCGCATCTGGATGCGGGGGCGGGCCACGTCGCGATCCAGGTCTTGAACGAGGACTACCTCGCGGGCCTGCGCATCCTGGCGGCAGCGCTGCCGCTCACCCGGTGAGCTGACCGCCGGTTCCAGCCAGCCTCGGAGCCGGCCCGACAGCTGGGAGGTCGGGTCCGCACGCTCGATGGGGCGTGTTTGTATGGACAGCGGCTTGGACGGCCGGGTTCGTGATGTCGATGTGGTGGTGGAGGTGGCGGATGACGACACATCCGCGAGCACAGACTGTGCACGGGCTGCTCACCCGCGCGGCGGCGAGGATGCCCGGCCTCCCCGCGGTGATCGCGCCGGACGGATCCGCCACCACCTTCGCCGAACTCGACGAGCACAGCCGTTCGATCGCGAGTTGGCTGGCGCGCGAGACCGATCCCGGTGACCGAATCGCGATCGTCGGCGACAACAGCCTCCCGTACACGCAGTCCTATTACGGGGTGCCGCGGGCCGGCCGTGTTCTCGTCCTGATCAACCAGCGACTGGACGTGTCCGAGCAGCTGGCGGCGATCTCGATGAGCAGGCCGCGCGTCCTGCTCGGCGACAGCCGCTACCTCGACGCACTCGCCGGTGACCTGGCGGAGCGGGTACCGGCGCTGGAAACGGTGATCCCCTTCGAGTCCGCGCGGTGGCACTCGATCACCGCAGGTGGAAGCGACATCGCGGACGACACGCGACCCGACGACCCGGCCTGGCTGGTGTTCACCAGCGGATCCACGGGCCGCCCCAAAGCGGTCGCCCACACCCATCGCTCGCTGACCGCCGCGGTGTGGGGCACCGTCGAAGGCAGGCACATCACCGGCGACGGTGTGTACCTGTTCCCGTTCCCGATGTGCCACATCGCCGGATACAACGTTCTCGTGCATCACGCGATGGCGTCGACGGTCGTGCTGACCGCGCACTTCCGGCCCGGCGAGTTCATCGACCTCGTCCGTCGCCACGAGGTCACAGCGTGTTCGCTGGCCCCGACCATGCTGCACGCGCTGCTGACCCACCTGGACCGGACCGGAGCGACGCTACCGACCCTCCGGGAGGTCGGCTACGGATCAGCGGCCATCTCCGCGGACCTGATCGACCGCGCGACGACCCGCCTCGGCATCGATCTCAACCAGGGCTACGGCATGACCGAAACCGGCGGCAACGTCACCTTTCTCGGGCCCGCCGACCATCGCGCGGGGGCCGCCGGCGACGCGGGCATCCTGCGCTCGGTGGGTATGCCGCACAGCTCGGTGGAGGTCGGCGTGATCGACGCCGAGGGCGCGCTGCTGGGGCCGGGGGCAGCCGGTGAGATCGTCGTCCGGGGCGAGCAGGTGATGGCGGGCTACTGGGAGGACGAGCTCGCGACGTCCCGGACGATCGTCGACGGCTGGCTGCGCACCGGCGATATCGGCGTCATCGGTGCCGACGGCCGCCTCACCGTCGTCGACCGGGTCAAGGACATCATCATCACCGGTGGCGAGAATGTCTCCTCGCGGGAAGTGGAAGACGCGCTCTCGGCGCACCCCGATGTCGCCGGTGTCGCGGTCGTCGGCGTGCCCGACGAGTACTGGGGTGAGGCGATCTGCGCTGTGGTTGTCCGGCGCCCCGGTCACTTGCCGACGCCGGAGGAGCTGATCAGCCATGTCCGGCAACGAATCTCGCCGTTCAAACGACCACGGCACGTCCTGTTCGTCGACGAGTTGCCGTTGACGGGCAGCGGCAAGGTCGCCAAGGGCGCCGTGCGTGCTTTCGCACGGGACCGCACCAGGTGACAGCGGGCCACTGCTGCGTTGCCGGGCGGGTCCCGATGTGCGGGACTTTATCGGTCAATTGTCCAATTTGCTGGGCGCTGGAGCCGCGCGGCAACTACGGTGCCGCGCATGACTCGCACACACCGCATCCTCGCGGCCGCCGCCCTGGCCGCTGTCCCGCTCGCCGCCGCCGCGCCGGCCCCGGCGGCTCCGGTCGTGAACAAGGTCGTGGTCATCGGTATCGACGGCACCCTGTGGAGTGAGGTGTCGGCGGCCGATGCGCCGAACCTCGACCGGCTGGCCGCGCAGGGCACTCTCGCGCGCACGTCCATCGCCCCGCACACCACCATGTCGTGCGTCTCGTGGGCGACGGCGCTCACCGGCGTGTGGGATACCAAGCACGGGATCCAGGACAATGGATCCACCTGTAACGCAGGACCTTTCGCGCAGTACCCGACGGTGTTCACGCAGGTGGAGCGGGAGCGTCCGGCATTGTCGACGGCCTCCATCGGGACCTGGGAAACGATCGGCATGATCGCGCGCACCGGCAACCCGCAGGCCGACCGGGTGACCGTGACGCAAATCGATCCCACCGGTGCGGGCGTCTGTGAGACCATCGCCGATACCAATGCCACTGCGGAGGTCGTCTCGGCCATCACCGAGGACGGGACCGATCTGGTGTTCACCCACCTCGATCAGGTGGACATCGTCGGACACACACTGCGCGGAATCTGGCCGCAGGCCTACCGCGACGCCATCGGCCGTGTGGACGGCCTGGTCGGCGAGATCACCGCCGCGGTGGACGCGCGCGCGGCCGCGCATGCGAACGAGCGGTGGACGATTCTGGTCACCACCGACCACGGGCACAAGGCGGATGGTGGCCACGGTGGGCAGAGCGCCTATGAGACGGCCAGTTTCGTGATCGCGCGCGGAGCGGGCTTCGCGGCGGGAACCCAGAACAACGGCTACACCCTCGCCGACATCACGCCGACCGTGCTGGACCTGCTCGATGTCGCGGCTCCCGCGAATCTCGACGGCGAGTCGATGCTGACCGGCGGCTCGGGCGACCCGGCGGCGCCGGTGCCGAACACGCCTCCGGTCGACGCCGGGATCACCGGTTCGTCGTCCGGTTCGGCACAGGCGGCCATGGTGGCGAATCCGCTGTGCCTGCTGGGGAGTGGCTCCGCGGGCGGTTCGTCCGACCGGTGACGGTTCCTCCGCTGCGACTGCTCACCGCTCCGGAGCAGCGAAATCGTCCGCCGCCCCCCTCGGTGTCCCGTTCAGCGATCACGGTGTTTCGGCGGAAGCCGGGGATGTGCGAGCATTCGGCGGTGGCTGGTGGAACCGATAATTGGCCGGTCGTCGACCTGGCCGACCTCCTCGACGTGCTCGATCTCGCCGAGATCGCGCCCGGACGATTCCGGGCGCGGAACGTGACCTCGACACTGCCGACGACGCTGGGCAGTCAGACGCTGGCGCAGGCGGTGGTCGCGGCCGAGCGCACGGTGCCGCAGATGGCGGTGCAGTCGCTGCATGGTGTGTTCCCGCGCGGTGGCTACGCCGATCGTGCGGTCGAGGTGGATGTCGAGGTCGTCCAGTCGGGGCGGGCGCTGGCCACCGCGCAGGTGTCGTTCCGGCAGGACGGGCGTGAGCACGCCCGGGTGCTGGCCATGCTCAGCGTCGAGGAGCCGGACTTCCTCGCGCACCAGACCGCACTGCCGCCCGAGGTGCCCGGCCCAGAGGAATGCGCCGACCTGCCGTGCGCCCTGCTGCCCTGGGAGGTCCGGACGCTGGGCGGGGCGGACGCGCTGGCACTCGACCTCGCGGGTCCACCGTCGCTGGATGTGTGGATGCGCTGCGAGAAGGCCCCCGAGCTGCCGGTGTTCTCGCGGGCGCTGCTGGCCCACGGCAGTGAGGGTTTCCTGGGCCCGGTCGCTATGCGCCCGTACCCGCAGGCGGAGATCGCGCGCCGCGGTGGTCGGGGGCGTTCGGCCATGCTGACCCAGACCGTCACCTTCCACCGGCCGTTCACGGTCCACGACTGGCTGCTGCTGCGCTGCGAGAGCCCGTTCGCGGGTGCGGGCCGCATGTACAGCCGGATGCAGATATTCACGCGCGCAGGAGAATTGGTGGCGTCGGTGACTGCGCAAGGCCTGATGCGCGCACACAGCTAGGGTCAGCGATCGAACTGCGCCCGTTTGTGATCGCCGAACGGTTCGTCGCGTTCACGGACCGCTTCGCGGAAACCAGCTGTGGCGGAACGTAGCTGGAACGCATAGCCCTCGCGGGTGTGCCGGGAGATGCCGTCGAAGACGGTGCTGATCATCCCGGAATTGGCCACGCCCTGCGCGTGCAATGCCGAGTTCAGGGCGAGCTTGGCCATCATCAACTGGTTGACCGGCATCCGGGCGATCCGCGCCACCAGGGCTTCGGCGCGTTCGTCGAGTTCGTCGGCCGGCCAGGATTCGATGGCCAGCCCCCACTCCTGGGCCTGCTTGCCGCTGATGCAGTCGCCGGTGAAGAGCAGGCGCTTGGCGCGGGCGTCACCGATCCGGTGTGCCCACATGCCCGCCGCCGGGATGCCCCAGGTGCGCGTGGGTGGATAGCCGATCTTGGTGTCGTCGGCGCAGATGATCTGGTCGGCGTACAGGGCGATATCGGTGCCGCCCGCGATGGCGAAACCGTGCAGTTTGGCGACGGTCGGCTTGTTCGCGTGGAACAGGCTGGCGAATCCGCGATTGAACCGGCTCATCATCGCGTAGTCGATCATCGGATCCCAGGTGCCCCACGGGTTGTGGTTCATCGCGTTGACGACCGGGTCCAGGACCGTGCCGGTGATCTCGTCCGGCCCGGCCCCGGCGGCGAAGCCTTGCTCGGCGAACATGTCCAGGTCGTAGCCGCCGCAGAACCCCTTGCCGCGACCGGACACCAGGATCACGTGGATCCGGGGATCGAGGTCCGCGCGCTCGACCGCGTGCGCGAGATCGAGCGGAGTCGCCGGGGTGATCGCGTTGCCCCGGTCCGGGCGGTCGAAGGTGATCCGGGCGATCCGTCCGTCCCGTTCGTAGGTGAGCGTCGAATACTCGTGGTCGTAGTCGGGATCTGGCCGGTGCCGCCACGGCGAATCGGGGACCTCGGTCCAGTTCTCGTACCAGGCGGCCGGTCGGTCGCCCGCGTGTGCGGGATTCTCGGACAAGGGCTTTCCCCTTTCGATCGGCCAGCGGACCGTGCGAACCCTCCTGGATACGCCGCCCGGCGCCGGGCGCTGCTCTGACGGTACCGCTCAGATGACGCCGAGGGCGAGCATCGCGTCCGCGACCTGGATGAAGCCGCCGATATTGGCGCCCGCCACATAGTTGCCCGGGACGCCGTATTCGTCGGCGGTGGCCAGGCAACGGTCGTGGATGCCGCGCATGATCTCGGCCAGCCGCTCCTCGGTGTGCTCGAAACTCCACGAGTCGCGCGAGGCGTTCTGCTGCATCTCGAGCGCGCTGGTCGCCACACCGCCGGCATTGGCCGCCTTACCGGGCGCGAACGTCACCCCGGCCTCGCCGAACAGCCGGATCGCTTCCGGCGTGCACGGCATGTTGGCACCCTCGGCGACGATCTGGCAGCCGTTGGCGACGAGTTTGCCCGCCGCGACGCCGTCGAGTTCGTTCTGGGTCGCGCACGGCAGCGCGATATCGCAGGGCACCTCCCACAGTGAACCGCCCGAGACGAATCGGGCCGTGCCCGAACGGGTCTCGGCGTATTCGGCGATCCGTCCGCGCCGGACCTCCTTGATCTCCTTGAGCAAGTCCAGGTCGATGCCGTGCTCATCGACGACATAGCCGCTCGAATCCGAGCACGCCACCACGATGCCGCCGAGCTGATGGACCTTCTCGATCGCGTAGATGGCGACATTGCCCGAGCCCGACACCACCACCCGCCTACCCTCCAGCGACCGGCCCGCCGCACCCAGGATCTCGTTGACGAAGAAGACCGCCCCGTACCCGGTGGCCTCCCGGCGTACCTGGGAACCGCCCCAGGTCAGGCCCTTGCCGGTGAGTACGCCGGACTCGTAGCGGTTGGTGATGCGCTTGTACTGGCCGAACAGGTAGCCGATCTCGCGGCCGCCCACCCCGGTGTCGCCGGCCGGGACGTCGGTGTGTTCGCCGAGGTGCCGGTAGAGCTCGGTCATGAACGCCTGGCAGAACCGCATCACCTCCCCTTCCGAGCGGCCCTTCGGATCGAAATCCGAACCGCCCTTGCCGCCGCCGATGGGCAGCCCGGTCAGCGAGTTCTTGAAGATCTGCTCGAATCCGAGGAACTTCACGATGCCCAGATACACCGAAGGATGGAAGCGCAGCCCGCCCTTGTAGGGGCCGAGCGCGGAATTGAACTCCACCCGGAAACCACGGTTGATCTGCACGGCGCCGGCATCGTCGACCCACGGCACCCGGAAGATGATCTGCCGTTCGGGCTCACACAGCCGGCGGATGACCGCGGCGTCGGCATAGCTCGGATGCTTGGCGACCACGGGGCCCAGGCTGTCGAGTACTTCGCGGACAGCCTGGTGGAACTCGGTTTCGCCCGGGTTGCGCCGCAGCACTTCGTCGTAGATGTCGCTCAGCTTCGTGTGCAGGACAGCCACCCGTGGACTCCTCGTCGTCGTTGCCTCCGCCCCGGACCGCCTGCGGTCACCGGAACGGCCTTGCCTCACACCGTAGCCGCAGGGGTTGTGAGGTCTGGACCACATGTCCACTGACCGGCCCTCGACCGCACGGCACGCACCCATGCGGCGTCCGAGGTCGCCGACTGATAATGGACAGTTGTCAATTAGCGGTCGCCTGTCTATTATTCGGGTGTGCGATCACCCCGCGACATACCTGACCCGGCCGGTCAGGATCGACGAGTACGCAGGTCACGAGCGACGCTGTTCGCAGTCGCGGTGCGGCTGATCTCCGAACGCGGCACGACCGCGGTGTCGGTCACCGAACTCGCCGAGGCCGCGGACATGAGCCGCCAGGGGATCTACGGCTTGTTCGAGGATCGGGAATCGCTGTTCGTGGCCGCCGGGATCGACCTGATCCAGCGGGAACTGTTCCCCGAACTGACCCGCGCCGCCGGTTCGAGCCGGCAGATGACGTACCTCGCGGTGCGACACCTGGCCCACTACCGGGACTTCTACCGCGCGCTGGCCATGGGCGCGTGCGCCTATCGCGTCCAGCAAGCCGTGCTCGACGCGGTGCGCTCCTGGCTGAACCAACCCGATCCACCGCTGACCGGGCCGCTGAATCTGCGCAGCGGCGACATGCTGACCACCTTCGTCGTCGGCGGCATGTTCGCGGTGTTCACCCGATGGCTGGTCGACGGCAGGCACCCCGCCGACCTCGACGAGATCACCGACGAGGTCCTCCAACTGGCCGCGTCGCTGCGCGCCATGGCCCCGTCCGACGACGACCTGACAGCCCGAGAAGGTGTTCTGTGAACGACGCTCCATCCCGCCTGCGCAAGATCCGCGGCGCCACACGCGTACTCGGTGCCCTCGCGGCCGCGGTCGTCGCCGTGTTGCTGTCGACCCACGCGGTCGCGACGGCAGGCCCGGCCGCGACCGCTTCGCCGGCGGCGGTGCCCTCGGCAGGCTGCGCCGCCTCGCAGGTCGAGGCTGGGCGAACAATGCATCTGTTCCGCACCGATGCCCGATCCGGCCGATACATCCAGGATGTTCCTGCCGCGCAGGGGATCCCGATGCCGGTCGTGTTCGATATCCACGGCTACCTGCAACCGGGACTGCTGCAATCCCAGTGGAGCGGCATCGCCGGCTTCGGTCTCCGGCACGGCTTCGTCACCATCACTCCCGACGCCGACGCCGGGCTGCTCCCGCGATGGGAATACGGCCGGGGCGGTGCCGATATCGCCTACCTGTCGGCCATGCTGACCCAGGTCGAACAGACCCTGTGCGTCGACCGGCGCCGCATCTACATGACCGGGCTGTCGATGGGCGCGTTCACCACCTCCTCGGTGGCCTGTCAGCTCGCCGACCGATTCGCCGCCGTCGCGCCGGTCGCCGGCATCCAGGATTTTCCCTGGTGCGAGCCCGCACGCCGCGTCCCGGTCGTCGCTTTCCACGGCACCGGCGACCAGTTCCTGAGCTACACCGGAGGCGTGGGCCCGGTCGGTGAATTGCTCCCCGCCACCGACGGATCCTCCCGGCTGATGTTCCAGCAACGTGCCGAGAATCCCGCCGCCGACAACCTCCCCAGCACGGCTCCGATCCCCGCGCAGACCGCCGCCTGGGCCGCCCGCAACGGATGTGGCCCCGAACCCGCCACCGAGCAGGTCACCGCAGATGTCACCCGCACCACCTACCCCTGCGACCCGGACGCCTCCGTCGAGCTCTACACCGTGCACGGCGGTGGCCACACCTGGCCCGGCGGCGACCCAACCCTCGTTCCGGTCGCCATCACCGGCCCGGTCACCCACACCATCGAAGCCAACCGGATCATCTGGGAATTCTTCCGGGATCACCCCCACCCGGGTCCGATTCCCTCGTGAACCCGCCGACCGGCCGTCAGTCCCGGACGGTGAGTGCCGCGCGTAGTGCTTCGCGCTGACTCGCGAAGAACGATCGCGAAACCGGTGCGCTCGGCATGACCAGGTCGAAACCGTGGAATGCGCCCGTGACGATCTCGACGGTGCACGGCACGCCGGCCTCGGCCAGCCGCTTCGAGTACGCGATCGACTCGTCGTGGAACAGGTCGGCGGTGCCGACGCCGATCCAGGTGGGGGCGAGACCGGACAGGTCGGTGCGGCGGGCCGGGACGGCGATCTCGGGGTCGGCGTCGCCGAGGTAGGCGGCCCAGCCGAAGTGGTTGCTGCGCCGGTCCCACAGCCGCCATCGGGTGTCGTCGAGGTCGGATCGCGCCGAGGTCCGGTCGTCGAGCATGGGGTAGACCAGGAGCTGGAACGTGGGCGTCACCTCGCCGCGGTCGCGGGCGAGCAGCGCCAGGGCCGCGGTGAGGCCGCCGCCTGCGCTGGCACCCCCGATCGCCACCTGGCGCGCGTCGACATCGGCGTGGCGCGCGAGCCAGGTCATGGCGTCGTAGCAGTCCTCGAGCGCCGCGGGATACGGATGCTCGGGGGCGAGCCGGTAGTCCACTGCGGCAACCATGATGCCCAGCGACTCCGCGAGGCCACGGCACACCGCGTCGTCCTGTTCCGGCAGACCGAAGACATACCCGCCGCCGTGTATCCACAGCAGTGCGGGCAGGGGACCGGCCACCGGGTCACGCGGGCGGTGCACCCGGATCCGGACTCCCGCGTCGGTGATCACCTCGGTGGCATGGGGCGAGGAGCGCAGCCGCAGCATCCGGACGAGCCCGCGCAACACCGGCAGCGACCGCCGGGAGACGGCGCGGCTCGGCGCGACCGCCGCCAACGCACGCAGATCCGGATGGAAATCGTGTGGCGAGAACCTGGCCCGGAGCCGTGCCCACACGGGTACTGCGCGCTCGTGATCCGAGGTCCCCATGCCGCCGATGATAAACGCCCTGCGCCCTGTTCGTACCCTATGTCGGGATGACGATGGACCCGCAGTTGTTGGCGCCCACATAGCATCCGATCGCAGTGAACAGCGACTGCGCCAGCTCGGCGGAACCAGTGCCCAGCGCGCTACCCGAATCCGACGGAGATTCGGCGGCGGCGGTACCGGCGCCGGTGGCCAGTCCGGCGGTGATGGCGAGAACAACGGTGCCGGTGCGCACTGCCCGGGAGGAGAGAGTCATACCGGAATCGTACGGACGGACTACGAGTTCCGAGCGCCCCCGAATTTTGGGGCACCGCTCGGCTTTCCGGTCCCGATCGGCCTCGGTCGATGCCCCGCGTGCGGTCGGATTTCAGCGTCGGCGGTATCCGCGGATCGCGAGTGTCGCGAAGACCACGGTCAGGGCCACTGTCCAGGCCAGCGCGCGCCACGTGGGGGTGGCGACGGGGCCGGCGGACGCCAGTCCACGCATGGCCTCGACCACCGAGGACACCGGATTGGCGGCGGCGACGGGCTGGATCCACGCGGGGAGGTCCTGGCGGGGGACGAAGCCGGTCGACAGGAACGAGGCCACCAGCAGGATCGCGTTGAGCGCCGAACCCACCGCCTCCCCGGACTTGGCGTGGACCGCGATCGCCACCATCATCCAGGCGACACCGGTGCCGAAGACCAGCGGCAGCACGAGGAATCCGATCGCGCCGGGCAGGCCGCCGGTGAAACGGAACCCGAGCAGGTAGCCGACGCCGATCACCGCGAGCAGGGTGATCAGGTTGCGCACCGCGTCACCGGCGATGCGCCCGATCAGTGGTGCCGCACGACTGATCGGCATCGCCCGCAGCCGGCGGTCGAAACCCGATTGCAGGTCGTCGTAGGTTGTCATCGCGGTGCCGAGCCCGGCGAACATGATGCCCATCACCGCGAACAACGGCAGGCTGAAATTCACGTAGTCGGCCCGGCTGCCACCGGGGGCGACCAGCGAGCCGAACGACACCGTGATCAGCACCAGCAGGATCAGCGGGAAGAACGTCGCCATCATCAGCAGGACGGGATTGCGCAGCGTCACCCGGATGGCGCGGATCGTGAGTGCCCATCCGTCGACGAGCACATGCGGGCGGGGTCCCGGCACGGTGCGGGTCTCGGTCACAGTGACCTCCGATAGGTCCGGGCCGCGATCGCGACACACACGCCGAACCCGCAGGCCAACCACAGCAGCGCGATCGTGACCGGCCGGGCGATGGCCGCCTCCGGGTCGGCGAGGGCGCGCAGCGCGTCGGCGGTGCGGCTGAGCGGCTGGTTGGCCACGAACGGCTGCAACCAGTCCGGGAACGCCTCGGTCGGGGTGAAGGCATTCGACACGAGCAGGAACGGGAAGAAGATGACATTGGTGATCACCTGCACCGAGTCCACCTTGCCCGCCGCGAACCCGATCGCGATGAACCCGGTGCACACCACCGCCGCGAAAAGCAGTGCGACGAGCACGAATCCGATCGATGCGGCCACGCCGCCACCGAGGTGGAAGCCCATGACCGCACCGGCGGGCAACAGGACCACGATCGTCAGCAGCGCCCGGCTCAACTCGGCGCCGACCAGCCCGAGCACCGGGGCGATCGGGGAGACCGCCATGGAGCGGAGCCTGCGGATCATGCCGCCGGTCACGTCCTCGACCGACAGGATGGCCGCCGACATGGCCGTGAACAGCATGGCCTGCAGGATCACCGCGGGCAGCAGATACTGGCCGTACTCGCTGCCGATCCTGCGCTCGACCACCGTGCCGAACACGACATAGAACATCGTGGCGAAGACCAGCGGCAGCACGACCGCGCTGATCACCGAGGCCGGGCGCCTGCTCATCAACCGCAGGTGGCGACCGGCCAGGATCGCGGTGTCGGCCCGCATCGAGGGATAGGGACGAGACGCCGCGGCAACGGTTTCCGAGGTGGCGGCGGTGGTTGTCACGGGGTGTCCTCGGGCTCGCCGGGCACGCTCGGGTGACCGGTCAGGCGGAAGAACACGTCGTCGAGGGTCGGGCGGCGCAGGGCGATGTCGTCGACGGCGATTTCGGCCGCGTCGAGTCTGCGCACGACGTCGACCAGCGTCGCGGCGCCCGACGCGGCGACGGCGACACCGTCGCCCAGTTCGGCGAGCCCGGTCATGTCCGCGAGCGCGGCCGCGATCCGGGGGCGGTCGCCTTCGGCGGCGGTGATGTGGCAGACCGAACCTCCGGCCTGGTCCTTGAGTTCGTCGGCGGTGCCGTCGGCGATGACGCGGCCGTGGTCGACCACCACGATCCGGTCGGCGAGTTCGTCGGCCTCGTCCAGGTATTGGGTGGTGAGCAGAATGGTCATGCCGTCGTCGCGCAGGTCGCGGACCACATCCCACAGCACCGCGCGGCTGCGCGGGTCGAGCCCGGTGGTCGGTTCGTCGAGGAACAGCACCTCCGGCTGACCGATCAGCGATGCCGCCAGGTCGAGCCGGCGCCGCATGCCACCGGAGAAGGTGCCGCTGCGCCGGTCGGCGGCGTCAGTGAGGTCGAAGCGATGCAGCAGTTCCGCGGCGCGCTCGGCGGCCCGCCGCCTGCCCAGTTTGAGCAGGCGCCCGAACAGCGCCAGGTTCTCGCGCGCGGTCAGGTTCTCGTCCAGGGCCACGAACTGCCCGGTCAGGCCGATGACCGATCGCACCGCGCCCGCGTCGGCCACCACATCGTGACCGGCGACCCGCGCGTGCCCCGCGTCGGGAACCAGCAGTGTGGTCAGTACGTCGATCGTTGTCGTCTTCCCCGCCCCGTTCGGTCCGAGCACCCCCGCGATGGTGCCCCGCTCCACCGCGAAACCGAGCCCATCGAGCGCCGTCACCCCGCCGAACCGTTTGACGAGACCTTCTGCCTCCACGGCATAGTCCACCATGGAGGTTAACCTAACCTAACCTAACCCGAATTGGCTAGGCTGCAAGGGAATACAACGATCGGCGCCGGACGCGTTGTCCACCGGAGCTACTCCGACGGCGAGCGCCGTACGTTCGAGAGGGGGTTCTGCCACGCGGCCTGGTCGGCGACCGGAAACCGGCGGCCCGTCACGGCGCTGGGGACCAGCCGGAGGAAGAGATTCTTCGGCCCGGCCTGCCACGGAAAGAGCGGGAGATCCACGGTGTCCATCAACTCGCCGATCTCGCGGATCCCCTCGGCACGCCCCTTGATCACGACGCTCCACGCTTCGTGGGACCGCGCGATGTAGCCGTCGACCTCCAGCGCGACCGGCGCATCCGACAACGCGGCCGACACCTTGGTGCCCTGCGCGGATCGAAAGACGAGGGTTCCGTGATCCACCGCGTAATTGAGCGGGAAGATGTCCGGATGGTCGTCCACGATCACCGCGAGCCGGCCCACGTCCACGCTGCGCAGGAGCGCCCAGCATTCGTTGACAGCGAGTTCGGTGACACCCGGGCCGTCGTTTCCCATCGTCTTCGCCTTCCTGTCGCGGACATTCCGGAGGGCGAGCATCCCACATCCACGCCGGCATCCGGGTCATTTGCCGTGGGTGCCGTCGTCGGCCCGGGGTATCCGGCGGTTCGTGGCGGTGACGGTCACCCGTGCCTGCGGCGGTAGGCCGCGGCGGCGCCCGGGTGCAGTGGGATGGTGCCGGTGCCGATGAGGAAGCGGCTGTCGAGGAACTGGGCGCCCGCGGCCTCGGCGGGGACGAGGGCGTCCGCGTGCTGGATCAGCAGGTCGACGATGGCGGCGGCGGTCGCTTCGGGCAGGGTCGCGGTGGCGAGCAGCAGGTTCGCGACGCCGATCGTGTGGACCGCCGGGCCGCCCGGATAGGCGTCGGCGGGAATGGTGACGTGGTCGTAGACGGGTCCGTAGGTCTCGCGCATCGGGGCGGCCAGGGCGCCGAGGTCGATCAGGCGCATCCGGTCCGGGACGGTGAGCACGCCGGTCGGCACACCACCGGCCCACAGGAGGGCGTCGATGGTGCCCTCGGTCAGTGCCTGGGCGGCCGCGCGGAGCGGACGGTGCTCGACCACGACATCGGTGGGGTCGAGACCGGCCGTGCGCAGCAGGCGCTCACCGGTGACCGCGGCACCCGAGCCTGCGGCGCCGAGATTGACGCGGTGCCCGCGCAGCTCGGTGACCTGGGTGATCGGGCCGTCGGCGCGAACGGCCAGCTGCAGGTAGTTCTCGTAGACGCGGCCCAGCGCCACCACGCGCCCGCCGAAGTCGCTCGCCGAATCGGCCAGCGCCAGCGCGATCTCGACCTCGCCGTCGGCGACCATCCGCAGATTCTGTTGCGAGCCCGCGGTTTCCACCGGTTCGATGCGCAACCCGGTCGCGTGCGCGGCGGCGGCCAGCAGCTGGGCGAAGGCGAAGTAGAAGCCGCCGTCCTCGCCGGAGGCCAGCCGGACCGTCGCGGGATCGGTGCCGGCGCACCCGAACGCGCCCGCCGACACCAGTGCGGCCAATGCCAGCAACCGGCGCCTGCTGATCGGCGGGCCGCTCATCGCGCCACCACGGGAACACGAACCACGACGGCGAGACCTTGCGGATGTACCGCCTCGACGGTCACACCACCGCCGCGTGCCTTGGCCAGCGCCTGCGCGATCGACAAGCCGAGGCCCGTTCCGCCGGCGACCGCCGACGAACCGCGGAAGAACCGGCCGGTGAGCTGGTCGAGTTCATCGGGTGCGACACCCGGGCCGTCATCGGCGACGCGCACCGTCAACGACTCGTGCCCGCCCGAGACAGCCACGGTGGTGTGCGCTCCGGATCCGGCGTACCGGCACGAATTGCTCAGCGCCACATCGAGAATCTGGGCGAGAGCGGCCGCGCTGATCGCGGCCACGACGTTCCCGGCGCCGGGCAGGGGAGCGCGAACGGTCTCGTCGGTGGGTGTCGCCGTCAGCAGTGTCCCCGCCTCGTCGAAGGCCGAGGTCCACGCATCGATACGGTCGGCCACGACCTGCGCGGGATCGCAGTGTTCCTCGGTGGACGCCGCGGTGCCGAAGGCGGCGGGCGCCTCGGCGACGGCCAGCCGCAGCAGATCGTCGAGCAGCGCGGTGAGCCGTTCCACCTCGGTGGTGGCGCCGCGGAAGGTGGCCGACGCGGTCGCGGGCACGGCCGACTCCAGTGAGTCGAGCCGAATCGTCAAGGCGGCGAGAGGGTTACGCATCGCATGGGCGGTGTCGGCGACGAGCTGATGTTGTGCGTCGGCGGAATCGGCGACGGCGGTGGCCATCGCGTCGACGGATTCGGCCAGCGCGCGGACCTCGGCCGGCCCGCCGTACCTCCTGGTGATCGGGGCACGGCCACGGCGCTTCGGCAGCGTCGCGGTGAGCTCGGCGACCGCGCCCGACATGGCGGCCAGCGGGCGCAGCACCCAGCGGCTCAGCACGAGCGCCAGCAGCATGAACACCGCCATCGCGCCGAGCGCCCCGATCGCGATCACCGCCCACACCCGCCCGATCGCCGAACGTGCGGCCGCGGTCGACGCCTCGATCACGACGGCGCCGTTCACCTGTACGCCGGTGCCGACCGGTCGCGCGATGAGCATCGTCGGTGCGCTCCACGGCGTCAGCCGATCCTCCTGCTGCGGGCGCTGATTGCGCCGCGCGGCGGCGACCGCTGCTTTGATCCGCGGATCGTCCACCGCGACACCGGCATTGACGATCGGCGCCCCACGCGCGTCGACGACCAGCACGTTCTCCCCGTACAGCTCGTGATAGCGGGTGACCTCGTCGGCGAGTGCCCGCGTCCCGCCCGCCGACCCGGTCGCGTCGGCGAGGGTGGCAAAACGGTCGGCGTCGCCGGACCGGCCGAGCACCAGCTGCTGGGTCCGGCTGGTGGCGGCGGTCAGCGACAACGGCACCGCGAACGCCAGCACCGCGAGCGCGGCGAACACGGTCAGCGCGATCAGCAGTCTGCGCCGCATGCCCGTGCTCCCGCGCTCACTCGCCCCACCGGTATCCGTAGCCGCGAATCGTGGTGATCAGCCCGGGCCGGTCGAGTTTGGCGCGCAGGCCGGTCATGTGGACATCGAGTGAGCGGGAGACCGCGACGAACGCGTCGCCCCAGATCCGGTCCATCAGCTGCTGCCTGCTCACCGCGGCGCCCGGGCGCTCCACCAGGGCCTCGACCAGCTCGAATTCCTTCTGGGTCAGCGCGATCGGCGTGCCGGCCACCTCGACCACCCGGGCCCGCAGATCCACCCGGACATCGCCGGTGACGACCTCGGTCCTTGCCCGGGTGGCGACGGCGGTGGCCCGGCGCAGCACGGTCTCGAGCCGCGCCATCAACTCGGCGATGCGGGGTGGCTTGATCACGTAGTCGTCCGCGCCGCCACGCAGGCCGCGCACGATGGACCGTTCGTCGCTGCGGGCGGTCAGGATCAGCACCGGGATCGCGCTCACCTCACGCAGCCGGCGCAGCACCTGCAATCCGTCGGCATCGGGCAGGCCGAGGTCGAGCAGGACCGCGTCGTAGGCACGGTGGGCGATGAGCAGGTCGGCGCCGCGGCGCAGGCGCTCGGCCCGGTAGCCGCGCGCGGTGAGCGCTTCCACCAGGGCATCGCCTACTCCGTCGTCGTCCTCGACCACCGCAAGCCGCACGCGCCGATCCTCCCACAGGGGCAGGACCGGCAGGTGCGGCGCGCGGTCAGCCACGCACAGCGGCCATCGCCGGCGCCGGCTCGACCGGCTCGGCCTCGACGGCGGCTTCGGCGTCGATGGTCGACTCCGCCGAGGTCTCCCGCATGAAATAGTAGGTGAGCAGCGAGATCGCGACACATCCGGCGACATAGAAGAAGTACAGCGACTCGAGCCCGGCCTTCTTCAACGCCAGCGCGATCATCTCGGCGGTGCCGCCGAACACGGCGACGGTGAGCGCGTAGGGCAGGCCGACGCCGAGTGCGCGGATCTTGGTCGGGAACAGTTCGGCCTTCACGATCGAGTTGATCGAGGTGTAACCGGTGACGATCACCAGCGCGGTCATCATCAGGCCGAAGGCCGCGAACGGGTTGGCCGTGTGCGCGAGCGCCGACATGATCGGCACCGTCAGCAGCGTGCCGGCCACACCGAAGAAGATGAGCAGCTTGCGGCGGCCGATCCGGTCCGACAGCCCGCCGGCGATCGGCTGCAGCACCACGAAGATGAGCAGCGCGGCGAAGTTGATCCAGGCCACGGTGTCCTTGGAGATGCCCGAGGTGTTGATCATGAACTTCTGCATGTAGGTCGTGTAGGTGTAGAACGCGACCGTGCCGCCCATGGTCAGGCCCACCACCAGCAGGCATTCCCTGGGGTACTGCAGCAGCACCCGCAGCGATCCGCGCGAGCTGCTCGCGGCCGCGGCGGGGGACTCGGAGGCGTCCGCCACGGCCTTGAACGAGTCGGATTCGTCCATGCCCCGGCGCAGCAGCATCACCACGATCGCGCCGCAGGCGCCGATCAGGAACGGAATGCGCCAGCCCCAGCTGTACATCTGCTCGGCGGTGAGCACCTGCTGCAGGATGATCTGCACGCCGAGGGCGGTGAGCTGCCCCGCGACCAGGGTCACGTACTGGAAGCTGGAGTAGAAGCCGCGCCTGCCCGGAGACGCCACCTCCGACAGGTACGTGGCGCTGGTGGCGTACTCGCCGCCGACCGAGAGGCCCTGCAGCAGCCGCGCCATGAGCAGCAGCACCGGCGCCGCGATGCCGATGGTGCCGAATCCGGGTGTCACCGCGATCATCAGCGATCCGGCGGCCATCACGGTGACCGACAGGGTGAGCGCGGCGCGGCGGCCGAAGCGGTCGGCGTAACGTCCCAGCGCCCAGCCACCGATCGGGCGCATGATGAACCCGACCGCGAAAACCGCCGCCGTCGAAAGCAATTGCGCGGTGGGATCACCGTCGGGGAAGAACGCCTTCGCGAAGTACACGCTGAACGCGGCGTAGACGTACCAGTCGTACCACTCGACGAGGTTGCCGATCGAGCCGCGCAGCACGTTCGCCACCACTCGCCGTTCACCACCGACTGCCGGTGTCGTTGTCACCTTGGACCTCCTGTATCAGCGCGGCAATGCGCTGTCGGAGACCACTGTGTCGGCTGTCACAGGCCGCGCGGAAGCCGCGCGGGAGGTTCCTAACGTTCCCTTAGGACGATCACAGCGAGCGGTGGATGGTGACCGTCAGGTTCTTCATGATCGGCTGGTCGCTCTGCGTGCTGTAGTCGCCGATCGCGCACAACACATTGAGTTCGGGCATGTAACCCGCCGCGCAACCGCGGGGGATGTTGTAGGGGACGACCTTGTAGTTGTGGACCGATCGGGTGGTGCCGTCGCGGGCGATGCTGGTGATGTCGGCCTCGTCGAATTCCGCGAGACCGCGCTCGCGCATGTCGTCGCGATTCATGAAGACCAGGGTGCGCAGGTTCTTGATGCCGCGATATCGGTCGTTGTCGGAGTAGATGGTGGTGTTCCACTGGTCGTGCGAGCGCACCGTCGCCAGCGAGAGTGTGCCGGGCTCGCGGGTCAGATCCGGCAGGCTCGCCGCCGAGAACTCCGCCCGGCCCGACGGGGTGAGGAAGACGAGTTCGCGCGCGGGCTGCTTGATCCGGAAGCCCAGCGGCAGCCGCACCCGCCGGTTGAAATCCTCGAAACCGTCGAGCACCTGGGACATGGTGTCGCGGATCCGGTCGTAGTCCTCGACATAGTGCGTCCAGGGCGTCGTGCTGTCGGGCAGGGCCGCACCGGCGATGCCTGCGACGATGGCGGGTTCGGACAGCAGATGCGGTGAGGCGGGCTTCTTCATGCCCTTCGACAAATGCACCATGGCCATCGAATCCTCCACGGAGGTCTGCTGTAAGCCGCCGCGCTGGATGTCTTTCTCGGTGCGTCCCAGGCACGGCAGGATCAAGGCGCGCTTGCCGTGCACGAGGTGGCTGCGGTTGAGTTTGGTGCTCACCTGAACGGTCAGCTCGCAGCTGCGCAATGCGTCGAAGGTGTAGGCGGTGTCGGGTGCGGCGAGCGCGAAATTGCCGCCCATGGCCAGGAAGACCTTCAGCTTCCCGGCCCGCATCGCCTCGATGGTGCCCACGACGTCGTAGCCGTCGTGGCGTGGCGAGGTGATGCCACAGACCTCGTCGAGCCGGTCGAGGAAACGGGCGGGCGGTTTGTTGTCGATGCCGCAGGTCCGGTTGCCCTGCACATTGCTGTGCCCGCGCACCGGTGACGGGCCTGCGCCTTCCCGGCCGAGGTTGCCGCGCAGCAACAGCAGGTTCACGATCTCGCGGATGGTGTCGACGCCGTGCTCGTGCTGGGTCACGCCCAGGCACCAGCTGATGATGCTGCGGTCCGCGTCGCAGTACACGCGCGCGGCCTGGCGCGCCTCGGCTTCGGTGAGCGCCGACTGCTCCTCGATCAGTTTCCACGGGGTGGCTTCGACCACGGCACGGTATCGGTCGAATCCTACTGTGTAGCGCTCGATGAACTGCCGATCCAGCGCCTTGGGGTCGGACTCCGATTCCTCGAACACCGCCTTCGCGATGCCGCGGATCAGGGCGAAGTCACCGCCGATGCGCGGCTGCAGGTTCAGCGTCGAGGTCTTGGTGGCGTGGAAGGTGGCCATGTTCCGGAACTCGTGCGGGATGATCGTGCGGGTCGCCCCGGCCTCGACCAGCGGGTTGATGTGCACGATCTGCGCGCCGCGCCGGTCGGCCTCGGCCAGCGCCGTCAGCATGCGTGGCGCGTTGGACGCGGCGTTGACGCCCATGATGAACAGGGCATCGGTGGTTTCCCAGTCCGCGAGGTCGCAGGTTCCCTTGCCGGTTCCCAATGCGGCCTGCAACGCGCGCCCACTCGCTTCGTGGCACATGTTCGAGCAGTCGGGCAGATTGTTGGTGCCGAGCTCGCGCGCCATCAGCTGATAGAGGAAGGTCGCTTCGTTGCCGAGCCGGCCCGAGGTGTAGAAGGCGGCAGCATCGGGGTCGTCGAGCTCGCGCAACGCCGTGCCGGCCAGGTCGAAGGCGTCGGCCCAGCTGATCGGCACGTAGTGATCGGTCGCCGGGTCGTAGCTCATCGGCTCGGTGAGCCTGCCCTGGTTCTCGAGGTCGTGCTCGCTCCAGGTCGACAGCTCCGAGACCGTGTGCCGGGCGAAGAATTCGCGTCCGACCCGCTTGTGCGTCATCTCCCAGGTGACATGTTTGATGCCGTTCTCGCAGATGTCGAGATGGATGCCCTTGATCGAATCGGGCCACGCGCAGCCGGGGCAGTCGAAACCGCCGTTCTCGTGGTTCATCTTGACGATGGCACGCGTGCCGAGCAGTGGTTCCTTCTCCTGGCCGATCATGAATTCGGTGACCGATTTCGCGGCACCCCAGCCCGCGGCCGGATGGTGATACGGCGCGAACTCGGGGTCTGACCCGTCGGCGGCTGTCGACTCGTCCATATCGCTCCTCGGGTGGTGAGGGTGCAGATGGATTGTAGGTGGAAGTCAGGCCTTGTCGGCCGCGGTCTTGCGTGGGCGCGCCGCGGTGGTCTTGCTCGTGGTGGACTTCTTCGCTGCCTGCTTCTTCGGCTTCGCGGGGGGTGGTGTGCTGATGCCGTGGACGAGCAGCGGGACGATCGCCGAGCGGACGAACGAGCGGGCCTGTTCCTCGTCGTCGAAATCGATGCCGCCCGTCGGGGTGAGCATGAGGGAATGTGCCAGGCGGGCAAGGAGTTCGGCGACCGGGCGGGGATCGTAGGGCGCGAGATCGCCGCGCTTCTGGCCCCGGCGGGCGAAGTCGGTGATATAGACGATGCCGACCTCGACCATCTGCTGACCACGCACCGTGTAGAAGGTCATGGCCTCCTCCGGTTCGACGCTCATCAGCCGCGGGACCTGGAACGGCGCGGACGTGCATTTCGAGAAGGAGTTCTCCAGCTGGTGCGCGATGGAGAACGCCGCCAAGGACGTCTACCGATTCTGATCCCGACGTCCTGACCTAACCGGAAGGCGGCCCCGGCCATCGCGGCCGGGGCCGCCGACCGCACCCCACTACCGCCAGGCGGAAGCATGCGAGCACAGGCAATTCTCCGACGCGCCCTGCGGGCACCGAACCGCGACGCCACGATGTCGCTGACCGACCACCTCTACGAGCTGCGCCGCAGGCTGCTCATCGCCCTGGTGGCGATCGCCGTGACGAGCACCGCCGGATTCGTCTGGTACTCCCACGGATTCCTCGGCGTGACTTCACTGGGCGATGTCCTGCGCGGACCGTATTGCGCCCTGCCACCGGAATCCCGGGCCGTGCTCACCGGCGACGGCAGCTGCCGGCTGCTCGCGACCGGTCCGTTCGAGCAGTTCATGCTCCGCCTGAAGGTCGCCTGTACCGCAGGCATCGTGCTGGCCGTGCCGATCTGGCTGCACCAGGTGTGGGCCTTCATCACCCCGGGCCTGCGGCAGCGGGAACGCCGCTACCTGATCGCGTTCGTCGGCAGCGGCAGTGTGTTGTTCGTGGCGGGTGCTGTCCTCGCCTACGTCGTCGTCGCCCACGCGCTGGACTTTCTGCTCAGCATCGGTGACGAGGTCCAGACCACCGCCCTGAGCGGTACGCAGTACTTCGGCTTCATCGTCCAGCTGCTGGTGATCTTCGGCGTCAGCTTCCAGACACCGGTCCTGATCATCGGCCTGAACCTGATCGGCGTCTTGACCTACGCCAAACTGAAGGAATGGCGCCGGGGCGCGACTTTCGGCATGTTCGTCTTCGCCGCGGTGGTCACCCCCCAGGACCCGTTCTCCATGCTGGCCCTCGCCCTCGCCCTCACCGTCCTGTTCGAGATCGCCGTCCAGGTCGCCCGCCTCAACGACACCCGCCGAGCCGCCCGCGAAGCCGCCGACCTCGCCGCCTTCATCGACGACCAGGCCTCCTTCCTCACCACCCCCGACCCCATCACCCCACCGGAACCCCTCCGACCCGAGTAGGCGCGATCGCCCACCTGGTGGCGCGCACCGTCACTACCGCGACCGAGTACCAGCAGAGTTGCGCTACCGGACCCCGAAGTTGAGTGGACCAGGGGTCCAGTGCGCGGAGCGTTCGACGGTGACGGTGTCGAGTCGTGCCGGTGTCGCGGTCGGGTCGAACGGTACGAGCCGGTGGATCTCGCCCCAGTTGCGTTTCCAGTCGTCCCGCAGATAGGAAGGCAGCACTTCGGCGCGGGTCACGAGTTCGGTGTAGCCGAGCGGGCCGCCGGAGGAGTGGCTCTGCCAGTTGCTGGTCATGATCGCCGCCGAGAACTCGGGAAGGATGCGGTATTCGGGGATTTCGGCCACGCCGTAGCGGTGCTGCATCGGCTGCTGGCAGGGGAACTGCAAGCCGACGAGCCAATCGAGGAGCACCGGTCGGGTGTGGCCGACCAATTCGTCGAGGGTACGCAGCTCGGGCACCCGTGGCGGGGTCACGGCGACCCACTGCTCCGCGTCGGAACTGTCGACGGTGGCGACGATGCGAACGGTGTCGGCGTGAGGCGGCAACTGCCCCAACGCGACCCGGAGATTGCGCCAGGACGGCTGAAGCACGCTGACGTCGTCCGGGATGATTCGGCCGAGCGGCTGCACCCCGGTCATGTGCGTGGTGCCGTATTCGATCTGCACGCTCTGACCGTGCACGGGAAGGCCGTCGATATCGGTGCCGGCGATGCGACCAGCGGCGGCGATCGCGAGAATCTGTCCGCGGCTACCACCGGAGTCGGGTGCCGGGAGCCGATACCAGCCGGAGACAAGCGTTTTGGTGACACCCGGGCTGCCGTAGCTGCCGAGCACCGGTGTCGTGGCTGGATCCAGCCCGAACGGGAGCGCGATCGTGCTGCCGTTGATGCCGTGGCGGCCTGCCCCGTCGGGCGCACCACTGCCGGCCGAGCCGGATTCGGTGGTGGTTCCCGCACTGCCGAGCGATTGGCCGACCGAAGCCGCGGCGGCGTCGGAGGCATCGGGGACCAGGTCGTTGGTATTGACGCCGTTGGGCGTGAATCCCTCGGCCGCCACGCCCAGGGCGGTGGCTCGGTCGCCGGACAGCGGTGGCAGCATCCCGGCATTCGGATCGGGCTCGACCAGAACCTCGTCGGCGAGCGCGCACGGTGAGCCGGCGAGCGCGGAGAGGTTCGACTTCGCCAGTGAATACGCCGGATACTGATCGATTCCGGCCTTGACGAACGACGCGACCTCGAAGGCCACCACCAGTCCGGCCACGATGGTCAGCACCGGAATGCGACGGTGTGTCCGGTGTTCCCGAGTGCGGAACGGTTCGCGGATATGCAACCAGCCCGCGTACCCGAGCAGGGCGAGCGCGACGACGAGCAGGGTGGTACCCGCGCCGATGCCGTTGACCGAGATCGGCTTGTCCCACCACGGTATTCCGTAGCTGGCGACATACCACCAGCTGTTCGAGCTGGTGAATGCCAGCGCCGACACCGCCGTGACGAGGGCCGCGAACAGCGCACGGTTGCGAGGTGATCGCACGACCCGGGGGCCCGCGGCGACTGCTGCGACGACCGCGACCGCGCCAGCGAGCCCGGCGAAGACACCGAAGTGATGGGTGAACTTCGTCGGCGAGAGCGCCATCAACGGAATCGTGGCGATGGTGGTGCCCAGAATGCGGCGCGTGGGACCGGCTGCCAGACCGGGGATTCGGCCGCCGTGGCGCAACAGCGCCAGCACTGAAACCGCCAATGCCAGGAAGAGCAGCAGCATGGCGAATCGGCGGGCCATGGAACCGTCGGGGCCGGTCTGGAACAGGGATTGGTAGACGAAAGTTTCGTCGTACCACGGCATAATCGGTCCGACCACGGCGTGCGCGTCACTCATCGCCGTCACTTCGGCGATGGGCTGGCCGGCGAACACGATGGCAAGAATCGAGACACCGACCGCCCCCGCCGGAGCCAACAGCGCCAGGTATCCGACGCGACGAGCCCGCTCGACGATGATCTGCACGAGTGGGCGGGCACCGGCGAGCAGGGCCGCGAAACAGATCACCCCTGCGGGATTGGTGACAACCGCCAACGCGGCCGGGAGCAGCGCGACAGCGGCGGGCGCGAGCCGCCGTGTCGCCAGCGCGCGCTCCATCGACACCCAGGTCAGCAAGACGCCGAGGGCGACAGCGGGTTCGGGGCGCAGTCCGTTGTTGTACGGCAGCCAGAAGGCGAGCAGCGCCAGGCCACCGGCCCAGATCGCCGCCTTCTCGCGCCGCGCGGCGATACCCAGTCGCGGTACCACCTCGCGACTGATCAGCAACCAGCACACGATCCCGAAGACCAACTCCGGCAATCGCACCACGATGCTCGCGGTCGACAGCTGTGCCAGCCAGCCGATGACGAGGTCGTAGGGAATTCCGATCGGTGTCTCGGGCACCCCGAAATAGGCGAAGTAGTTCGCCAGATATCCTGCGTGCCCGGCAGTTCGGGCCATGCCGAGGATATAGCCGTCATCGGCAGTACCGGCACCGATGAAATACCACACGATCAGGGTGCCGACCACGATCCCGTCGACAAACCGGGGCCGCCACCAGCGCTGCGGCAGGACCCGGCGGTTGCGGCGCCCGTCGAGACAATCGAGGCGATGCAAGGCGAACAGCGCCAGCGCGGCGGCGAACACGACACCGATGATCGCGATCAGCTTGAGCACCGTCGGTGCGGTCGTGAACCGGGAATCGATCTCCACCTCGGTTCGCATGCCGGCCGGAACCTCACCGGCGAGATCGGTGAATATCCCGACCAGTTGCGGACGGAAATCGCCGTCGACGATCACGGGATCGACACCACTGACCTCGACAGTGGTTCGGGCACTGGTGGATACGATCGCTACCCGACAATCGCGGGCGAGATCCGTCACGGCCGTATCGACCAGTGTCTTGTCGCGCAAGACGACCTGAAGACGACTACCTGCCTCAGCCGGCGAGACGAGCACGTTCAAGCCGTAATGCCACGCCTGTCCGGAGGCCGGGGGCACCGTCGCGAACAAGTACCCGCCCTGGGCAGGCAATGCCGAAGTCGCGCTGCACGGAATCGTCGCGTCGACGCTGACCGGCGAATAGGACACCAGCGGCGACGTCACACTGGTCGCGCGACCGTCCTGCGGCCACGAGAAAGACGCCTGTTGCTGTTGCACGGGAAGCAGCGGCACCGCAATCGCGAGCAGCACACCGACAATTCCCGCGACAATCGCGACAATTCGCCACGAACGGCCAGATTCTTGCTGCTGTTCCTGGGAATCGAATGGTTGATCGTCGGACGGCCGCCGTCGGCTGAGCAACAAGGTCACGATTTCCGATCCTAGCCAGCCGTCCAAGCCACGTCGGATTGCCCCGAATTTCCTCTGCGGCAGCATGCTTCGAACTGGGTGAGTCACCCGAAATGAATCTTCCGGCCTGCGGTGTCACGTTTCCTGCGGGGAGGTGTCGGGGGCGGGTGGCAGAATTCCGGAGGTGGGAACGATGTCATCGCCGGAGTGGGTCAGCCGGTATCGGGACGGTCAGCGGGAACAGGTGTGGCACGAACTGCGTCAGTTGGGTGGCGTGGTCGATGCCGGCCTGGCTCGGGAGGCCCAGTTGGTGTGTGACGAGATGGCGTTGCGGGCGCGGCGCAATATCGAGGTGATTGTCGATCGGCAACCGGTGGACGGTCACTATTCGAACTGTGCAGTATTCGTTTCGTTCTGGGCTCAAGTGACGCAGTCGAACCATTCCGGCCAGCCCAGTTGGTCCACTCGATGATGCGGCCGATGCTTGTGCCGGAGGGGTCGGCTAGGGCGGAGGAGCGCATCTGGCCAGCCAGGTCGGCCGACGCCGGTAACGGACCAGCATCATCTTGGAAGAGTGTCTGTCAATTTGCCTGAAATGTGCCGAACGTATGTTCGACTGGATGCGGGGGTGATTCACCAGCGTTGCTGGATTGCTCTCAACGGCAATGTTTTTCGCTCGACAGGGAGGGTTGGCATGCTTCTACCTCGAATTTCGCGCCGAGACCGGTCCGGGCGTAGCTCGCCACCGAGGTATGCGGTCGCGTTTGCTGTGGCAGTTCTGGCGGTTTCCGGGACGGTCGCTGTCGGGACTGTTGCGGCGCAGCCGTCCATCACAAGCCCGTCCTCACCGCCGGCGCCCGCACCGTCGCAGGTGGAGCGCAAGCCCAGCGATGGAGCATGGACTCCCACCGAAAACCCCAACGCGGCTGTCGTTCCTGGCGAGATGCGCTCAGACCGCGAGAACGTACCGGGCGGATTCTCCAAGGCCGACGCCGACAAGGCCGAGACGATGGAGGCCAAGGCGCAGCAGGGCGGCCCAGCCCTCGCGGCCGCGGACTGTCAGGTCTACTGGCCAGCGCCCTACGAAGTGTGCGGGGCGATCAAGGACAAATACAACGAGCTCGGCGGGCCGAACAGCTTTCTGTTGTGGCCCACGACCAATGAACTGACTCAGCCCGACGGAATTGGGAAACGAACCGTTTTCACTAACGGTCCCATCTTCTGGTCGCCATGGGGCGGTGCACACCCGGTCGTGAACCACTTCTATGCCTGCTGGCAACGCAACGGCTGGGAACAAGGCGTGCTCGGGTATCCGACGTCGGACGAGATCGTCAACCCCGACGGTCTCGGCCGTCGCCAGTACTTCGACGGCGGCACCATCTACTGGAAACTCAACGAAGCCTATTTCGTCGGCGGCGCGATCCGTGACAAGTGGGGCGAAACCGGCTGGGAAGGTGGCTGGCTGGGCTACCCGACCTCCGACGAGACCGTCTTGCCCGACGGGCAAGGCCGGATGAACAAGTTCGAACACGGCCGCATCTACTGGTCACCGTCGACCGGCGCGCACCCGGTCGCCGGCCAGATCGAAATCGAATGGGGCAGTGAACAGTACGAGTCCGGCATGTTCGGATACCCGATCGGTGACGAACGAGGAACCACCGCTTTCGCCGACGGCCGTGAGCAGGATTTCCAGCAAGGCACCATTCGTGTGCCGAACCCGCTAAGCGGCGGCGACGATGCCGACGAGGATGCCGTCACCGAGCCCGGCCCCGGCGGCACGGACTACGCGCCCAACGCGAGCTGGCGCACCGGGTTGTCACCGCGCTCGGGCAGTTCGCAATGGAATCGGTGTCGCGATGACACCGTTCCCGACACCGGCGAGGTCTTCCTCTGCGCGGGTCCGGGCTACACCGACACACCGCCGGCAACGGCGCCAGCGCCTCCCCAGGCACTTGATGAGCCCATCAGCCTGAAACCGGGCTGTGACAAGGACTATGAGTCCAAACGCCAGGAAGCCTTAGCTGGTGCCGATCTGACCACACCGTACTGGCAGATCGATCGTCTCTACGCGTGTGGAGTCAACCCGAACACCGTGGTGGTGCGTGACCCGCAGGGCAAGATCATCGGCACGGCATCGGGCAAACTGGAACAGGAGCTCATCACTCGCGGGGATACCAGGTCGACGCAGTACCGGGTGCGGTTCACCGTCGAGAAGATGTCGGCCAGTGTGATCACGGTGACGGGCAATCTCGCGTGTAGCGCCCCCACATGCTCGGTGACCGTCCACGACGAGATCGTGAACGAACCTCTGGTGCTCGGAGGCTCGATCTTCGGCTTCTACGAGTTCGGGCCGGGAGTGCTGTCCCCCGGTCAGATCTTGATGCTGGCCACCTACACAGAGCTCCAGTGGAACACGCCAGGAGGTCAGGACACATTTCCCGGAAGCGGAAAGACCTCAGCGGTCACGCCGGACATCCGATGCGACGACGACCGAGGCGTCCCCGGAATCTCCGCCAGCTTGCCGAGCCAAGGGTGCGTATTCCCCGACCGTGACGCGGTCATGGACTTCGCCTCGATCCCGGACCTGGCGACGATCGCCGACCACGTCCGGAGAGCGCAGCAATCCGGATTGCCTGGTGCTCCCAGGCTGTACTACACAGGTCCGCTGACCCGAATGACCAACTTCACCGAACGAGAGCGCAACGGCAACCGAGCTTGCCCCTCCGGCCGGTACTCGACACCGGGGTTCTCCTGTGACGAGTATCCGTTCCGGTCGACGAACCAAGGAGCGGCGCAACCGCCGGGCGCGGTATTGCCGCCGAACGGTCGGACATTCCCGGGCTGCCAGATCACCGATCCGCCGCGCGTAGAGCCGTCGCGGACGGGGCCGTCAGGTTACAGCGTGTGTATGGTGCCGACAACGCCCATCGATGCCAACGGTGAACAGGCCAAGGTCATCGCGAGGTTCTATTACTACAATCGCATCAAGGACGGAGAACAGTTCTTCGTAAGGGCCGATCCTGCAATGTGAACGGAGGTAGGGACTGTGGCGAGGTCGACTGACATCATCGATTACGACGGTGGCGCGTTCTACCTGCTCGACAATCAATTGAGCGACCAGACGGACACGATCACCGCGATCGCTGGAGGTCGACTTCGTCCCGGCACCGGCGCGCTCGCTATCAAGACCTCCGAGGATCGAAGTCGAGGGAATCTGGGTCGAGTCAGCGTCGAAGTCGGCGACGGGCAATTCCCACCCGAGCCGACCGATGCCGAGTTCATCGACGAGATCAGTTACTCCACCGAGCTCGGCAGCCAGCGCATCGGTGACTGCTACTTCGCAGAATGCCGCGGCGAACTCAACGGCACGCTCACCCCGCCTGGTCCGGCTCGGATACATGTGCGGCTCTACCAGGTCCCAGGTCCACACGAGCCGTTTCACGCGAGTGCGCCGGGATACGAGTCACGAATGGTGCCGGTCAACGAGCATCTGCTTCTGCATCTGTGGTCGGAACCGAGCGCCTGACGCCGGCGAATCTGAAAGGCTGGCACGCGGGCGATTGAACGACAGGGGCTGCGCCTGAAAGGTCGATGCACTCCCGGCGGCCCTGACTCATCGAGTCAGGGCCGTTGTTCGAACGGTGCGGGATTAGTTTGGGTTTCGGCTCGGGTGGCGAGGTAGTCGAGCCAGTTGCGTTTGGCCCAGTTGGTCCATTCGACGGCGTTGCCGATGCTTGTGCCGGTGAGGTCGGCCAGGACGGACGCGGGTAGGTGGCTGGCCAGGGCGTAGCGAGCGCTGTTGCGGCCGTCTCGGACGGTGATGCCGTGCTGGTTGAGCATTTTCCCGAAGGTTGGGCGTGCGATCGGCCGTGACGGGTAGCGGCCTGGGAACAGCCAGGGCGAGCCGCCGACGGCGCGGTTCATCCGCCACTGGCTGCCGGGTTGGTCTCGCAGTTGTCGGATCAGGATGGCCAGTTTGGGTGGCAGCTCGAGTTGGTGGGAGTCGATCGCGAGCCGGACCCGGGTGCCGTCGTCGTCGAGGTCTGTGCGCGACAGGTGGGCTACGAGTGTTCCTCGCAACCCGAACAGCAGGATCAGTGCTCCGGCGACGCGCACAGGCACCGGTAGCGCGGTGTCGTTGATGCATCGGGTCAGCTGTCCGCGCCGTTCGGTTTCGTCGAGGAAGCCGACGGGTTCGTGGCTGGATCTGCTGGGGACGGTGAGGTCGGCGGCGAGGCCGCGGGTTACCGCCCAGCTGATGAACGCGCCGACATTGAGGCGCGTGGTCGCGCCCTGGCTCAACCAGTGCTCGAGTTCGCCCTGGGTGAGGGTGGCGAGGGTGAGGTGTTGGTCGTCGATCCAGGTGAGTAGTTCCATCGCCCGGCGTAGCCGTGACCGGAGGAAGTCGGCGGAGCTGCGGGTTTGTCGGCCGTACTGGCGGGCGCGGCGCAGCAAGTACCAATGGACGAATGGGCTGAGTAGCTGGCGGTGGTGTGCGGGTGTCGCGGCGACGATGGTGTCGGCCCAGGCAGGGATGGCTTCGATGTATTCGCTTCGGGCGGGCAGGATTTCGATGGTGACCAGTAGCTCGCGGATGTAGTCGCCGGCCGGGGTGGATGGTCTCGCGTCGAGGGTGGCATGGGTGATGGGTTCGTTCGCGGCGGCCAGTTCGGCGAGTAGTGCGGGGGCCTGGCTTCTTTGCAGCCAGAACAGCATGCTGCGGGCGTTGTCGGTGTTGATCAGTGCGTTGCGGATCGGTTCGATGTGGGCGGGGATCGTGGTGTCGGGCCGGGCCAGCAGCGCGTCGACCTGTTCGGTGAGGACGCAGCGGGCGCACTGGTTCGCGCGGTAGAGCTCGCCGCTGGCGCCGCAGTGGTGGCAGGCGAAGACGATGTCGACGCCGACGCAGGGTCCGCAGACCCTGACCCCGGCGGTTCCGCGTCCGATCAGGGGGCGGCGTTGGTGGCAGTCCGGGCATTCGGTGGGTTCGTTGCGCACCTGGCTGTAGCAGTTCAGACAGACCGGGCCCAGCGGCCATGTGGCGTGGGCGGGGCGGTCGTTGGCGCAGATTCCGCAGCGGTGGAGGGGCATGTCGCGGCAGGTGACGCAGACCGGTGCGCCGCTGCGGATCCGGGTGCAGGGCCGGACGCGATCGCAGACCGTGCACAGCGCGGGCCGCCGGTGGGTGCAGTTGTTGCAGATGTCGGGTTCGGTCTCGGTGGCCCGTCGTCCGATGACCCCGATTCGTCCGCACCTCCCGCAGAGCCGTTCGGGCGAGCGGTAGCAGCGCTTGCAAATTGCGGCACCGTCGGGGCCGCGGCGGTGCGCGGGCGCGGAGGTCCCACAGCGAGAGCAGGTGTGCCTTGGAGCGTGGTGGCAGGCCGAACATCGCGCGGTGCCGTCGTCGAGCCGATATGCGGCGGGCCGCAGGCGCCCGCAGCCGCCGCATTCGGTGCGGGCGCGGGGATCTCGGCGGTAACAACGCTCGCAGACGCGCCCGGCGGAGGTCGTCAACGGCAACACCGGTTTGCGTGCCGAGCAGACGCTACAGCGTGGAGCGGTGACGGTGTCGTAGCCGAGTTCGATCAGGTGATTGGCCAGCCGTATCAGCCCGGCGGGGACGTCGGCGGCGGGCCGGGCGAGGATGTGCGGGTCGGTCAACGTGGTGGGAAATCGGGTCAGGTAGGTCTCGAACGGGCGCGGCATCCGCAGGCCGCCGGTGTGATCGAGCGCGGTGTGTGCGGTCTCGGTGTCGAGGCCGTCGACGGCCTCGGCGAGCCGGGTGATGAGCCGCTGTCGGACCACGTCGGTCGGCTCGGTCAGTCCTCGGCGGGTCACGACAGGTTCGGTCGCCGGATCGTCGTGCGGCGCGGCACGGGTTTGGTGGCGGGCGCCTGGTCGGCGGTCTTGGCGACCTCGGCGTTGACGGTGGTGACCTCGATGAGGTCGTTGGGGGTGCAGGCGAGGATGTCGCACAGGGCTGCCAGGGTGTCCATCGACAGCCGTTGTGGGTCCTGGGTGACCAGCCGGAACACCTGCTCGCGGGAGAGGTGGATGCCGCGTTCGGCCAGGTATGGGACCAGGTCCGAGGTTTGGAACATGCCCTTCTCGGCCATTTTCAGCCGCAGGTGCCAGGTGATTCCCATCTTGCGGATCATCGACTCACTCCTCCCAGAGTTCGGCGTGCTGGGCCCGGATCGCTCTGGCGAGCAACCGGTTTCGGTATTCGTCGGAGACGCCGGTGTAGATCGCGGTCGTCGCGGCGTAGGCGTGACCGACCTGTTCGGAGACGAACCGCTCGGGGTAGCCGAACTCGATCAGGTGGGTGACGTAGGAGTGGCGCAGGCTGTGCAGGTCCAGTTCCTCGGGCAACTCGGCGTCGACGCGGGCCTGCACGAACGCATTGTTGATGGCCCGCTTGGACAGCCGCCCGCAGCGCTCGTTCACGAACAGAGCGGGATGGTTTCCTGGTGCGAACACAGGCCGCACCTCCTCCATCCAGTGCTCGAGTTCATCGACTATCCAGTCCATTTCTGGGACCGTGAGCACGGTGCGCCGCTTGGGCGGACTGCCCTTGGAGGACTTGCCCCACCGCACGAATAGGCCGCCGACGCCTCCGAACTGAGGTGCTTTCGGGTTGCGACGCAGGTCGGCCAGGTCCAGCCCCCAGGCTTCACGCCGGCGCAGCCCGTAGGCGTAGACCGTTTTGAGCGCCGTTGCGTCGCGCATCGCGGCGAGCGCACCCTTGCGGCCGCGCGACCGGATCGTGTCGACGCGAGCATCGGCGGCGTCGAAGAGGGCTTGGACCTCGTCGTAGGTCAGCGGACGGCGGCCGGGACGGCCCTCGTAGTCGCTGACATGGGCGACCATGTTCCATTCGCCGAGCAGCTGACGTGGCGCTTCACCGAAACGGTCGAGGCAGATCCTGGTCCAGCCGTAGCGGGCGTCGGTGACGTATTCGAGGAACAATTTCAGCTCGATCAGATAGCCGCGCCCAGTCGACATCGCGATTGGTCTCGCGCCGCTGCGCAGGCTGTCGATGAAGGCTTCCAGTTCGGCGTAGTTCCATTGCCATGGATACAGATTCGAGAACTCGACCACTCGCTGCACGAGTCGCAGGCGACCGTTGATCGTGTCGGCTTTGAGGAACCGGACCCGTTGCTGACGGGCCCAGCCTTCGAGCATCGCCTCGTGGACCGCCGCGGCGGGGTCCAGGTGTGCGACACCGTCGACGAGGACCAGATGGGCCGCGCCGGGAACGTCGATTCGCTCCGCCATGATGTTGCATCTAACACAACAAAGTTGAATCAGGCTAGAGGTGGTGGTATCTACCCAGGTCACGAACTTGGCGACAGCTCGGACCAGTGGGTCCGACCGCAGTTCAACTGGCATTCAAGCCAGTTGGGAATTGCATCGGATGTTGTATCCGATGCAATAAATCCCAATTTTTCCGGTAGCGGCTATCGGTTTCACAGCAACGACGACGATCAGACACCCGTGGTGCCGTTCATCCCGGCCACCGCGGGTGCCCCCGAGCAGGCGGAGTGGCTCGGGGCGCAGTTCGGTGTTGTGCCCATGACGTTGCTGTCCTGGGTTCGGCTGGTCGGTGATGTGTGGCTGGTCGGTACGCATCCGGACTGGCCGGAGTCGTCCTCGGGTGATCCGCTGGTGATCCAGGTCGAGGGGTCGCACTATCCCGGATCATCGATCCGCGGGTACTTCGCCGAGGAATTCGGCCGTTGGCGCGAACGCGATGCCGAGCACCCTGGAACCCGGTTCGTCCTGCCGCTCGCGCCGGACCGGCTGCACAAGGAAAACGTCAGTGGCGGTGGCCCGTACGGGATCGCGCTGCCGGACGGATGTGTCGACGGGCTGTTCAGCGCCGAGTCGACCATGCCGTTCGTGTCCTACCTGAACTGGGTGTTCGACAACGGCGGGTTCCCCTGGCCGTCGGGCTCGGACGCCGAGTGGCGGGTGCGGCATGCCCTGCGCCAGGACATGCTGCCCCTGTGATCGCGAGCCGAGCGGTTCACTCCGCCGAGGGTGCGGACCGCCGACGGCGCGGCGCGGCGGCTTTCTTCGCCGGTGCCGCTTTCTTCGCCGGCGCGGATTTCTTGGCCGCCGTGGCCTTCGCCGGCCGGGCAGCGGCCTTCTTCGCGGGGGCGGCACCGGCCGGCCGCGTGCCCGCATCGATCAATCGGCTCGCGCGTTCGAGGATGGCCTCGAGGCCGTATTCGAAATTGTGGTCGTCGGGAGCGCCACTGTGGTGGCCGCGGGTTCCCGCTTCCGCGAGCAGGGGAGTGGTATCGGCGGTGATGGCGAGGGTTTCGTAGTAGGCGCCCCGCTCGTTGCCGGATTCCTTGTTCTTGTCGTAGAGCCGTTGCAGGACGATCGCGCCGCGGGTGTGCAACTGGATCGCCGAGTAGGTGTCGACCGCGTCGTCGACCGAGAGCCCGGCCTCGACGAGGTTGGCCACCACCTGTTCGGTCATCTGTGCGCCGAGCTGGGCGGCACGGGGGCTGAGCGCGGAGCGGATCAGGATGAGATCGCAGAGAATCGGGGTGGCCAGGAAGGTTTCGCGCATGGTGGTGGCGTGGTTGCGCAGCGTCTCGCGCCAGTCGCTGGCCTCGATGAACGGCGCCGCCGACTCGTACTGCTGCAAGGCGCGGTCGGTCATGGCGTTGAGCAGGTCGTCCTTCTTGCGGAAGTACCAGTAGATACTGGTGACGCCGACATCGAGGTGTTTGCCGAGCATCGGCATGCTCAGGTTGTCGAGCGAGACGTCCTCGGCGAGTTCGAAGGCGCCGTCGAGGATGTCCTCCGGGTTGAGCGAGCCCCGCTCGCGGCGCTGCCGTTTCTCCGTCGCCACCTGCTTGGCCATGTGCGCGTCCACCTCCGGGAAGTTCTGTGGGTCTGCTGGAACCGTCACAGTAAATACTACCGGGAGGTACTTTATCGGCTTCCCGGCCGGAGTGCCGATCGCGGGCCGCCGGTGGCGCGCCGCCCGGTGTGGGTGCGCGCCACCGGATCGGCTACGGCCTGGTCAGCCGTGCGTACCGAGCGCGGTGGTAGTCGGTGGTACCGAATTCGCGTTCCAGTGCGGTGAGGCGTTTGAAGTAGTGACCGATGGCGAGTTCCTCGGTCATGCCCATGGCGCCGTGCAGCTGGACGGCGTTCTGGCCGACGAAGCGGGCGGCGCGGCCCACGGTGACCTTGGCCGCGGACAGCGCGCGGGCGCGGTCGGCCGGGGTGGCGGCGAGGGCGTGCGCGGCGAGCTGCGACGCCGCGATGGCCTGTTCCAGTTCCATGTACATGTCGACCATGCGGTGTTGCAGGGCCTGGAAACTGCCGATGGGCACACCGAACTGCTGGCGCTGCTTGGCGTAGTCGACGGTGTCGGCCAGGACTTTCCGCAGACAGCCGACCGCTTCGGCGCAGATCGCGGCGATCGCCGTGGCCTCGGTCGACTCGATGACGTCCCAGGCGCCGCCCTCGATCCCGAGCAACGCGTCGGCGGGCAACCGGAACCCGGTGAACACCAGATCGGATCCGACCCGGTCGTCGATGGTGCGGTAGGAGTGCACCTCGATGCCCGCGGGTGGGTTCGCCGCGTCGAACGCGGTGAGGAACAACGAGATTCCGGCCTGATCGCGCCGATCGCCCGCGGTGCGGGCGGTGAGCAGCAGATGGGTTGCCAGCGGAGCGCTGGTCACCACGGACTTGGTGCCGTCGATCACCCACGCATCACCGTCGCGCCGGGCCACGGTGGTGACGTCGTGCAGCGTCGCGCCCCCGGTGGGTTCGAGGGCCGCGAACGCGGTGCGGACCGCGCCGGTGACGATGCCGCGCAGGACCTCGTCGGTGTGTGCGCCACCGGAACGTTCCAGCAGGCCCGCGCCGACGACGACGGTATCGACGAACGGTTCGACGACCAGTGCCCGTCCCAGTTCCTCGACGATGACCATCAGTTCGGCGGCGCCACCGCCCATTCCGTCGACCCGCTCGGGCAGTGTTGCGCCGAGAATCCCGAGCTCGTCGGCGAATCCGCGCCAGACCGCGGGCTGCCAGCCCAGCGCCGATTTCGCCGCGGCCCGGCTCTTCTCCAGGTCGTAGCGGGCGCCGAGGAATCCGGCGACCGCGTCGCGCAGCTGCTGCTGCTCCTCGGTGAGTGTGAAGTCCATCAGAGCCCCAATGCTGCTTTGGCGAGGATGTTTCGCTGAATTTCGTTGCTGCCCGCGTAGATCGATCCGGCGCAGTCGTTGAAGTAGCGCAGCGGCGCGACGGCCTGCCAGTCCGCGCCGCTGTGGTAGCTGTCGGCGGGCGCGGTGAACTCGGCGATCGGGCCGCCGGGCGCGGTGGCGTGCGGCTGATAGACGCGACCGAGCGGGCCCGCCGCGTCCAGGGCGAGTTCGGTGAGCTGCTGGCTGAGTTCGGTCGCCAGGATCTTCAGCATCGACGATGCCGGGCCCGGGTCCTTGCCTTGGGCCATCGCCGAAATCGTCCGGTACTCCAGCACTTCCAGTACTTCGGTGCGAATGCGGGCGTCGGCCAGCCGCAGGGCGAAGCCGGGGTCGTCGATGAGCGGGTTGCCGTCGGGGCCGGGTTGCCGGGCCGCCGCCTCGGCCAGTTCCTGGCCGATGACCTGTAGCGTCGGCGCCGCGGCACCGCCGCGTTCGTGCACGAGCAGGTATTTCGCGACCGTCCAGCCGTCGTCGACGCGGCCGAGCACATTGCGCTGGGGCACCCGGACGTTGTCGAAGAACACCTGGTTCTGCACTTGCTCGCCGGAGGTCATCACCAGCGGGCGGATCTCGATGCCCGGTGTGTCCATGTCGATGAGTACGAACGTGATGCCCTGCTGCTTGCGGCCGGTGCGCGAGGTGCGCACCAGGCAGAAGATCCAGTTCGCCTCGGTGGCGTGGGTGGTCCAGATCTTGCTGCCCGTGCAGACGAAATCGTCGCCGTCCGCGACGGCCGCCATGCTGAGCGCGGCCAGGTCCGAGCCGGCCTCCGGTTCGGAGTAGCCCTGGCAGAAGAAGATCTCACCGGTCAGGATGCGCGGCAGGAAGTAGTTCTTCTGCTCCGGTGTGCCGAACGCGATGATCGCCGGTGCGACCATCCGGATGCCCATCGGCGAGAGGGCAGGCGCGCCGGCGAGGGTCGCCTCCCGGCTGAAGATGTAGTGCTGGGTCAGGCTCCAGTCGCAGCCACCGTGTGCGACCGGCCAGTGCGGCGCGGCCCAGCCGCGCTCGTGCAGGATGTGCTGCCACTGCATGCTGGCTTCGTGATCGGGATAGACGCTGGTCGCCAGCCGCCCGGCCCGCCGTAGCTCCGGTGTCAGCTTCGCGTCGAGAAACTCCCGCACCTCGTCGCGAAAGGCCAGATCGGCCGCTGACCAGTTGTAATCCATCTGTCCTCCCGGCGGGCATGCGACGGTGCGCCACTATTGGCGAGGCGCCAACGCGCCCTCAATGTAGGCCCGAACCCCGGCCAGGGGCAACCCCGTCCCCGGCCTGTGGGGCGGCCGTGAGGCAGAATGGGGTAGTGAGTGTTAGACCGTTGCTGATTTTCGGGGTGCCGTCCGCTGTGCGATCGATGGGTGTCGCGGCGCCTGTCCGCGGTTAGTTCGATGTCGGACCAGGAAGCCGGGTCGGGGCCTGGTGCTGATCGATTCGACGCGGTGGAACGGCTGCGTCGCCGGTGGGACGCCGCGAAGACCGGCGAGAGCGGTACCGGATCGGCCGCCGATGGGGCGTCGAACGTCGTGCGGCTGCCGCGGCGGCCGCGACGCGGTCGCGAGGACATCGGCGATCCCCGGCACCGGCCGTGGCCGTCGGAGGCGGTCTACGACCCCGCACCCACCCGCCCGGTCACCCGGGCCGAACTGCAGTCCGAGACCGGCACCTGGCCGATCGACGCGGTGCCTCCGGCCGGTGCTGACACCGAACACGAACGCAATGTGATCGACCTCGGCGCATCGCGCCGCAAGCGCGCCGGCGCGGACGGGGCGCCCGGCGGCGCCCGGCCGATGGTGCGACCACGCCGGATCGGACCCGGCGAACACGCACCGGGCGGCGACGCCGCACCACCCGACCGGTCCGGTCGGTAATCTTTCCGGCTTTTCCGCTCCGGGGCAGCATCTTTCGCGCTCCGGAGCCGGTGTGGTATGTCCGTTTCTGGATTGTTATCGCCGACAACAAATACCGCGCCGAATCGGCTGCGGGGGCGGCCGCGCTGGAATATGTTGCGTGCAGCAACATTCACGTCCGGCTCGCCATCGAGCGGGCAGGGGCTCAACGAAAGGCCCACCCTCATGCGTCAGGGTTTCTTCGGCATCGCCGCCGTATCGGTCGCACTCCTCGCCACGCTGACCGCCTGCGGTGACGACACCGCCGCGTCCGGGGGTGGAGGCGCCGAAGTCGGTGTGATCCTGCCCGACAGCAAGACCTCGGCACGGTGGGAGACCGCCGACCGCAAGTACTTGCAGCAGGCATTCGACGACGCAGGCGTCAAGGCCGATATCCAGAACGCGCAGGGCGACAAGACCTCCTTCCAGACCATCGCGGACCAGATGATCACCAACGGGGTCTCGGTCCTGATGATCACCAACCTCGACAGCGGCACCGGCAAGGCCGTGATCCAGAAGGCGAAGGCGCAGGGCGTCACCGTGATCGACTACGACCGGCTGACACTCGGCGGTGGCGCGCCGTACTACGTGTCGTTCGACAATGTGAAGGTCGGCGAGCTCATGGGCTCCGGTCTGGCGAAATGCCTGTCCGACAAGAAGGCCGACAAGCCGGTCGTGGCCTATCTCAACGGTGGACCCACCGACAACAACGCGACCCTGTTCAAGAACGGTTACGACGGCGCGCTGAAGCCGAAGTTCGACTCCGGTGAGTTCGTCAAGGGCCCCGACCAGGCGGTGCCCGAGTGGGACAACACCAAGGCGGGCACCATCTTCGAGCAGATGCTCACCGGCACCCCGAACCTCGGCGGCGTGGTCGCGGCCAACGACGGCTTGGCCAACGCCGCCATCGCGGTGCTGAAGAAGCAGAAGCTCAACGGCCAGATCCCCGTCACCGGGCAGGACGCCACGGTGCAGGGACTGCAGAACGTCCTCGCCGGCGACCAGTGCCTGACCGTGTACAAGGCGATCGAGCAGGAGGCCGCGGCCGGTGCGGCACTGGCGATCTCGCTGGTCAAGGGGGAGAAGGGGCAGACCAACACCACCGTCGACGACCCGGAGGCGGGCAGCAAGGTGCCCGCGGTGCTGCTCGAGCCCAAGGCGATCTTCAAAAACAACGTCCACGAGGTCGTCGCCGACGGCTTCGTCGACAAGAACGAGCTCTGCGCCGGGGAGTTCGCCCAGCTCTGCGCCGACAACGGCGTCCGATGACCGACGACCAGCCGCTCATCGAAATCCGGGGTCTGGAAAAGAGTTTCGGCCCGGTGCACGTGCTCCACGAGGTCGCTTTCGCCGCCTACCGCGGCGAAGTGACCGCGCTGGTCGGCGACAACGGCGCGGGCAAATCGACCTTGGTCAAATGCATCGGCGGCACCCATCCGATCGACGCGGGACAGATCCTGTTCGACGGCGCCCCGGTCCAGATCGGCAGCCCACGCGACGCGGCCGCGCTCGGGATCGAGATCGTCTACCAGGACCTCGCGCTGTGCGACAACCTCGATATCGTGCAGAACATGTTCCTCGGCCGGGAACGCAAGCGCGGCCTGGTGCTCGACGAGTACGGGATGGAGGAACTCGCCGGACGCACCCTGGCGGGACTGTCGGTGCGGACGGTGCAGTCGGTGCGGCAGAAGGTTTCCAGCCTCTCCGGTGGGCAGCGGCAGACCGTGGCCATCGCCAAAGCCGTGCTGTGGAACAGCGAACTGGTGATCCTGGACGAGCCCACCGCGGCACTCGGGGTGGCTCAGACCCAGCAGGTGCTCGAACTGGTGCGCCGACTCGCCGACCGAGGTCTCGCGGTGGTGTTGATCTCGCACAACATGAACGATGTGTTCGCGGTGTCGGACCGGATCGCGGCGCTGTACCTGGGCCGGATGGCGGCCCAGGTCAGGACCTCGGAGGTGACGCACTCGCAGATCGTCGAACTGATCACCGCCGGGCGGAGCGGGAGTCTCGGAAACGGAGTCACGGCATGAGCATCGTCGACACGGACAAGCCGGCACCCGCCGTGGCACCGGTCACCGCGGCGGTCTCGGGATACCTCGGGCGGATCCGCGGCGGCGACATGGGCGCGCTGCCGTCGGTCATCGCGCTGGTGGTGCTGTCGCTGTTCTTCTGGCTCGCGCGGCCGGTGTTCCTGACCCAGGGCAATATCGCGAACCTGTTCACCCAGGGCGCCGCGATCGCGGTGATCGCCATGGGGTTGATCTTCGTGCTGTTGCTCGGCGAGATCGACCTGTCGGCCGGATTCACCAGCGGGGTCTGCGCCGCGGTGCTGGCGGTGCTGCTCACCGACAAGGGCTGGCCGTGGTACGCGGCGGTGCTCGTCTCGCTGCTCGCCGGCGCGGTCATCGGGCTGACGATCGGCGCCATCGTGGTGAAGATCGGGGTGCCGTCGTTCGTGGTCACCCTGGCCGCGTTCCTCGCCCTGCAGGGTGTCGCGCTGAAGATCATGGACAACGGGCGCAACATCTCCATCCACGACGAGACGATCCTGGCGATCGCCAACAAGAACGTCGCGCCGCTGCTCGGCTGGCTGATGTACGCGCTGCTGGTCGGCGGGTACGCGATCGTCCAGTACCGGAAGTTGCGGGCCCGCACCACCCTCGGCCTGACCGGTGAGACCGCCGCGGTGGTCTGGCTGCGGGTCGGGGCGGTCGCGCTCGTCGCCGGCGCGGTGGTGCTGATCCTCAACGACGAGCGCAGCCGCAACCCCGAGGTCAACTCGCTGCAGGGGATGCCGATCGTCGTGCCGATCATTGTCGCGTTGCTGCTGCTGTGGACGTTCGTGCTCGACCGCACCAGCTTCGGCCGCCATATCTACGCGGTCGGTGGCAGCGCCGAAGCGGCGCGGCGCGCGGGCATTCCGGTCGACCGGATCAAGATCAGTGCCTTCGTGCTGTGTTCGACCATGGCGGCGGTGGGCGGTCTGATCGCGGCCTCGCGGGCCAACTCCGTCGACCCGAACACCGGTGGATCCGATGTGCTGCTGACCGCGGTCGGCGCGGCGGTGATCGGCGGTACCAGCCTGTTCGGTGGCCGCGGGCGGATGCTCGACGCCGTCCTCGGCGCCGCCGTGGTCGCGGTCATCAACAACGGAATGGGCCTGATGGGCTACAGCGCGGGCACGAAATTCGTTGTGACAGGATGTGTCCTGCTGCTCGCGGCGGGGGTGGACGCGCTCTCGCGCAAGCGCGCACAGCCAGGACGGTGACCGTCGAAGGGGAAGGTTCGGGCCGGATGAGAGCAGCACCCTCGCCCGAGGAGACCCGGCGTCGCAACCTCGCCGCGCTGCTGCGCAACATCCACCTCAGCGGGCCGCTCTCGCGCGCTGTGCTCGCCGAGCGGATGGGCCTGAACCGCAGCACGATTCTGGGCCTCACCACCGATCTCGCCGCCGCCGGTCTGGTCACCGAGGAACTGCCGGGCCAGACCGGCAAGGCGGGGCGCCCGTCGCTGGTGGTGCGTCCGGAGTCCGAACGGGTCACCGTGCTGGCCCTCGATGTCGGGGCCGACCGGCTCGCCGCCGCGCAGGTCGGCCTCGGCGGGATGATCCTGGACCGGCGCGAAACTCCGCGTCCCGGTGGCGGATTCGATCCCGAGGACGTGATCACCGCGCTGGTGGCGATGGGCCGGTCCCTGCTCGACAGCGCTGGCACGACCTGTGTCGGGGCTGGGGTCGCCTTCTGCGGAATGGTGCGCGAGGCCGACGGGGTCGTGCGCTACGGGCCGAATATCGGCTGGGTGGATGTGCCGTTCGGGGCGGAACTGTCGCAGCGGCTGGGCATGCGGGTCGCGGTCGGCAACAACGCCAATCTCGGTGCGGTGGCCGAACGCGCGCGTGGCGTTGGCGCGGGCGTGGCCGACCTGATCTACCTGCACGGGGAGGTCGGGATCGGCGGCGGAATCATCATGGGCGGCAAGCTGCTCGGTGGCGCGGGCGGGTACGGCGGCGAAGTCGGCCACATGATCGTCAACCCCGGTGGGCGGCCGTGCGGCTGCGGTGCGCGGGGCTGTCTGGAGGCGGAGGCGGGTGAACTGGCGCTGATCGCGGTGGCCGGGCGCGGTGACCGCACCGGGCGGGCCGCGGTGGCGGCGATCGTGGAGGCGGCCGCGCGCGGTGACTCCGTCGCCCGCGACGGGCTGCACCGGGTCGGCGACTGGCTCGGGTACGGAGTGGCCAATCTGGTCAACATCTTCGATCCGACGATGGTCGTCTTCGGCGGTGTGCTGCGCGAGATCTACCTGGCCGCCGCGGCCCAGGTCCGCAGCAGGCTGGCCGAGAACGGGCTGCCCGCGGTCCGCGAACGGGTGAGATTGCGGACCTCCTCGCTGGCCGACGACGCGCCACTCGTCGGCGCGGCCGAACTGGCCTTCACCGACCTGCTCGACGACCCACTGGAAGCGCTGGCGCGGGTCGGCTCGTCGCCGGATTGAGGACATCCTCACATCGGCCGGATTCGCGGCGTGTCGAGGTGTGATGTCGCGTCGGCTGGGTACTGCTTATCGCTGGAATCGCCGACCCGGCCGTGGCTCGAACACATCGATGCTGGTAGGTAGCTGGCGAGGTTCTCGATTGTGCCGTGCCGGAAGGGATCTCCCGCGGCGAACGGCGCGTGTGCGCTGAATGAACTGCTGGACGAACCTCTGTACGGAGTGCTGTTCATGCGATAGCGTCGCCGCTGGCATTTGCCAGTTGATATCTGTACGAAAGGGTTTGTGGGATGGCATTCGAAGTCAAGGGCACTATCGGCGACCACTACAACGAAGCGGGTGGCGCGTCGAGCCCGCTGGGTGAACCGATCACGGATGAGCTGGATGCCGCCAACGGTGGCAAGTACCAGGAGTTCGCTGGCGGTGTCATCTACTTCAACCTCGCGACCGGAACCAAGACCGTCTACGGCGCGATCCGTCAGGCGTGGGAGGCCGAGGGCGGCGCCGGTGGCCGGCTCGGCTACCCGACCTCCGACGAGCTGGACATCGACGGCGGCAAGATCAGCCACTTCGAGAACGGGTCGATCAGCTACTCGATCGCCGACGACGCGGTGACGGTCAACGCGAACTGAGGTTCGCCGCGGTGGGCACCGGCTGTCGGCCGGTGCCCACCGGGCACGGTGTCCTAGTCCGGGGTGAAGTCGCGGCGCGACAGCCGGACCGTGCCGAGAACGAAGAACACCGCAGCGACAACAGCGAAATACGCCAGCGAACCGTTGGCGCCGCCGAAGATCGGGCGCATCGTCGGATACTGGCCCGCGCCCAGTTCGCCGTTCTTGAACGGCATCCACTGCGCGACGACATTGCCGATCTTCACCGGCAGCATGGCCGAGAACGTCTCGATGCCGAACTTCCACAGCAGGACAACGCCGACCACGACGCCCGGTCGCGGGATCAGACCGGTGATGCCGATCCCCAGCGCGGAGACGAAGAACGTGAAGACCGGCAGCGCCCACAGCAGGCGGAGGCCGGCCGCGGAGGTCAGCTCCACCCGTCCCCACACATCGGGGAACACCGCCGGAAACCCGGCGAGCAGGACGATCACGGTGACCAGGGTCGCCGCCGCGGCGATCAGCCCGAACACGATCAGCTTCGCCACCGGCAGCAGCCAACGCCGGGTCTGCGCGCCGTAGACCAATTCCACTGTCGCGTACTTGAATTCGTTGCTGAGCGAGGAGACGCCCGCCGACATGAGCACGATGGTGGAGAAGATCATCACCCAGTAGCCGGCGTTGTTGGTGTCCATGCCACCGCTGCCGTCGAGCTTGTTCATCCGCGAGGCGATCGCCACGCTCGCGTTCAGCACGATCGGCAGCGCGACCGCGATCGGCACGATCGCGTACCAGACCGGGCTGCGCCAGGACAGCTTCGCCAGTTCGCTACGGACCGCACGGCCCAGATCCACTGCCGTACTCACTGACCCACCTCGCCCGCCGCACCGGCGTACTCGACACTGCCGCGGGTGACCGCCAGATACGCCGATTCGAGCCGGCGCGGGCCCGAACCCAGTGCCACCGTGTCGTCGCGGGAGGCGTCGGACAGGATCCGTCCCCGGCCCATGATCACGATCCGGTCGGCGGTGATCTCGACCTCGGTCAGATTGTGCGAGGCGACCAGCAGCGTCCGTCCCTGACCGGCCAGCCCGGTCAGCAGTTCGCGCAGCCACAGGATGCCGTCCACGTCGAGGCCGTTGTCCGGCTCGTCGAGGACAAGGGTTTTCGGGTCGCCCAGCAGTGCGGTCGCGATGCCGAGCCGTTGCAGCATGCCGAGCGAGAACCGCCCGACCAGCCGGTCGGCCACCTCGGCCAGGCCGACACGGGCGAGCACATCGCCGACTTCGGCCGTGGGGATGCCACCGAGGCGCGCCTGCCAGGTGAGATGCTGCTCGGCGGTGTGCTTGGGGTTCCTGGCGAAGGTGTCGAGAGTGAAGCGGACTTCCCGCATCGTGGCGGGCAGCTCGCGCAGGGCGCGCCCGTTGATCCGCACGGTGCCCGCGTCGGGTGTGGTCAGCCCGGCGATCATGCGCATGGTCGTGGACTTGCCTGCGCCGTTGGGTCCGAGAAGATACGTGATCGAGCCGCGGGGCGCCTCGAAACTGACATCACTGACGGCGACCCGATCGCCGAATTGTTTGGTGATTCCGGAAACTGTGATCATCGGCGATCGAGTCTTCGACAGCGTTCGTCGGTCAGTAGCCGAAGTCCGGGTTGCCGGTGCAGCCGCCCATGGCGTCGCAGGTGGCCTTCCAGTCGACCTTCCACAGGCCGTCCTCGCGGACGTAGAGGTAGGTTCCGCTGGTGGCCGGGAAGCCGGCCATCACGCCGGACAGCGTGGCGGTCATGGTGTCGCCGGTGATGTTCTTCGACGTCGCGCGTTCCTGGATGGACAGGAAGTCGTAGACCCCGCCCTGCGACAGAATGCCCTGCAGCGCCGGCCCGACGGTCGAGCCGTGGTAGCTGACCTCTTGCTTGGCGCTCATCGGCAGATTCGGGTTCCACAGCGCCGCGAACTGCCCCGCGATCGCGTCGAGCGACGGGTCGGCGTCGCGGATGTACAGGTCGGCGACCGTGGCGTCGCGGACCGAGCGGTCGGCGAGCGCGGGCGCGCTGGTGCCCACGGTCAGCAGACCGGCGAGACCCAGCACGGCGAACAATCCGGCGATCTTCTTCATGACATTCCTTCGCGGACAATCGAGACGGGCACGCGTCGGCTGCCGTCGGTTACCTCCGATAGTGCTCTGCACGCTACTTCCCCGAGATGAGGTTAGTCAAACCTAAGAAGTGCTGCTGCTACGTCCGGGATACCGGCGTCGGCGGAGGTGTGCGGGCCTCGCTGCGGTACTGGTCCCACCAGGCGGCGCCGTCCTGGGGTGCGGGGCTCGGGTCCTTCTGTGGTGCGGGCGTATTGGGGATGCCGAGGACCCGCAGCCGCCAGTCGTCCTCCCGGATCGCGGCCACGATCCGGACGGGGACGACCGCGGTGAGCAGCAGGTAGTTGCCCACGCAGATCATCAGGCAGATCGGGGGAATCGATACCACGGTGGCGACGCCGAAAGTGCCCATCTCGATCGGACCGCGGGAGATGGCCAGGACATTCCCGAAGACACTGGCCAGCACGGCCGCCACCAGCAGCAGCTCGTAAACCCTGACGAGGGAGGTGGTCCGCACGTCCTGGATCCCGACCAGTGTGATGAAGGTGCAGGCGACCAGCGCGACGGTGAGGCCGACCACCACCGGCCACATCCAGGTGAGGTGCTCGGGAATCCCCGCGGCCCGCGCCAGGGTGGAGGTGAAGGTGAACGACGCGATGGCCGCGGCGACGACCAACGCCGACCCTAAGAGCACGAGCAGCTTCGGTACCGTGAACGGAACAGGGCGGGGGTAAGGGTCCGTGTGGTCCATCGGGCTCCATCCTACGGGCAGCTGCGCCCACCAAATATGCAGGCACTCAACAGAGTACGGCTGTTCACGCGGTAGACACCGTCCAACTGGTCAGGGGTGCCGTCGCCCCGTCGTCGTACTGTCCAGTAGCGAAGGCCCGGCGCTTCAGCCGCCCCCGACCTCCGCCGATCCGTTCGATCAATGGTGACGAGCGCGTCGTCTACGGGACGTAGACGAGGCGCTCGTCGGTCGCCGCGTTCCACGTCTCGGCGACTTGCGCCAGGGGGACGGGGCGCGCTCGGACATCGATCGCGCCGCTGTGGATCGCGGCGGCGAGATCCGGCAGCTCGGCGATGATGTCCCCGGCCGGGACCGAGCCGATGCCGCTGCCACAGATCTGCAGGCGGGCCGCGCGCAGCAGCGCGGAGTCGAGCGGAATGGTCTGGCCGGCAACGGAACCGATCTGGATCCAGTCCAGCGGGGTGCTGCGATCGCGGCGCGCGAGGAGCATGGCGGTCATCGCACGGGCCGACGGCTCGCCCCAGACGTAGTCGATGACGACGTCGACATCGGCGGCGCGGTCGGCCTGCCCGAAGGTCACCGTCTCGTCCGCGCCGAGGCTCGGCAACTCGGCGAGGCGGGCCGGGTTGCGTCCCGCCGCGATGACCTGCGCGGCACCGAACTGCTTGGCGATCTGCACCGCCATGCGTCCCGCCGTGCCGGTGGCGCCGAGCACGAGGACCCGCAGGCCCGCGCGGAAGGTGATGCGGCGGCGCAACGCGATCCACGACGACATGGCCGGGTTCATCGCGGCCGCGATCCGCACCGGGTCGATATCGCCCGGCAGGACCACGCTGCGACGGCGGTCGATCACCGTTCGCTCGGCGAACATGCCCAGGTGGGTGTCGTCGAGGACCGCGTAGCGGAGTTTCCCGTCCTGATCGCGGACGACGCCGTCGACACCCGGGACCGACGGCAGGGTGGCGGAGCTGCTGTAGTGCGTGCCGTTCGCACGGGCTCTGACCAATTGGTGCAGGCCGGCGGCGAGAACATCGACGACCATCTCGTCGGCCCCGCCGGCGATCGGATCGGGATGCGGACCGTAGCGGGGTGGAGTGTCGAAGCTGGTGACAACGGCGGCGTGCATGATGGACTCCTCCGTCGTTCCGGGTGATGGCCGTGCTCACCCGCATCGGGGCGGAACACGACATGTCGCTCACACAGCTGCGGTTGCTCGGCCTGCTGCGCGACCGCCGTCCGCGGATGACCGAACTGGCGGACTTCCTCGGCCTGGACAAGTCCACGATGTCGGGGCTGGTCGAACGAGCCGAACGCCGCGGGCTCGTGCAACGCGGGAAGTCGCCGCAGGACCGCCGCGCGGTGGATGTGTTCATCACCCCGGCAGGCAGCGAACTCGCCGAGCGTCTGCAGGCCGAGATCCGGGTGGCTCTCGGTCCCTACATCGACGTTCTGTCCGCCGACGACCGCGACGCTCTCACGCAGCTACTCGTCACGGCTGCCGACGACCACCGCCTACGGCGTGGAACACTGTGACCGCCACGATCGACCAGCACGGCGGCATCGCCCGGCGCAGTACCGCGGCCTTCCCGGGCCGCGCTGAATCAGCCGCTCAAGCGGCCGGATACTGCTGCCACCCGGCGTCGAGGGCGGCCGTGGTGAGGGCGTCGAGGCCGAACGCGTCGACCGGGCCCAGGGCTCCGGTGTCGAGCAGTCCGCCGTTCAGGGCGGTGTGGGCCGCCCATGCCATGATCTGCGCGGTGAAATCGTAGGGGTTGCCGCCACCGAGAGTGACTGTCGCCAAGGTGGTTCCGGCATCGTCGCTGGCTTCGGCGACAGCCCAGCCCTTGGTGCGGGCGCGGGATCGGGCGTCGGGTCCGCCGGTGGAGCCGGTGACCGTCCGCTCGAGGACGGCTTCGAGACCTTGGCGCAGCGGGGGGATCTTTCCGGCGAGTGACGCCAGTCGCGACACCGCCTGCAGGCCGTACGCCGCGCCCGCGGGCAGGCCGAGGTAGACATCGACATCGCGGAGGCCGGGATGGGAGCGAGTCAGGGCGAGGGGCTCGGATCCGGGGATCTACACACCGCTGCGGCTCGATCCGGCCACGGTGAACGAGCGCACCTTCGCGCCCGTCTGCTCCGGGGTGATCGCGCCGTCGCGCAGGGCGAAACCGGGTTCGAACAGCATGCCGGCCATGGAGGTGCGGGTGCCGCCGCTGGTGCCGGGTCGGTCCATGAAGTAGCCGATGTCGGCCCGCGTCGCCGCGGGTGCTGCCCGCAATGCCAAGCCGGCGGCCAGATTCCCCGGTACGTAGTCGAAGCCGAACGCGCTCAGCAGCGCCGAGCCTGCCGCGCGCGCCCGCTGGTCGCGGTCGAAGACCGAGCGGATGAACGGGCCTTCCCCGGTGGAGTCGATGTAGTGCGCGCCCGCGTCGATCGCCGCATCCAGCGCGGCAGTGCCGTAGCGCAGGAACGGGCCGACCGTGGTGATCAGGACATCGCCGGGTTCGAGCAGGGCCCGGACCGTGGCGGGCTCGCCGACATCGGCGACCGCGGTCGCGGCACCTCCGAGCTCGTCCGGCAGAGCAGCCAGGGACTCCGCGCTGCGCCCGGCGAGCACCGGCGCCGCGCCACGGGCGATCAGGGCCTGGGCGGTCAGGCGCCCGGTGTACCCGGTGGCCCCGAACAGAACGATCTTCGCCATGCCCGCTACACCCGCACTTCTACTCGATCGACGAACCGTACCGATGCTGAAACTACTCGGTGCTCGACGGTGCGTCAGCGGTGCGGACCGGAAAACATTCCTCGCCTGTTTCCCCGCCCGATCTCCGGGTAGGCGCCAAACAGCACGTCGTCCCGACTCGAGGAGGTACCTGACATGCCCCAGCAAGCGTGGAGCGACAAACGTGAACGGCAGTACAAGGACATCAAGAAGTCCGAGCGTGCGCGCGGCCGCAGCGAGAAGCGCGCCGAGGAGATCGCCGCGGCCACGGTGAACAAGACCCGCGCCCGGCACGGCGAGACGAAATCCTCCCGGCGCGGCGGTCAGCAAGCACAAGGCAGCGGCAAGACCCGCGACCAGCTCTACGAGGAGGCCCGCCGCCGCAATATCGACGGCCGGTCGAAGATGAACAAGCAGGAACTGGCCAACGCCCTCGGCCGCTCCTGACCTGCCACGGGAGGTCCGCCAGGCGACGAGCACAGTCGGCTGAGGAGGAGGTCGCGTGGTGATTCGGGTGGGCACCGCCGGCTGGCAGTACCGCGACTGGCGCGGGGTGCTGTATCCGCCTGCGGTGCCCGTCCGCTCGTGGCTCGAGCATTATGCCCGGGCATTCGCGACGGTCGAGTCGAACAATGCCTTCTACCGATTGCCGAGCCGGGAGACATGTATCGGGTGGCGCGAGCGCACGCCCGGTGATTTCGTCGTCGCGGTGAAGGCCAGCCGGTATCTGACCCATGTCAAGCGCCTGCGCGAGCCCGCCGAACCGGTCGAACGGCTGCTCGACCGGGTCACCGGCCTGGGCGATCGGCTCGGGCCGATCCTGCTCCAGCTGCCCCCGACCCTGCGCGCGGACCCCGCCCTGCTCGACGACTGTCTGCGCTGTTTCCCCGCGTCGGTGCGGGTGGCGGTGGAACCTCGGCACGACTCGTGGTGGACCGGCGAGATCCAGGACGTGTTGCGGTCGCGTTCGGCCGCGCTTGTCTGGGCCGATCGAGACTCCCGGCCGGTCACGCCACTGTGGCGGACCACCGGCTGGGTCTACCTGCGCCTGCACGCGGGCCGCGCGTCGCCCGCACCGCACTACGGCCGCCAGGCATTGGCCGGCTGGGTGGATCGGCTACTCGACAGCGCGCCGGGCGACAGCTATGTCTACTTCAGCAACGACCACGGCGGCGCCGCCGTCCGAGACGCGGTCACCTTCGCCCGGCAGGCCCGCGGTGCGGGCGCCGAGGTGACGCGGGTGCCCGATCTGCCGGTGACGTCATGACCGGCTTCCCCGGCGCCGCCGGCTACGTGCCAGACACCGACGACCTGGACGCGGTGCGCGCCGCGGCGACCCGATGCCACGGATGCGACCTCTACCGTGACGCCACCCAGACCGTCTTCGGCGACGGCGCCGCACACGCGAGCACGGTGCTGGTCGGCGAACAGCCGGGCAACGACGAAGACCTCGACGGGCATCCTTTCGTCGGCCCGGCCGGTCACCTGCTCGACCGCGCGCTCGACGACATCGGCATCGACCGCCGGTCGCTGTATCTCACCAACGCGGTGAAACACTTCCGCTTCGTGCGCCACGGCAAGCGCCGCATCCATCAGCAGCCACGCCGGACCGAGATCGTCGCGTGCGCGCCCTGGCTGCACATCGAACTCGACCTGATCGCGCCCGAATTGGTGATCTGTCTCGGTGCGATCGCCACCCGCGCCGTGCTGGGGCCGCAGGCGAAGGTCACCGACCTGCGTGGCCGGACGGTGGAACTCGCGGACTTCACCGCAGGGATCACCGTGCACCCGTCCGCCGTCCTGCGCGCACCCGACCGCAAGCAGGCCTATACCGCCTTCGTCGACGACTTGTCGGCGATCTTCGAGGCACGCTGAGACACGGTGCGCGCACAGGTGTCACGATGTCCGGTATGGCCGATATTCGCGTCGATGTCTCCGATTCCGTCGCCACCATCACCCTCGATCGTCCCGCCCAGCTCAACGCGTTCACCGTCGCGATGGGCGAGGAACTGATCGCCGCGTTCGACACGATCGATGCCGAGGACGGCATTCGCGCCGTGGTGCTCACCGGCGCCGGTCGCGCGTTCTGCGCGGGGGCGGATCTGGCCGGGGGAGCCGAGACCTTCGCCGCGCCGCAGGCCGTCGAGGCGCCGCGCGATGCCGGTGGGGAGCTCGTGCTGCGGATGTTCGAATGCCGCAAGCCGATCATCGCGGCGATCAACGGGCCCGCTGTCGGGGTCGGCGTCACCCTGACCCTGGCCGCCGATTTCCGCCTCGCCGCCGACACTGCCAAGGTCGGCTTCGTCTTCAACCGGCGCGGCATCGTGCCCGAATCCTGCTCCAGCTGGTTCCTGCCCCGGCTGGTGCCGATGCAGAAGGCCCTCGACTGGGTGTATTCGGGCAGGCTGGTCGAGGCTGCCGAAGCGTATGAGGCCGGACTGTTCTACGCGGTGCATTCGCCGGAATCGCTGCTGGCGGAGGCGTATTCGTTCGCCGATCGGCTCACCGGGCAGTCCGCGCCGGTGTCGGTGGCGCTGTCGCGGCAGATGCTGTGGCGTGGGCTCGGCGCCGAGCATCCGATGATCATGCACCGGGTCGAGTCGCGCGGGGTCCACCTGCGCGGGCTCAGTGCCGATGCTCGCGAAGGCGTGTCGTCGTTCCTGCAGAAGCGGGCGGCGCAGTTCCCCGGCAGCGTGGCCACCGAGTATCCGGACATCTTCGGTGCCGACCTGCCGGTGCCCCGGTACCGGGACTGAGCGAATCCTAGAAACAAAGAGAGACTTGGCGTTACATTGTCTCAATGGTGGACACGAGTGATCCGCGCCGATTCGTCGTCGTCGGCGGTGGCCTGGCCGGCCTCGCCGCCGCGGTGTGGCTGGCCGAGGCGGGCAAACAGGTGACCCTGCTCGAGCGGCGAGGCCGGTTGGGCGGGCGCACGCAGGCGATGCGGGTGGCCGAGGTGGACGACCTCGCCGACAACGGCCAGCACGTGGTGGCCAGCGGTTACCGCAGCCTGTGGCGGTATCTGGACAGCGTCGGCACCCGGCAGTACATCGAGTTCCCTGGCGCCGGGAGCCTGCGCTGGCCGGGTGGACGCGCGGTCATGTTGCACACCACGGGTTTCCGGGCCGTACGCACCCTGATGGGCGCGCATCCGGACGCGAGCCCGCTGGATCGGCTGCGGGCGCTGCGGGCGGCGCTGCTGCTGGTCAAGCAGGCGCTGTGGCAGCCGAAGGACCTCGCCGACCTCACCACCGAACAGTGGTTCCAGCGCGTCGGGATGCCGGCGAAAGCGCGTGAGGCGCTGTGGGATTGGCTCGCACTCGGTATCGCGGCGGAACCGGTGGACCGGGAGTCGGCGAAGGTGTTCGCCGATGTGCTGGCCACCGGGGTCCGGATCGGGGTGCAGGACCGGATGGGCGTCACGATCGGCTATCCCACCGTTGACCTGGACACCCTCTACATCACCGGCGCCGAGCGGGTCTTCGAACGGCACGGGGTCGACGTGCGCTTCCGGGCGGTGGCCCGCAAGATCCTGATCACCGACGGCCACGCGACCGGGGTGCAGCTGGCCGACGGCTCGGTGGTCGAGGCCGACGCGGTGATCTGCGCGGTCCCGAACTCCGCGATCAACGGGCTCCTCGACGAACTGCCCGAACACCCGAAATCTACGCTGCCGCGGACAAATTGGGCGTCACCCCGATCGTGAGCACGAACCTGTACCTGGACCGGCCGCTGAAGACCGAATCGGCCATGGAGGCATTGATCGGCGGCACCGGCGTGATCGACGAGGTCTTCGATCGCCAGCGCATGCACCAGCGCACCCCCGACGGCACCTGGCTGTACTGTCTGACCACCAGCGGCGCCTACGAGCAGATCCACAAGAGCAACGAGGAGATCGTCGCCGAGCAGATGGACCTGCTGCGCCGCTACTATCCCGAGGCCGCCGAGGCGAAGGTCGTGACCGGCCATGTGGTGAAGATGCCGAAGGCGACTTTCTCCCAGGTCCTGGGCACCGACAACCTGCGCCCCGGACAGCGCACCTCGGTCCCGAATCTGATGCTGGCCGGGGACTGGACCCGCACCGACTGGTCGGCGACGATGGAAAGCGCCGCTCAGAGCGCCGAACGGGCGGTGCGGGCGCTGCTCGACCAGCCGCGGTAGCGCTCGGCCTATCGGTCGGCGCGCAGCGGAGCGCCGACATGATGCAGGTGCCGCAGTGCCTCGCGGTAGGACGAGAACAGCCCGGTCTCGTGGTACGGCACGCCGATCTCGGCGCAGTAGTCGCGCACGATCGGCTGAGCGTGGCGCAGATTCGGCGTCGGCATGCTCGGGAACAGGTGATGCTCGATCTGATAGTTGAGCCCGCCGAGAGCGATATCGGTCAGCGCGCCACCACGGACATTGCGGGAGGTCAGCACCTGGCGACGCAGGTAGTCCGGGCGATCGGCACCGGTCAGGGTCGGCATGCCCTTGTGGTTCGGGGCGAAGATGCAGCCCATGTACAGGCCGAACAGGCCCTGGTGGACAGCGAAGAACACCAGGGCTTTGTCGGCGGGCAGCACCGCGAACAAGACCGCCAGATACAGGGCGGCATGGCCGAACAGCAGCGCGGCCTCCCAACCACGGTGCTTCACCGATCGATTCCGGAGCGCTCGCATCCCGGCCACATGCAGATTCAGCCCCTCCAGCAGCAACAGCGGAAAGAACAGATACGCCTGCGCTCGCCCGATCAGCCGTGGCAGACCACGGCTGGACCGTGCCTGCTGCTGCGACCAGACCAGAATGTCCGGCGCGACATCGGGATCGAGTTCCTCGTGGTTCGGATTGGCGTGATGGCGGGTGTGCTTGTCCTGCCACCAGCCGTACCCCAGACCGATCCCCGCATTGCCGACCACCCGTCCCACCAGCTCCGTCGGCTGCCGCAGCCGGAAGACCTGCCGGTGCGCGACATCGTGCATCACCAGCGCGACCTGCGCGAACACCACCGCCAGGAACGCGGCGACCAGCACCGTCCACCACGAATCGCCGACCAGCACGAACGCCGACCAGCCGCCCACATAGGCGAGTCCGACCAGGCCGAGCCGAACCGCGTAATAGCCGGGGCGCCGGTCCATCAGCCCCGCCGCGGAGATCCGGCGGAGCAGGCGGGCGTAGTCGCCCTCGGTGGCCCGCCGTGGTGCAGAAGTTGTCATGACGCGAAGCTATCGGCGGAATTCTCGTCGGTCGTAACCCTTTGGTAGGGCGGGGAATCAGCCTGTGGAGTGAGATCTCAGTGGGCGCGTTCGCGCCGGTAGGCCGACGGGGTGGTGCCGTTCCAGCGCTTGAAGGCATGGATGAACGGTGTCGCTTCGGCGTAGCCGAGCCGGAGGGCGATGTCGTCGACCGACAGCGGGGTGCCGGTCAGCATCTCCTCGGCCAGGGTGCAGCGCACCTCGTCGACCAGGGCACGGAAACCGGTGCCCGCCTCGGCGAGGCGGCGGCGCAGCGTCCGCGGGCTGGTGCCGAGTTCGCGGGCGACGACCTCGAAGGTCGGTGGTGTCGGGATGCCCGCGGTGTCGCCGCCGGGCAGGATCAGCGCGCGCACCTGCGCGGTGATGCCGGTGCGGGCGGTGCGCCGTTGCACCAGGTCAGCGCATTGCGCGACGCACAGGCTCCAGGTCTGGGCGTTCGCCTGGGGCAGGGTCTCGGCCAGGCTCGCCGGATCGAGGGTGAAGACGGTCTGCGTGCGCCCGAACTCGGGCCGGACACCGAAGATCTCGTGCAGGCGCTCGGCGCTGTCGCCGGCGGGGAAGTCGAATTCGATGCGCCCGATGGCGAGTTCGTGACCGAGCAGGTCGACCATCACCCGGTGCATGGCGACGATGTCGCGTTCGACGAGGAAGCGCGCCACATCCGCGGGTGCGGCGTCGAGACGGACCCGGGCCAGCATGCCGTCGTCGCCGGTCTCGACGATCGGGATACAGAATCCGTAGCCCAGCTGGTAGTACCGCAGTGCCAGGGAGATCGCCTCGCGCACTGTCGGACTGGTGACGCAGGCGAAACCGAAGATGCCGAAGGTGGACAGCCGGTAGCGCCGACCCACCTCCACGCCGAGTGCGGGCACGTGGGCGAGTTCGCGGACGAGCGTGCGCACGACGACGAGCTCGGTCGCCGCAGGCACCTGCCGGTCGGGCTCGCTCAGCGCGGCCGGGGCGAGGCCGGAACCCGCCAGCACGCGGTCGGCGGGGACGCCGTGCTCGGCGGCGAAGGCGGCCATCACCGCGATGCTGGCGATGCCGCGCGGGAAGTCCCAGGTCCGGATCTGCGGCGCTTCGACGGTACGCATCCGCACAGTATGGCCGAAAGTATTGATTCGCTGGCCGCCGTTGTTGGTGAGCGAGGCCGGTGCGGGTCGTAGCGTGGTCGGCATGAGTGCGCGTCCGTCGATCGTCATCATCGGCACCGGCTTCGGTGGTCTCGGCATGGCCATGGAACTGCAGCGGGCCGGGTTCACCGACGTGACCATCCTGGAACGCGCCGCCGACGTGGGTGGGGTGTGGCGGGAGAACACCTACCCCGGCGCGGGCTGCGACATCCCCTCGCCGCTGTATTCGTACTCCTACGAACCACGCAGCGACTGGCCCAAACGGTTCTCCGAACAGCCCGATATCCAGGCCTACCTGCGCGGCGTCGCCGAGAAGCGTGGCCTGCTGCCGCGGATCCGCTTCGGCGCCGAGGTCACCGCCGCCGAGTTCGACGACGCCACCGGCACCTGGACGGTCAGCACCGCCGACGGCGCGACGATCACCGCCGACGTCCTCGTCCCCGCCGTCGGCCAGCTCTCCCGGCCTGCCTGGCCGGACATCCCCGGTATCGACGATTTCGCGGGCGCGGTGTTCCACTCGGCCGAGTGGGATCACGACGTCGATCTCACCGGCAAGCGGGTCGCGGTGATCGGCACCGGCGCCAGCGCGATCCAGTTCGTCCCCGCCATCCAGCCGGCCGTGCGGCAGCTGACGTTGTTCCAGCGCTCGGCGGCGTGGGTGCTGCCCAAACCGGATATCGAGTACCGGCCGTGGCATCACACCGTGTTCGCCTACGCGCCGCCGGTCCGGCTCGCGGAGCGGTTCGCCTTCTGGGCGCTGTGCGAGTTCCTGTCGCTGGGCATCGTCGATGTTCCCGCGATCCGGCCGCTGGTCACCCGGCTCGCCGTCTGGCACTTGGAGAAACAGGTCTCGGATCCGCGATTGCGGGCCGCGCTGCTGCCCGATTATCCGGCCGGCTGTAAGCGGGGACTGTTCTCCAACAACTACTTTCCGGCGCTGACCCAGCCGAACGCGCACGTCGAGACCACGGCGATCAGCGAGATCCGGCCCGAGGGCGTGCGCACCGCCGACGGCGTGGTGCACGACGCCGACGTGATCATCTTCGGCACCGGATTCAAGGGCACCGAATTCCTGTGGCCCATGCAGATCACCGGCCGGGGTGGCCGCAGGCTGGAAGACGCGTGGGACGGCGGCGCCCGCGCCTACCAGGGCATGGCCGTGCCGGGCTTCCCGAACATGTTCCTGATCTACGGCCCGAACACCAACCTCGGCGTCGGCTCGATCGTGTACATGATCGAATCCCAGGCCCGCTACATCCGCCAGGCCGTCGAACGCATCGCGCGCAGGCCGGGCCTGCTGCTCGATGTGCGCCCCGAGGTCGCCGCCGCCTACGACGCCGCAGTGCAGCGACGACTGGAGCGGACGCCGTGGACCCGGTGCACCAGCTGGTACCGCACCGCCGCCGGGCGCATCACCAACAACTGGCCGGGCACCGTCAGCAGCTATCGCCAGCGCACCCGCACCTTCGCGGAGTCGGACTACCAACCCACAGACCATCATCCATCGACGAGAACTGCCGGAGCAGACCGATGACCACCCTCTTGCCGTCCACGCTGTGCGAGGCGTTCCAGCGCACCGTCGTCCGCATGCCCGACGCCGTCGCCCTGCGCACTCCCGGCGACGCGACCAGCATCACCTGGGGCGAGTACTCGCGCCGGGTCGAACGGATCGCGGCCGGACTGGCGAACCTGGGTATCGCCGCCGGCGACACCGTGGCCCTGATGCTGACCAACCGGCCCGAATTCCATCTCGTCGACACCGCCGCCATGCACCTGGGCGCCATCCCGTTCTCGATCTACAACACCAACCCACCCGAGACGATCGCCTACCAGCTGGCCAAGACCGCGAGCCGGGTCATCGTCTGTGAAACGCAGTTCCTGCCGCAGATCGCCGCCGCGCGGGCCGCCGACGGTCCCGTCGAGACGGTCGTGGTCGTCGATGCAGGCCCCGAAGACATCCTGTCGCTGGCCGAGGTCGAGGCGAACCCGCTGCCCGGGTTCGACTTCCGCGCCGCCTGGCAGCGGGTGCGCGCGGAGGACGTGCTGACCGTCATCTTCACCTCGGGCACCACCGGCACACCCAAGGGCGTCGAGCTCACCCACACCAATATCCTGAGCAATATCGACGGCGTCCGGGAGATGCTCGATCCGTGGTTCGCGCACCGGACCGTGTCCTATCTGCCCGACGCGCACATCGTGAATCGCTGGACGTGTCACTACTTCCCGATGATCGGCGGCGGACCGGTCACCGACCTGGCCGACCCGAAACAGATCGTCACCGCGCTGACCGATACCCGGCCGACCGCCTTCGTCGGCGTGCCACAGGTCTGGTACAAGATCAAGGCCGCGCTGGAGGCGCAGCTCGCCGCCGAAACCAGCACGGTCAAACGGAAGCTCACGCACTGGGCGATCGATGCCGGCCGGCAGCGGGTGCGCGCCGAACTGCACGGATCCGGGCGCGTCACACCCTGGCTGACAGTTCGGCACCAGGTGGCGGATCGGCTGGTCCTGGCCACGATCCGGCGCCGGCTCGGGCTGGACGCCATGGTCGTCGGCGCGACCGGTGCCGCGCCGATCGCCCCGGAAGCCCTCGAGTTCATCCTCGGCCTCGGCCTGCCTGTCGGTGAGGTGTATGGCATGTCGGAGCTGTCGGCCATCGCCACGCTGAACCGTCCCGGCCGGATGCGGCTCGGTACGGTCGGCGTCGCCGCGCGCGGTGTGGAGGTCGCGGTCGCCGGCGACGGGGAGATCCTGGTGCGCGGACCGATCGTGATGAAGGGCTATCTCGGTGAGCCGGAACTGACGGCCGAGGCGGTCGACGCCGACGGTTGGGTGCACACCGGCGACATCGGGGCCGTCGACGCCGACGGGTTCGTCTCGATCGTCGACCGCAAGAAGGAACTGATCGTCAATTCCGGCGGAAAGAACATGTCGCCCAGCAAGATCGAGGGCTACGTCCGGGTGGCCTGCCCGCTGGCCGGTCCGGTGGTGGCGATCGGTGACGGTAAACCCTTCGTCACCGCGCTGGTCGTCCTCGACGCCGATGCCGCCACCGCCTACGCCACCGCGCACGGCCTGACGCCGAACCCGGCGGTGCTGGCCGCCGACCCGGGCGTCCACGCCGTGCTCGACGCCGGGATCCGCGCGGCCAACACCAAACTGGCGCGGGTGGAACAGATCAAGAAGTTCGTCGTCGTGCCCGCTTTCTGGCAGCCGGGCGGCGACGAGCTGACCCCCACCGGGAAACTGAAGCGCAAGCCGATCACGGCCAAGTACACCGCTGAAATCGACACGATGTACACGACCCGCTGACGGCCGGCGCCTATCCGCCGCGAGATGTCATGCCTGCGAAGGTGACTGCTGCGGGAAGGCGACTCCGGTCAGGGTTTCCGACACCTCCCACAGGCGGCGGGCCACCTCGGCGTCCTGCGCCTTGGCCGAGCGGCCGACGAGCTTCGGTGCGCCGCGACCCTGCAGGAACCCGCCGGGCCCCACGTAGCTGTCACCCGGAATGTCGCGGGTGGCCGCGTACGAGGTCGGCAGCGCGCCGTCCTCATCACTCTGCGCGAGGAAACCGGCGACCGACCGCTGGATCGCCGAGCGCACCCGGTGCGCCGGGTCGGGCTCGAGCAGATCGGTCGCCGCCATGCCCGGATGGGCGGCGGTGGCGAGCACCGGTGACCCGGCGGCGGTGAGTTTGCGCTGGAGTTCGGCGGTGAACAGCAGGTTGGCGAGTTTGGACTGGGCGTAGGCGGCCATCGGGCTGTATCGCCGGGTCCGCCAGTGCAGATCGTCGAAGTCGATCGAGCCGGCCCGGTGCCCCGTTGGACGAGACGGTGACGACGCGACCGCGAATCCGGGGGAGCAGCAGGTTGGTGAGGGCGAAGGGGCCCAGGTGATTGGTGCCGAATTGCAGCTCGAAACCGTCGGCGGTGCGGGCGAACGGCGGAATCATGACGCCGGGGCCTGCAGCCGTTGCTCGACGAACTCGCCGTCGCCGGATTCGGGCGTCTGGACGCGGCGTTACGCACCGCCCTCGCGAGTGCGGGCGAGGATTTCGCGGCTCGCGTGCGCGCCACCATGACCGCCTACACCCGTTTCGCCACCGAGAACGCGGCGCTGCTCGAGCTCATGTACACGAGCAAGCACCGCACGGGCGCCGAGCAGATCGTGCTGGCCGCCGCGGCGCCCTTCGGGCTGATGAACGAGCTGGTCGTGCAGGGGCAGGAGCGCGGGGAACTCGAGGCGGGCGACCCGGAACGGATCGGGATCGTCCTGTTCGCCACCTTGCAGGGCATCGCGACGATCATCAACGGCAATATCGAGAAACCCGAACTGCTCGACGGGCTGGTCGACACCGCGGTCGACCAGTTCCTGCGCGGCGCCGCACCGCGCGCGTAGTCGCCTACGGTGCCGATTCGTCCACCGGCGTGAAGACGATCCGCCCGGACTCGGTGACACCGAGCTTCCCGGCGCGGCTGCGGTCGGTGATGAGCCGGTCGACCAGCCTGCCCGCGACAGCGTCGGCTTCGTGCTGGTGCCCGGAACTCCAGACCGTGCGGGTGATCGCCCGGCCCGCGGTCGGGGACCCGTGGAAGGCACGGATCACCACCGCGTACCGTTCGCGATGCATCCGGCCTGCGACCACCCGGCCGGATTTGACGACAGCGACCTCGGAAACCTCTTCGGCGCGAATGGTGCACGATTCGAGCGCCAGCCACAGCGATCCCATCCACCCATTGTCATCGTGCCCGCCCCGGGAGGCGCCGGCGACGCGCGGACGCTTTCCGTCCCTGCCGATTACCCTGTCCGGGTGACTGTCGAAGAATTGCCCTTCGGATCCTGGCCCACTTCCACCACCTCCGAGAGCGTGGTCAGCGCGGCGGTGCGGCTCGGCGAGGTCCGGGTGGACGGGACCGACGTGTACTGGTCGGAGGGCAGGCCCGCCGAAGGGGGCCGCACCCAGATCGTGCGTCGCGCCGCCGACGGCACCCGCACCGACCTGCTGCCGGCGGGGATGGACGCGCGCACCGCGGTCCACGAATACGGCGGCGCCGCGTGGTGGGTACGCGACGGGGTGCTGTTCTTCGCCAACTGGGCCGACCAGCGGCTGTACCGGCTCGAGGCAGGCGGCGAGCCGGTGGCGCTGACCCCCGAGTCCGCCACGCCGCGCGGTGACCGCTACGCCGACGGCGTGGTCGCTCCCGGCGGTGCCACCGTCGTGGCGATCCGGGAGCATCATCCGGTCGGCGGCCACGGCGCGACCGAGGTACGCAACGAGATCGTGCGACTGGCCGCCGACCGGCCGTCCCTGCCGGAAGTCCTGGTCAGCGGCCCGGATTTCGTCGCAGCGCCGCGCCTGAGCCCGGACGGGACACTGCTCGCGGTGATCACCTGGGACCACCCGTCGATGCCGTGGGACGACACGGTCCTGCGGGTGCGTGAGCTGGCGACCGGCACCGACACCGTGGTCGCGGGCGGCCCGGGGGAGTCGGTCCAGGAACCACGCTGGCAGGACGACGGCACGCTGCTGTTCCTGTCCGACCGCAACGGGTGGTGGAACCTGTACCGGTGGAGTCCTGGCGGCGCCGTCGAGGCCGTCATCGAGATCGACGCCGAAATCGGCGTGCCCGCATGGCAACTGGGCTCGGCACGCTACGTCGTTCTGGAGGCGCACGGCATCGTGTTCGCCCGGTGGCGCGATGGTTACGACGGGCTGGCCCTGCGTCGCCCGGACGGGTCGGTGACCGACCTGGACCTGCCCTTCTCCGCGATCGCCGCCGTCGAGCGCGCGGACGACGATGCCGTTGTCGTGGTCGCCGGCGCCCCCACCGCCGAACTCGGGATCTATCGCATCGGATTCGGCGGCACCGAGATCGACCTCGACACCTTGCGCACACCCCGCGATCTCGGACTCGGGGCCGCCGATATCTCGGTCCCCGAGCCGATCTCGTTCCCCTCGGTGGATCGCGACGGCGCGGCCCGCACCGCGCACGCGCTCTACTACCCGCCCGCGAGCGCAAGCCACCGCGCGCCCGCCGGGGAACTGCCACCGCTGCTGGTGATGATCCACGGCGGCCCGACCTCGCACGCGCTGCCCGTGCTCGCGCCGAGCACCCAGTACTGGACCAGCCGCGGATTCGCCGTCGTCGACGTCAACTACGGCGGCTCCACCGGTTACGGCCGCGCCTACCGCGAACTGCTGCGCGACGCCTGGGGCGTGGTGGACGTGGCCGACTGCCTCGCGGCCGCCCGCTGGCTCGCCGGCAACGGCCGCGTCGACCCGCATCGGCTCGCCATTCGCGGCGGTTCGGCGGGCGGCTACACCACCCTCGCGGCGCTGGCTCGCGCGGACACCCCGTTCGCCGCGGGCGCCGACCACTTCGGCGTCGCCGACCTCGAGGCCCTCGCCGCCGAGACCCACAAGTTCGAGAGCCGCTATCTCGACGGCCTGATCGGCGAATACCCGGCCCAGCGGGCGCGCTACCGCGAGCGGTCGCCGATCCATCAGGTCGACCGGTTCCGCAGTCCGCTGATCGTCCTGCAGGGCAGCGAGGATGCCGTGGTGCCGCCGAACCAGTCCCAGATGATCGTCGACGCGCTGCGGGAACGGGAGATCCCGGTCGCCTTCCTGCTGTTCGAGGGCGAACAGCACGGGTTCCGGCGCGCGGAGAACATCCGCAAGGCCCTCGATTCCGAATTGAGCTTCTACGGACAGGTTTTCGGCTTCGACCTGCCCGCCGCCGAGGGCATCGAATCGGTCACCGTCGAGCACCTCGCGACTGTTCGAGGGTGACCGGCCCGGCCGGTGTCAGGGAGTACCGCGCAGGACGGCCGCGTAGAAGCGGATCCCGGCGGCGAGTGCGTCGACGGTGAGGCGCTCGTCGGTGGAGTGGATGCGGCCGCGGGCATCGGCATCGAGTTCGAAAGGGTAGAAGCGGTAGACGTAGTCGCTGATCCGGGCGAGATGGCGGGCGTCGCTGGCACCGACCACCAGGAACGGTGCGGTCAGCACGCCGGGAAACGTTGCGGCGACGGCCTTTTCGACCCGTTCGAACGCGGGCCCCGTGGTGGGGGAGACCGGTGTCGGCTCGGCCGAGGTGATGATGTCGAGCCGGATCTGCGGGTCGTTGATCCGTTTCCGGATCCGCTCGACGGTCCCGGCGACGGTCTCGCCGGTGAGGACGCGGACATTGATCACCGCCCGCGCGGATTCGGCCATCACATTGGTGCCCTTGCTGCCTTCGAGCACGGTCGGGACCGCGGTGGTGCGGATCATCGCGTTCATCAGCGGGCCGGAGCGCGGCATGAGGGTGGTGATCAGCCAGGGCAGTTTGTCCGCGCGGGACAGGACCGCGCCGAGGGGTCCGCTCGCGTGGGCGCCGATGATGCCGAGCATCTCCAGGATCGGCGGGGTGAGGGTGGGCGGGAAGTCGAAGCCGTCCAGTTTCACCAGGGCGCGCGCGATACGGGTGGTGGCCGGGTGCTTACCGGGCATGGAGGCGTGGCCGCCGGGATCGGTCGCGGTCAGTTGCAGATCGAGCAGGCCCTTCTCGGCGGTGCCGATCGCGGCGATCTTCTGTTCGATGGGGAACAGATCGCCGGCCACGCCGCCGCCCTCGTCGATGACCAGGCCGGGCACGATGCCCTGCTGCCGGAAGTGCTCGACGACGGTCGGGACACCGTCACCGGCGACTTCCTCGTTGTGCCCGAACAGTAGGTAGACGTCCCGGTCGGGGGTGAACCCCTGCGCGAGAAGGTGTTCCACGGCTTCGAGAATGCACACCATCGGGCCCTTGTCGTCCACGGCGCCGCGCCCCCAGATGACGTCGTCGGCCACCGTGCCGGCGAACGGCGGATGGGTCCAGCCGTCTGGATCACCGGCGGAGACGACATCCTGATGCGCCATGAGCACGATCGGCTCGGCGGGCGTGCCGGTGTCCCAGTGATAGACGAGCGTGTGCCCGGCGAAGATCTGCTTCTGCAACTTCGCCGTTACCAGCGGATACAGGGCGTCGAGCGTGTCTCGAAAGGTCGCGAATTGCGCCCAGTCGGTGTCCTTCTCGTCGATAGTGGTCACGGTGGGGATCTGTAGCAGCGCGGAAAACCGCTGAACCGCGGTATCGATATCGATCGAGCCGTCGGACATCCCGATTCCTCCCACGAGATAGACGCGACCTGTCGAGTCGCCCGGTCCACAGCATATCCGCTCGGCATGTTCACGGAAGCTAATTCACGGCTACTGTGGGCCGAGGAGTGTGCGCGCGGTCAGTGTTCGGTGGCGTCCTCGGACAAGCCCTCGCTCGCCCGCAGGCTCTCGGCGAAGCGCACCATCAGATCCAGGCTGTCGGCGGGCAGGTGATGGGCGTGGACGAGCAGGGTGCGCAGGCGGTCGCAGCGCAGCCGGGTGAGCACGGCGAGGTCTGCGGGATGGGAGAAGGTGTCGGTGGCGGGGGCGAAATGGCTGGGGTGGACGCCGAAATAGGCGGCAAGTGCGGCGACGACGGCGGGTGCCGGATTCTCCCGTTGCCCGGACCGCAGCTGGGACAGGTACGGCCCGGACAGCGGTTGCCCGCGTTCGGTCAGCGCCCTGGCGACGCCCCGGCTGGTCGGCGCGGGCTCACCGGGGACGAGCGGGCGTGCGAAGAGGTCGTTGAGACGCGACGCGAACGCGGGCCCGGCGCCGGGCCCGCCCTTCTTCCTGACCACCCCTCCAGGGTGGACCAGTGTCGGTGAAACAGGCAATCGGGACAAGCGCATCGTGGGCAATGCAACACAATCAGGCCGGTTGGTTTGTGATTGCTACCGCTCGCCGACATGGGTACTTCCACTGAGCGAGAAGAACCGCCGAACCGCCGTCGCGGGCCCCTAGGCTCGACGGCATGACCGAGCATCACCCGGCCCTGTTCGAGCCACTGAGCATCCGTTCGCTGGAACTGCCCAATCGGATCGTCATGTCCGCGATGACCCGGTCGGCCTCGCCCGGCGGGGTGCCCGGTCCTGATGTCGCCGCGTACTACCGTCGCCGCGCCGCCGGGGGAACCGGCTTGATCATCACCGAGGGTGTCGCCGTCGAGCATCCCGCCGCCGTCGACAATCCGCGCGTGCCCCGCATGTACGGCGACGACGCGCTGGCCGGGTGGCGGACCGTCGTCGACGAGGTGCACGCGGCGGGCGGGCGGATCGTTCCGCAGCTCTGGCATGTCGGACCGCTGTGGGGCGCGATGAGCGCGGTCGACCCGGCCATCACGCCCATGCGGCCGTCGGGGCGGTGGGGCAGTGCGGGCACCACGTCCTATCCCGACGACTACATCGCACGCGCCTCGCGACCCACCCGGCCGATGACCGAGGACGACATGGACGAGATCGTCGCGGCCTACGTGCGCGCCGCGGTGCACGCGGCCGAACTCGGCTTCGACGGTATCGCGCTGCACGGCGGCCACGGCTACCTGCTGGATGCGTTCCTGTGGCACGACACCAACACTCGCGAGGACCGGTGGGGCGGTGATGCCCTGGCGCGCAGCCGGTTTCCGGCCCGCGTGGTGGCCGCGATCCGCGCCGCGGTCGGCACGGAGCTGCCGCTGTTCTTCCGTTTCTCCCAGCACAAACAGCAGGACTACACCGCCCGCATCGCCGAGACCCCCGAGGAACTGCAGGTGCTGCTCGGCGCGCTCGCCGATGCCGGGGTCGACGTCTTCGACGCCAGTATCCGGCGCTTCGACCTGCCCGCGTTCGACGGCAGCGACCTGACACTGGCGGGCTGGGCCAAGAAACTCACCGGCGCGCACGCGATGGCGGTGGGCAGTGTCGGACTCGGAAAACCGCTGCGCGACAGCCGGATCGAGGGCGCCGCGGCGGTCGTCGACAATATCGGCGAGGTCGAACGCCGGATCGACGCCGGCGAGTTCGACCTGATCGCGATCGGCCGGCTGCACCTCGCCGACCCGGCCCTGGCGACGACGCTGCGCACCGGCGCGCCGCTGACACCGTTCTCGCGCGCCGTCCACGAGGGCCGCCTGTACTGAACCGCCCGGCACGGTACTGGCGTACCACTTGTGAGGGTCGTCAAAGTTCGGCGCGCTGGGCGGTAAAACTAGAACGTGTTCTAGTAGGCTTCGGCTATGGAACGACTCACCGGACTGGATGCCAGTTTCCTCTATCTGGAGACCGGCACCCAGCATCTCCACGTCTGCGCGCTGCTGATCCTCGACCCCGCCGACGGGCCGTACTCCTTCGACGAACTACGCGCCGAGCTCGGCCGACGGCTGCCGCTCATCCCGCATCTGCGCCGCCGGGTCCACCCGGTGCCGTTCAACCTGGATCATCCGCTCTGGGTCGACGACGCGGACTTCGACATCGACAACCACATCCGGCGCGTGGAACTGCCCGAGCCGGGCGGTACGGCCGGGCTGGCGCAGCTGATCGGCGACATCGCGGGCCGCCCGATGGACCAGCGCAGGCCGCTGTGGGAGATGTCGGTGGTGGAGGGACTCGACGACGGCAAGGTTGCGGTCGTATGCAAGTACCACCATTCGGCCGTCGACGGCATCACCGGCACGAACATGATGATGCACCTGTGCGATCTGGAACCGGGCCTGCGCCGCCCCGAACCCGAACCCTGGCAACCGGAACCGGTCCCCGGTGATGTCGAACTCCTCGCCCGTGCCGCGGTCCGGTTTCCCGCCAGGGCCGGGATGATCGGCATGGTTCCCAAGACGCTCGGGATGGTCGCCGGCTTCGCGCGCAGACGGCGCGGCAATCAGGCGGGAATGGCGCTGCCGTTCTCCGCGCCGCGCACGCCGTTCAACCAGGCGGTCACCGGTGCGCGAGCGGTCTCCTTCACCAAGACCGACCTGGGCGCGATCAAGGAGATCAAGGCCGCGTTCGGGGTGAAGGTCAACGATGTCGTGTTGACCGTGGTCGGCGGGGTGCTGCGGCGCTACCTGCGCGATCACGGCGCGCTGCCCGAGCGCTCGCTGATCGCCTCGGTGCCGGTGTCGGTGCACGAATCCACCCGGCACACCGAGGGCATCAACAAGGTGTCCACGCTGTTCTGCCGCCTCGGCACCGATGTCGCCGATCCGGTCGAGCGGCTCGAGCAGCTGGCGGTCGCCAACCGCGCGGCCAAGGCCGAACACGATCTGATCGGCGCGGACTTCCTGCAGGACTGGTCGAAGTACGCGCCGCCGAACACCTTTCGGCTCGCCTCGCGGGTCTACTCGTCGCTGAAGCTGGCCGAGAAGCACCCGGTGGTGCACAACCTGGTGGTCTCGAATGTGCCGGGCCCGCCCATGCCGCTGTACTTCCTCGGTGTCCGGGTGGACGGCATGTACCCGTTCGGTCCGGTCTTCCACGGCGCCGGGCTGACGGTCACGGTGCTGTCGAACTGTGGCGACCTGGATTTCGGCTTCATCGCCTGCCGTGACCTGGTGCCCGATGTGGACGCGCTGGCCGACGCGGTCCCCGCCGTGATCGACGAGCTGCTGGCCGCCGCTCGCGCGCGCGACTGATCCGCTCCGACCGCCCTGTTCGCCACCGGCGTCGAACAGGGTCGTTCTACCGCCGTGCGGTCACCGCCCGGCACGCGTCCACCAGGACCGGCACGAACCGGTCCGCGGCGACAGCGCACGCCGCATGACCCGCCGCGACCGGATGCACACTCGCTCCGGGGATCGCGGCCGCGAGTTCGATCTGCCGATACACCGGGATGGCTCGGTCCCTGGTCGTGATGACCACCGCGGTCGGCACCCGCAGCTGCGGCAGCCACGTGGTGGCGTCGAATGTCCCGATCTCGGCCAGTACCGGTGCCAGCGCCCACCCGCTGGTACTGCGGAATTCGCCCACCGCCCAGCGTCGCAGCTGTCCGGGGATCAACGCGGGCGGTAGTTCCGGTAGCCCGCGCGTGCGCCGCCGGGCCCGCCGATACGGGTAGTCGCCCAGCGCGTCGGCGACGGCGGCGAAGCCGCGATGGAACGCGCGCTCGCGCCACTTCTCCTGGAAGCGATACGGCGTCGCGCACAGCACCAGCCCCGCGACCCGGTCCGGATGCCGGTGGGCGGTGAGCAGTGCGACGATCCCGCCGAGCGAATAACCCACGCAGACGAAGCGATCCACGCCGAGGGCGTCGGCCACCGCGACCACGTCGTCGGCGCAGTCGTCGAGCCGGAACCGCGCCGACTGGATGCCGCGACCGTGCCAGCGCTGATCGAACAGCACTACGCGATACCGGGCGCTGAGCGCATCGAGTGCCGGGAACCAGTTCAGCGCCGCCGTGCACGCGGTGCCGTGCAGCAGGATCAGCGTGGGCGCACCGGGTGGTCCCGGAATGTCCACGACGTAGGTGCGGCCCCGGCCGGGGAGCTCGAGCATCCGTCCGCCGGGGATCGCGTCCAGATCGGGCACGACGAACGGTCCCGTCCGCACCGAGCGAGTGGTTCCCACGGCGACCTCCTCGGAATTTCTAGAACCTGTTCTAGTCGATGATGTCACATCGGTGGAGTCATGCCTTGAACCGTCCCGCGAAGGCCCGCAGCGGGAGATCCGCGCTGGTGATGATTCCCGGCGGTGCCGCGACCACGGACTTGATGGCATTGAGCGCGGGCAGCCCGGTCACCGTCATGCCGATGGACGCGAAGTTCTCCGGCTTCGACATGTCGAATCCCTTGCGGGGGAAGATCATGTGTCTGCTGTAGATGTTGGGGTCACCCGTCACCTGGGTGATGTAACAGCCCTTGATGTCCCAGGCCGGGTCGGTGTGCGGGGTCATCTGCCATTCGAGGTGGGTCTCGATCCGGGCGACTCCGTCCACCATGCCCCGGTACTTGATGTAGCTGGCGCCCAGCGACCCTGCGGGCAGGTGATACCAGCCGAGGTCGACATCGCGGGTGCACGCGCCGAGCTCGTAGGAGAAGGCGACCTCGTCGAGTGCGAGGTCGAACGCGTCGGCCATCAGGTACACGGCGTCGGCGAAGACCGCCGTGTACTTGTGCAGGGAATCCGGGATCGACGGGTCGTCCACGGGCCTGCCGTAGCCGACGGCCTGCCAGGTGTCCACGGAGTGGTGGCAGGAGACATCGACGGACTCGGTGACGACGATGTTCTCGATCTCGGCGACGTCCGCGGTGTGTACCAGGCCGAGGATCTGGCACAACCCCGGATTCATGCCGGTCCCGTAGAAGGTCGAGCCGCCGCGCGCACACGCGGCCGCGAGCACCGCGCTCACCTGCTGCCCGGACGGGTGCGCGTGGTTGGTGTCGCGATGGAATCCGGTGATCCAGTCCGCGGTGGTCACCACATCGATGCCCGCCTCGAGGACCCGCTCGTAGAGTTCCTCGTCGGGGAACACGCCGTGAAAGGTGAGGACATCGGGCTGGGCCGCGATGATCTCTGCCACTGTGCCGGTGGCGGTCACCCCGATCGGCCCGATGCCGACGATCTCGCCGGCGTCGCGGCCGATCTTGTCGGGGGAGTAGCAGTGCAGGCCGACGAGTTCGAGATCGGGATGCTCGCGGATGCGCCCGATCATCTCGGTGCCGAGATTGCCGGTCGCTACTTGGAAGACCCGGATCGTGCCGGAAGTGCTCATGGTGTGGGGCTTTCTGTCGCGGGGTAGAACTGGCTCGCCCAGGTGCGCAGTGCGGTGAATCCGTCGAATTCCTTGCGCGACAACGCGGGCGGGTCGGAGTAGCGCTGATGCGCCCAGATGTGGATGTCGGCTTCGAACTGGTCGATGATGAACCCGGCCATGGTCTGTCCGTAGCGGCTGATCCCGGGACCGTCGTCGCCGGGTCTGCGCCCGATCCACACGGTGAAGCGGACATCGGAGGTGTATTCGTCGACCGGTGTCACCGCGGGCATGGTGCGGTTGTCGACCATGCCCCAGCTCTTGGTGATCGAGCAGCCCAGGCCTGCGTTGATCGACTCGACGCCGCTGGCGACGTCGTCCTCGGTGACACCGGCGTCGAAGGCGATCGTGAAATCGACGTAGGAGACCGGTCCGGAGAAATCGTGGCGGGTGAATTCGGGGACGAACGGCGTCTTGTGGACGAACTTGAAGTGGGCGAAGTCGACGCCGTTCTCCATGACGTACTGCGGGTGCAGTTCGAGTCCCGGCCGGTGCAGCGTCGCCGCGGGCACCGGCGGATAGTAGTCGGCCGCGGTCTTGCCGTCGCCGAACGCGTCGAAGATGTCCGGAATCTCGAAATGTGGTGCGCGGCCTTGGATGTCGAACCAGATCCAGACGGCTTCGTTGCGTTCGGTCACGGGGTAGCTGCGGATGCGGCGGCCCCGGTTCGGGTGGCTCTCGTAGGGGATGTGCACATTGCGTCCCTCGGCGTTCCATTCCCAGCCGTGGAACGGGCAGACGAGATTGCCGCCCTCGACGTGTCCGCCGTACCCGAGGTGCGCGCCGAGGTGCTCGCAGTAGGCGTCGAAGACGGTGACCCGCCCCGACGCCGAGCGCCAGGCCACCATTTCACGGCCGAAGTACTTCATCGTGTGCACGGCGCCGACGGTGATCTCGGTGCACCAGGCCACCTGGAACCAGCCGGTCGGCTCCATCGAAAGGGGTGGTTTCGCCATCTCGATCCTCCACGCTGTCGAGGGCTGCCGCCCTGCGGCGAGACCGAGAATAGAACCCTCTGTGAAAGAATACAAGAGGGTTCGATGAAACTGGCTGCCGCTGGTCACGGCCAGTACGATCAGCCCTTGTGGCGGAAGAGACGAGCGGCGGACGACGCGCGAACAAACGCGGTATCGAGTCGCGGGAGGCCATGATCAAGGCGGCGATCGCCTCGCTGGCCACCGGCGATCCAGCCGCCGTCTCCGGCAACCGCATCGCGCGCGACATCGGCGCCACCTGGGGAGTGGTCAAGTACCAGTTCGGTGACATCGACGGCCTGTGGGCGGCCGTGCTGCGCTACACCGCCGACCGGCGCGGCGACCTGCCCGCCGGGTTCGAGCCCGCAGGCACGCTGCGCGAGCGGGTCGCCGCGCTGATCGGCGCCATGGCGAGCGGTCTGCGCCGGCCCGAGTCGCTGGCCATCGAGACATTGCGCGCCGCATTGCCGCGTGATCACGCCGAACTCGAACGCGACTATCCGCGCACCGCCGCCGAACTGGCGTCGTGGAAACCGAACTGGGACCAGGCCTGTCAGCGCGCGTTCGGCGAGTTCGGGGTCGACCCGGTCAAGGTGCGGCAGGTGGCCGCGCTCATCCCCGCCGCGATGCGGGGCATCACCTCGGAGCGGACGCTGGGCACCTACGGCAACCTCGACGACGCGCTCGACGGTCTCGTCGGCGGCATCGTGGCGTACCTCGAATCCTGAATGGTCGGCACGGCGTCTAGACACGTGTACAGTTTTATGTCTGTACAACTGTAACGCCACTGTGTAGCGTGGCCCGCATCACGCCGAGTCCGCTGTACCGATCGGAGAAGATGTCCATGCCATTCCCCCGCGCCGAACTCGATGAGATGATCCGCCGATGGCTGCAGGCGAACACCGATTGCGAAAAAGCCGGTGACTGGCGGCCGTTGGCGGAGTTCTATACCGAAGACGCCACCTACGGCTGGAACTACGGCCCCACCCACGATTTCATGGCCATCGGGCGCACCGAGATCCGCGACTACGCCATCGGCCTGGAAATGGACGGCCTCGACGGATGGACCTATCCCTACCAGTCCTGGGTCGTCGACGAGAAGACCGGTGACATGCTCGGCCTGTGGAAACAGGTATGTGATGTCACCCGCGCCGACGGCACCAACTACTCCCTCGACGGCATCCAGGGCAGCTGGTTCAAATACGGCGGCGATTACCAGTGGGCATGGCAGCGCGATTTCTTCGATTACGGGAATCTGACCGCGCTGTTCACCGAGATGATCAAGAACGGTGATCTGCCCGCGGGTGTCATGAAGCGGATCGAGCGCGTGCTGAAGTCCAAGGGTGATCTGCCCGGGTGGTATCCGCTCGGCGCCTCGCCGGTTCCGCTGTGGTGACGCGATGATGTCGTATTCGGATCTGCCCCGCCCCATGCTGGCGCGGCTCGTCCCGGAGCTGCAGCTGTCGGGACAATTGATCGACCGCAGCGGAATGGCGCATCTCATTGCCGCGTTCGGCCGCGAAGTCATGGCCGATGTCGGTGTCGAGGAATGGATTTCGGCCAGTCCCGTCTACACCGCCCGGATGCGGACCGCGCTCGGGCTCGACGGCGACGGCGTCGAGGACATGTTCAAATGCATGCAGCTCGACATCGGCGCGCCACCGCAATTCATGGATTTCCGCTACAGCGTCACCGACACCTATCACGGCGGATTCGAGCTGAATCACTGTGGCGCCCTGATCGATGTCGAGCCACTCGGCGACGACTACGTGACCGCGATGTGTCATCACATCGAGGATCCGACCTTCGACGCCACCGCGATCGCGACCAATCGGCGTGCCCGTATCCGCCCGCTGCACCGGCCACCGCGCCGACCGGCCGACCGGCACCCGCACTGCGCGTGGACCGTCACCATCGAACCCGATCGGGACGAGTTGCCGCTGCCCGAGCAGTCGATCCGGATGTCACGGACCAGGGCCGCGCAGGTGGAGCTGTCGGCGATCGATCCCACCGAGGAAGGCCGGACCGACTATCGCGGTCATCTGCTGGCCGATCTGCGGTTCGCCGACTGGTCGCACAGCGCGCTGGTGCGCATCTGCGAGGAACTCGCCCTGCAACATCAGTTGCTGGCCATCGGATTCACCTGGGCGGTCGGCAACCGGACCGATGCCGAGCATGCCGCGACTCTGAGCCGCAAACAGCTCACCGGCATCGCCGGACTCACCGCAGGCCGGCTGCGTGCGTGCCTGGGCCTGGGCACCGACGCCACCTCGCTGGCCACTGTGCTCCAGTTGCATCCGGTGCTCGGTCCCACCCAGTACACCGGCATCACCGCGACCCGGACCGGTGCGGGCACCGAAGCCGGTGTGCTGCTGCGGATTCCGGCCTCCTCGGGCGCGATCGCCGACGACGGCTGGCCGGCGCGCATCGACGCCGAGCACCTCGACCCGGTCCTGGCGATCGCGGCGGCCGTCGACCCGACCTGGTCGGCGCTGCGCGCGAGCGCCGACGACACCGGCCTGACGATCGAGATCGGCCGGGGTCCGGCGGGCAAGGAACTCGGCGAAGTGGCGATCACCCGGTTCAGTTCCGGGGCGACCTTCGAATTCGCCGACCGGGGAATCCCGTTGGCCATCACGCCCACCGGCGCGAGCCGGCGGTGAGTCTGCGAGGTGTGTAGTGCGAATCGTCGTTGATCTGGATCTGTGTCAGGGGCATGCGGTGTGCCAGGCCGAAGCGCCGGAGGTGTTCACGGTGCCCAAACGTGGAAAGGTCGAGATCCTGCTCGACCAGCCGTCGGGCGCGCATCGCGCGGCGGTGGGTGACGCGGTCACCTACTGCCCGACGCGGGCATTGTCGATCGTGGACGACAGCGGGCCCGACGATCGGTAACGGCCGGGCGGGTGCGCAACGCACCCGCCCGGCCTCGTTCCGGCGCGTGTTTCCGGTAAGTGGACAAGTGTCTATACAACTGTCCGAACATGACGTAGCGTCGGACATCCCTACGAATTTCTGGTGATGGAGTGCGCTGTGAACGTCGACATGGAGACGGTTGTACCGTTCGACCCGTACAACTACTCGTTCCACGAGGACCCGTACCCGACCTACACGCGACTGCGTGCCGAGGCGCCGGTCTACCGCAACGCCTCGATGGACTTCTGGGCGCTGTCGCGGCATCGCGATGTCCGCGCGGCCTTACGCGACAGCGCGCGGCTGTCCAACAGCTGGGGTGTGTCGATGGACCCCACCTCCTACGGGCCCGAGGCGCACCGCGCCATGTCGTTCCTGGCGATGGACGATCCCAAGCACGCCCGGATCCGCAAGCTCGTCTCCAAGGGCTTCACCCCGCGCCGGTTGCTCGAGCTGACCGATCGGATCACCGAACTCACCCGCAGGCACTGGGACCGGTGCCTGCAGCTGGGCCGGTTCGACTACATCCGCGACTTCGCCGGCCTGCTGCCGATGGATGTGGTCTCCGAGCTGCTCGGGGTGCCCGAGGCCGACCGCGCCCACCTGCGCACCCAGTCCGATCTGCTGCTGCACCGCGAGGAGGGCGTCCTCGATGTTCCGGAGGGCGCGATCCTGGCCTATCTGGAACTCACCGGCTACTACCGCGAGCTGCTGGCCGGGCGGCGCAAGAACCCCGGCGACGACCTGGTCTCGGTCCTGATCGACGCCGAGATCCCCGACGAGCAGACCGGGGTGACCCGGCTCTCGGACGAGGAGATCATCGGCTTCCTGGTGCTGATGATCGTCGCGGGCAACGAGACGACCACCAAACTGCTCGGCAACGCGATGTACTGGGGCGCCCAGTTCCCGGACGAAGTCGCCAAGCCGCTCGCCGATCCGGCGGCGGTGCCGGACTGGACCGAGGAGACGCTGCGCTACGACAACTCCACGCAGATGCTGTTGCGTCGCGTCCTGGCCGATGTCACTTACGGCGAGTACACGATTCCCGCCGGCGACCGGGTGCTGCTGCTGCTCGGCTCGGCGAACCGCGACGAGGAGGTCTTCGAGGACGCGGCACGGTACTCGATCGGCCGCGACAGCTCACAGACCCTGCTGAGTTTCGGCCTCGGCGTCCATTTCTGCCTGGGCGCGCACCTGGCGCGAATGGAATCCAATATCGCGCTGACCGAGATCGCCCGGACGCTGCGCGACTACGAGATCGACAGCGCGTCGGCCGAACGTGTGCATTCGGTGAACGTGCGCGGTTTCGCCGGACTGCCGATGACCGTCCGCCCGGCCTGACCCCGCCGGCCCACTGAGGCCGATCCCGCCACCACCGCGGTACTCGTCACGAAGGCGGCGAGCCGACACCCCTTTCGAGGCTGTTCACCAGCCTCGACACCGCGACCTTGGGCGCGTACTCGACGAGCAGGTGCACGGGTACAGTCGATTTGTGCAGCTCCGGTACAACTACCGTGTGTATCCGACGTCGGGCCAACAGGATTCGTTGGCTCGGGTGTTCGGTTGCGCACGGGTGGTGTACAACGACGCACTACGCGCCCGCCGCGATGCTCACGCCGCAGGGCTGCCATACATCAAGGACTCGGTGTTGCAGACCAGGGTGATCACCGAGGCCAAACGAACACCGGAACGGGCGTGGCTGGCCGAAGTTTCGTCGGTGGCACTGGTTCAAGCGTTGGGCGACCTGCACACCGCCTACCGCAACTTCTTCGCCTCCGTCACCGGGAAACGCAAGGGCGCGAGGGTCGCGGCTCCGAGGTTCCGGTCGCGCAAGGACAACCGGCAGGCGATCCGGTTCACCCGCAACGGTTTCTCGTTGCGTCCGAACCGGCGACTGTATATCGCCAAGATCGGCGAACTGAAGGTCGCGTGGTCGCGGGCACTGCCCGCCGACCCGTCGTCGGTCACGATCGTCACCGACGCGGCGGGCCGTTATTTCGCGTCGTTCGTGGTCGAAGTCGACACGCAGCCGTTGCCGCCGGTCGACTCCGAGGTCGGAATCGACCTGGGTCTGGCCACGTTCGCGGTCCTGTCGGACGGCAAGATGATCACCTCGCCACGGTTCCTGCGGCAGGCAGAACGCCGGTTGCGGAAGGCACAGCAGTCGTTGTCGCGCAAGGACAAAGGCTCGAAGAACCGGGCCAAGGCGCGGCTGCGGGTCGCGAAGGCTCACACGAGAGTGGCCGATACGCGCCGGGATTGGGCGCACAAACAGTCCACGACGATCATCCGCGACAACTAAGCGGTGTATGTCGAGGACCTGTGTATCAAGGGTTTGGCCCGGACCCGGTTGGCGAAGTCGGTGCACGATGCCGGGTGGGGCATGTTCACCTCCATGTTGGAGGAGAAAGCGGCCCGGTACGGGCGCACCTTCGCCCGAGTGGATCGTTGGTTCCCGTCGACTCGCTTGTGCTCGGTGTGCGGAGTCGTGGGGAAGGGCAAGCCGTTGCATGTGCGGGAATGGACGTGTGGGTGCGGTGTGGTCCACGACCGCGATCTGAACGCCGCGATCAATATCCTCGCCGCTGGGCAGGCGGAGAGGCTAAACGCCTGCGGAGGGACGGTAAGTCCGGCCGCCTAGCGGAAGGCATGTCCCTGTGAAACAGGAACCCACCGGAGGACCGCGAGGTTCAGGAGGGATCCCGGCCCTTCAGGGCCGGGAGGATGTCAACTTCGCTCCCATCGGGCTCACCCACCACCCTCGGGCTGCGGGCGAGGTGATCGGCCGTTGCCCGGTCGGCTATTTGACCGGGAACGCGTTCTGCAATCCGCCGACATCGGCGATCTGCCAGTCCGCGTTCCGGTCGATGGTCAGCGAGTAGGCGACGGTGGTCAGCGTGCCTGCGGGGTTCTGCACACTGGTGGAGTTCACGGTGAGATAGGCGTTCACCTTGTACACCCCGGCTGCTTCGGACACGATGTCGGCGGAGAGCGGGGTTGCCGTCGACGTCCACTGCAGCGGCAGCAGGATCTGTTCGAGCTGCGGCGCGGTGGTATCGAATTTCGTGGTGAGGTCGGTGGTGGTACCGGCCTTCAACCCGGTCAGCCAGCCCTTGACGTCGCGGTAGTCGATCGTCGAGGCGCCGAGGGCGTAGTCGAGCGCGATCTGTTCGACGTGCTGTGCGTCGGCGTCGCGGCGATCGTGGTCGCCGATCGTGGCGCGGGCCGAGCCGTACAGCACGGCCAGGGTCACGGTGGCGAGCACGAGCACGGCCAGCGCGGCACCTGTCAGCACGGTCGACAGGCGGATCGCCACGGTGCGTGGTGGCGTGCGGGTGGTGGCGGTGTCCGCGGGCTCTGTGCTGTCGGTACTCATGGACGATCCTTCCGCTGTGCCGTGGTCCACGGCGCTATTTCATGCCGATGCGCAGATGCACCGCGCCGTCGTCGCCGAGGCCGTGCAGTGCCTGGTCGAGCAGGGTGCCGAGGTCGATGTCGGGTACCCGCCGGACCGCGTCGCCGACCACCGGCTGCAACATCGGCGCCAGATTCGCCGAGCTCGGCCCGATCTTCGCCAGCAACGCCTCGAGTTCGGTGAGGAAGGGGACGAGCCCGTCGCCGGTGAAATACTGTTCGGTGGGGCGGCTTTCGACCAGCGCCGACCCCGATTGGACGATCGCGCTGAGCGTGATACCGAATTCGCCGAACAGCGGTCCGGCGGTCGTGAGCGAGGGCCCCATCCAGTCGATGTCGCCGCCGACGAACTGCAGATCGGCGAAGAGCTGGTGCAGGGCCTGGGTCCGGCTGAGCAGTGTCGCCGCCAGCAGCGTGGTCGAGCGTTGCAGTGTCTGCATGGTGGCGTCGGTGCCGGCCAGGGCGCGATCGAAGGTGTCGACCAGGCCCGCGATCGCGTCGGGGTCGATCCCGTCGAGCAGCACGACCATCTTCGACGACAGTTCGGTGATCGTCATGGGCGTGCGCACCTGGGCGGCGGGCACGACCTGGCCGTCCTCGAGATACGGTCCGTCGCCGTCGGTCGGCTCGAAGCCGATGTACGGTTCGCCCAGCGCCGAGAGTTGTTCGATGCGAACCGGACTCGACACCGGGATGCGGTACCGGTCGTCGATCGCCAGGCGCACCAGGACGCCGCGCGCCTGCTTGCGCACCGACTCGGCGTGGCCGACGGTCACCCCGTTGAGCAGCACCGGCGCGTTCGCGCCGAGCCCGCCGGAATTGTCGAGCTCCATGTCGACGGTCATGAAGCGAACCCGGGGGTCGATATTCAGCACCCCGAAGGTCATATAGGCGACGCCGAGGACGAGCACGGCGGCGATCGCCGACAGCGACACCGCGGCACGGACATTCATCGGACCGCTCCGATCACGCGCAGCAGGTCGACGATCCGGCGCGTCTGTTCGTCGACGGGCATCGCCGGGGCCGACTCGCCGGCGACCGATACTTCGACCAGGTCGATCGTCGGGCGTTCGGCGAACGGGATGATCGTGGTGTGGATGAGATCGACCAGTGCTTTCATGTTCGACGGGGAATCGGTGTCGAGCGGACGGCTGCCGAACAGCATCGGCACCACCGCGGCGACTGTGGCGTCGAGTGAACCGAGCAGCGGTCCGAGCCATGCGGCGCTCGGGGCGACCGGGCCGAGCGCGGTCAGCACGAAGATGACACCGATCTGGGCGTTGATCGCGTCGGTGGTCTGCTGGACGCCGTAGGGCGTCAGCAACTCCTCGATCACCGGCGCGTTGTCGATGACCCCGTCGTCGAGGGTGGTCTGGAGTCCGTCGAGGACGGCGTCGACGGACTCCAGATCGCCCGCGAGATCGGTGAGGTCGGCCCCGAGAATGCCGGACAGTCGCGCGGTGTCGCGCGGATCGGTGGGCAGCACGCCGTTCATCGTCCGGATGATGTCCTGCACATCGGTGACCGCGCCGGTGCCGATGAAGGTCGACAGTGCCGCGAGGATGTCCTCGATGGTCGGTGCCTGGGTGGTGTCCGAGCGCGGGATCGTCGCCCCGGGCGCGAGCATCGCCGTGGTCGGTGTCCGCGGTTCGGCGAGGGCGATGTGGACATCGCCGAGCGGTGTCTCCTGGCGCAGTTCGGCGGTGGTACCCACGGGCAGTCGCACCGATCGCCCGACCGCGATCTCGGCCGAGACGTACCCGGATCCGGTCTCGCCGGGACCGGGGTCGACGAGGGTGACCTGGGTGAGCCGGCCGATCTCGAGTCCGTCGGCGATCACCTTGGCGCCCTGCGGGAGATTGAGCACGCTGGTGAACTCGATGTGCAGCGGATAGGTGGGTCCTCCGGTCCCGAAACTGGTCATGTCGGCGGGTTGCACATCGCAGGCGGACACGCTCAAGGTGACGGTGGCCGCGAGCAGTACCGGGGCGAGGCGGCGGCGCAGGGTGCGGCGGTTCATCCGGCGCTCACCGCCGCCAGCAGCAGCGGAATCGACGGCACGGTCGTGCTGCCGTCGGCGGCCGTCGTACACGGCTGCCCGGTCAGCGCGTGCAAGGCAGCGCACAGGGTCGCCGAATCGCCCTGGGGGAGTGCGATCTTCGGTGCGAGGTAGTCGACAGTGGGTCGGCCGGTGGCCGGGTCCAGCGAGGTGGCCAGACCGGCCGCGATCGCCGGGGCCCGCTCGACGATGTCGGCGAACGAGCCGACCCCGGCTGCCAGGAGGTCGGGCAGGTCCGACATCTTGTCCAGTGCGCGGACGGTCGGTGTGGCCAGCAGCATCATCGCGTCGTTGAGCTGGGGGAGCACCTGGATCAGGTAGGTGACGATGTCGATGATCGGTGGAAAGGCGATGGTGACGATGTCGTTGAAGGTGCGGGGGAGTTCGGTGGTCATCGCCTCCACCTCGTCCCAGCCGCTGTGGGCCTGCTGGAGCAGTGCGGCGAGCGCGTCGATGAGGCTGCCGATGTGCCCGATCGCGGCGTCGGGTGCCGACAGTGCCTGCCCGAGCTGCGTGATGACGGCGTTGAGCTGGTCGCCGGTCCCGGCGGTGGCCCGGTTCAGCGCGGCCAGACCCGAGCTGGTGGCGGGATCGTCGGTGGTGCTGTCGAGTTCGTCGGCGAGCCCGGCGAGCGCGTCGAAGGTCTCGGTGAGGCTCGCGGGGGTGAGTGTGTTGGTGATGCAGGTGCCGGAGTCCCAGCCCGGTCCGGTGGGTTCGTCGCCGACGAGCGCGAGATCGCGATCGGCTACAAGGGTGTCGTTCACCGTCACGGCGCCGACGTCGAGTGGCAACTTGCGGTCGGCGCGGACGGTGAAATGTACTCGTGCCCAGGGTCCTTCGGGTTCGATGCCGGTCACCTCGCCGACCCGGAGACCGAGCACGGTGACGGGGCTGCCCCGGTAGAGCCCGATGCTGTCGGGCATGTCGGCGCAGTAGGAGCGGACCTCGGGGGTGGGCCGGGCCAGGTGCAGCGCGGCGCCACCGGCCAGCACCAGGGTGAGCACGACCGCGGCGGACATGAACCCCCGCGACCCCAGTATTCCGGTCAGCATCAGCAACCCCCTCCCGGCACCGGGATACACAGTCGTTCCGGGACGACGGTCACGCCGGACTGGTCGATCCGCGCTCCCGCGCCGCCGGACAGCAGTGGCAGCAACTTGTCCTCGAGGGCGCGCAGCGCGCCGGACAACTCGCCGAGGTGGGTGGCGAGGCCGTCGAGGCCCGCGACCGCGTCGGTCAGCGGGCCGACCCGGTCGTGCAGGCTCGCGTCCCACGCGCGCCCCAGCGGGGAGGCCCGGTGCAGGACGTCGGAGAGGGTGTTGAGCGCGTGCGCGACGGTGGCCTTGTGCGTCTGCACGATCGTCTCCAGGGTCCGCAGCATCCGGATCAGCTGGGCGAGCACATCGGAGCTCGCGTCGATCGCGGTGAGGTACTCGTCGGCGATCGAGAGCGCCTTGGAGATGTCGGCGTTCTGTTCGTTCATCACCGTGACCAGGTCGCCGGCGGCGCCGATCGCCGATCGGAAGGCGTCGGGACTGCCCGAGATCGAGGTGGACACCGCGGCCAGGTTCTCGCGCAGCACGGTGCCGTCGATCTCCTCGACCGGTCGCACGGCGTCCTGGAAGACCTGGGTGAGGTTGTAGGGCAACACGACTCGCTCCATCGGGATCACGGCCTGCCCGAGCGGCGCGCTGCCCGCGGGCTGCACGGCGACGTAGTAGCCGCCGACGATGGTGAGCATCCGGATGTCGAGCACCGTCTGGTCGCCGAGGAAGACGTCGTCGCGGACGGTGAAGGTCATCCGGACCCGGTCGGGGCGCAGGGTGAGGGTGTCCACCTGTCCCACGGTGATGCCGGCGATCCGGACGTCGTCGCCGACGCGCAGCGCGCCCGCCTGCCGCAGATCGGCGGCGTACTCGCGTTCGGCGGTCGTCCCGACCAGTGACACCACGCCGACGGCGACGGTGAGCACGACGACGGCGCACAGACCGACGATGCCCCAGCGCAGATCGGTGGTCCGGGCGTTCGCCGGGTCCACCGCGGTGATCCGCCGCAGCAGCGAACGGAGCCGGGCTATCGAGCGTGACACAGCACGACCCCCTGTCCGGCGATGAGTACCTGGAGTGGCTCGGGCGCGACGGCGACGCCTTGGGAGCAGCGCAGGCCGCCGCCGTCCGCGGCGGGTACCAGCGCGGCCATGGACTGGATGAGACCCGGCAGCCGGTCGAACACCGCCACCGCCACCTGCTGATCGGGAAAAGCGTTGCGCAGCACGAGATCCAGATCGTGGTTCTCGTCGCCGGTGATGCCCGCGGTGCGCAACATCGACTGGATCGGTTCGATCACCGGCGGGATCGTCATCGAGAAGTCGACCAGCCCGGGCAGTTTCTCGGCGATGGCGGTGAACAGATTGGTCAGGTTGGTCAGTAGCTGGACGGCCTGTCCCGACCGGCCGCCGAGCCGATCCGAGATCTGGCCCAGGTTGCGGACCAGGGTGGAGATGACCACCTGGCGGTCGGAGGCGTACCGGCTGAGCGTGTCGACGGCGTCGAGTGCCGGTCCGAGTCCGGTGCCGTCACCCTGGATCACCGCCAGCATGCTGGTGGTGAAGCGGTTGATCTCGTCGGTGGACAGTTGCGCGAGCACCGGCTGTAGTCCCTTGAACAAGGTGGTGATGTCGAAGGCGGGTATCGTCTCGGTGGTGCCGAACTCGGCATCGGGTGCGCGGGTCTCGCCCGGCCGGTCGGGTTGGACGAGGTCCAGGTACCGGAATCCGGTGAGATTCTGGTATCGGACGGCGACGGTCGTCGTGGTGTACACCGGGCGGTCGCGCACGACACTGAACCGCACCCGTGCGAGGGTGCCGGCCAGCTCGATCCCGGCCACCTTGCCGACCTGGACGCCGTGCAGGCGCACGTCGTCGCCGGCGCGCAGTCCGTTGGCATCGGTGAACAGCGCGGTGTAGGTGTCGGTGTCGCCGCGGACCGGCCGCTCGATCAGGCGCAGGACGCCGACGAGCACCACCGCCATCAGTGCCACGGCCACGACCACCCGCAGCGCCAGCGAACGAGTCTTCATCACCGGCCTCCCGTGGACGCACCGAGCAGTGCCGCCAGTGGCCCGGCCAGCCCGGGCACGGTGTCCAGCTCGACCGCGACCCGCAGCACCGGTCCGGTCGGCGTCTGCGCGAACGCGGCGCCGAGTCGTTCGATGAGGGTGGCGAGTTGTTCGGTGGTGCCCCCGGCCGGGCCCGCCGACGCGGCGACCTGGTCGAAGATCATCGTCATGATCGGCATGAGGGTGCCGAAATGTGTTTCGGCCGTGGTCATCGTCCGGGTGACGGCGGGCAGCAGATCGTATTGCATGTCGTCCCAGAACTCGGCGAAGCGTCGCAGGTTGTCCGGCGAGCGGAGGTACTCGTTGGTGTAGGCGGCATCGAGGACGTCCACCGCCCCGGTGAGCATCGGTGGCAGCCCGGTCAGCGTCGCACCGAAGGAACCGGCCAGGTCCGAGGGGGCGAGCACGCGGGTGTCGGCGTAGGCGCGCAGGGTGGCGCCGAGCGCCTCCAGCAACGGGGTGAAGGCGCGCAGATCGCCGGAGACGGTGCGCAGCAGGTCGGCCAATTGGGTGGTCAGGACCTTGTCGGTGAGCTGTCCCGTCGACCGCAGCAGCGCCGAGAGGGTGGCGTCGCGGACGCGGCCTGCGTGCTCGCCGCTCAGGTCGACCGTGGAGCCGTCGCGCAGCTCGGTGCCACCGGCCTGCGAGATCAGCTGCACCGCACTGATTCCGAACAGGTTGCCCGGTGCGAAGTCGACGGTGAGAGTGTCGGTGAGGCCGAACAGTTGCGTGCGGTCCAGGACCAGTTCGATGTCCTCGCGTCCCGCGCCGACGGCGGTGATCGCGGCGACCGAACCCACTTTGACGCCGTCGAGACGCACGTCGGTGCCGGGCTGCACGCCTTCGCCGACCTGATCGGTGCGGACCGCGACGCGGATGTCCTCCGGTGCGCCGGATTCGGGCAGCGCCCGCCAGACCAGGCCTCCGACCAGCGTGATCGCGACGGCGCAGGCGCCCAGGACGCGGGCGCGCCACGGCCCGACCTCGGTGCCGGGAAGTGCGTAAGGCGGCATGCGATCACCCGGTGAACGTGATGGGGGACCGGAATCCCCAGAGGACGATGGTGGCCACCATGTCGAGGGCGATGATGGCGACGAGGCTGGCGCGGATGGCGCGCCCCGACCCGATGCCGACCCCCTCGGGTCCGCCGGTCGCGAAATAGCCTTGGTAGCTGTGGATCAGGACGACGGCGACGGCGAAGACCACCACCTTGATGGTCGCGGCGAGCACGTCCCAGCCGAGGACGAACTGATCGAAATAGTGGTCGTAGGTTCCCGGCGGCACGTCGTGGAAGGTCGTCACGATCAGCTGACACGACAGGTAGCTCAGGATCAGTGCGACGACGAATGCCGGTGCGACAGCGATGATCCCGGCCACCACTCGGGTGGTCACCACGAACGGCACCGAGCGGATACCGAGCGATTCGAGCGCGTCGATCTCCTCGGAGATGCGCATCGAGCCGATCTCGGCGGTCATCCGGCAGCCGGCCTGGGCCGCGAACCCGACTCCGGCGGCGATCGGGGCCAGCTCCCGGGTGACCCCGAACGCGGAGATGAGGCCGCTGAGCTGCCCGAGCGCGAGCGCGTCGAGGGCGTTGTAGGCCTCGATGCCGATGGAGGCGCCCATCGCGGCCCCCATCAGCAGCATCAGCGGGACGACGCCGCCGCCGATGATCACCGAACCGCGACCCCAGGTCATATCGGTGATCGCGAGCAGGGTCTGGCGGCGGTAGTGCACCACGGTGTACGGGATCGTGGACAGCACCTGCCAGCAGAAGCCGATCGTGAAACCGAGCGACTCGATCGGGCGCAGCGGGCCGAGTTTGCGGCGGAGCCGGCCGAGCCAGCGGACTCCGAGGGGCAGGTAGGGCGCGGCGGTCATCAGGCGGTCTTCATCGGGACGAACATCGTGATCACCTGGGTGACCACGGTATTGAGCACGGTGATGGCCGCGACCGACATGACCACCGCGGCATTGACCCCGTCGGCGACACCGCGCGGCCCACCCTTGGCCTCGAGCCCGCGCTGACAGGCGATCACCACCACGAGGAAGCCGAAGAGCAGGGATTTCACCAGCGAGACCCAGACATCGAACGAGGTGGTGAAGGCGCCGAAGGAATCCCAATAACTGCCCGGCGTGACATCGAGGGCCGCGACCGCGACCCCGTAACCGGCGGCGATGCCGACGACGATGATGAGGAGGTTGAGCAGCGGCGCGACCAGCATCATCGCCGCGATGCGCGGTACGACCAGGCGCTGGATCGGATCGACCCCCATGACCCGCATGGCGTCGACCTCCTCGCGTACGGTGCGCGCGCCCAGGTCGGCGGCGATCGCGGCGGCGCCTGCACCGCCGAGCAGGATGCCCGCGGCCATCGGCGCGCCCTGTTTGATCACGCCGAGGCCACCCGCCGCGCCGATCATCGAATTGGCGCCGAGCTGGGAGACGATATTGCCGACCTGCGTCGAGAGAATGACTCCGAACGGGATGGCCATCAAGATGCTGGGCACCGCCGTCACCTTGATCAGAAACCATGCCTGTTCGAGTGTTTCGTGCATTTCGAAGCGCAGCCGGATCGCGTCGCTCGCCCCGATGCGGACCGATTGCGACCCGATGCGCAATGCGCGGCCGAAGGTGGCCAGACCGGCCAGCACGGTGTCGGCGAAATTGCGGCGCAGGACCGCGCGAACGGTCGGCTCGTCGGTTCCGGATTCGGGCATCGAACTCATCGTCGACATCGGACCCCCACGTTCGACCGGACCTCGCTGGCGAATCGGTGCCACCAGTGCGCCGTTCGACCGCTGCGGACGCGCTCCGGCGAATTCCGCGAAATGGCCGACATCATGGCGAACCCCTCGCTAATCACATGTCCGACCAGTCAGCTGGACACCAGTCTGGACGGTACTACACGTCTACTGCGGGGGCAAGCAATCACTGTGGTGGGGACCACTGGACGAGTGTGACGATCACCGGTGGTCGCCAGCGGGGTTCATGGGATGAAAGGTGAAAGTCCTTGTGGGGACAGTCTAGTTCAGGGTAATGACGTTCTCTTGTGAACTGTCGATAATGCTCGAGAGCTATCAATCCTTCGGTAGCGGCGTGTCGTGTCCGACGTGCCGGGGGAGCGCGGATGTCCCCGGAATGCGCCCACGGGGGGTTGACAACTTCGTATAGTAGACAGCTGTCCGGACAGATATTCAATGATGAGTCCGGAAACGCAGGTCGGTGGTCGGCGGACTGTTCTGCCCGCACACTGCCGATCCGGTCGGAGGTGTGATGGCGAACAGTCCGGTGAACACGGATCGGACGATGTCCGGTCGTGGCGTCGTGGTGGTGGGTGGCAGCAGCGGAATCGGCTACGCGGTCGCCGAACTGATGGCCAGGCACGGCGCCGGCGTGGTCGTCAACGGCCGCGACGGCGCCGCGGTGGACCGGGCGGTGCGCGAGATCGGCGCGAGCGGGGCCTCGGTGATCGGCATCGACGGGTCGGCCGGGGACGAGACCGTCGCCGGGAAACTGATCGCGACCTGCGTCGAGGAATTCGGCGCGGTCGACGCGCTGGTGAATTGCGCCGGAATGGCCGAGCCGCCGGGCTCGTCGATCCTCGAGATCGACGAGCCCGACTGGCACGCGCAACTGGATTCGCACCTGTCGACGACCTTCACCACCTGCCGGATCGCGGCGCCGGTAATGGTCGGGCAGGGCCGCGGTTCGATCGTGAACACCTCCTCGTTCGCCTTTCTCGGCGACTACGGCGGCACCGGATACGCGGCGGCCAAAGGCGCGGTGAACAGTCTGACCTGGGCGATCGCCGCGGAATTGCAGGAGCATTCGATCCGCGCGAATGTCGTGTGTCCCGGTGCGCGCACCCGGCTCTCGACCGGATCGGAGTACGAGGAACACATCGCCGAATTGTTCCGGCGCGGAATGATCGACGAGTTCACCATGCAGGCCTCGCTCGATCCGCCGCCCGCCGAGTACGCCGCCGCGCTGTACCTGTATCTCGCCGGCCCGTCCTCGGCGCGGGTGACCGGCGAGATATTCGTCGCCGCCGGTGGTTTCGTCGGGCGCTACGCCCGTCCCGAACTCGGCGTGGCCGGCTTCCGCGACCACCGGAATTCGCCGCCGTGGACGGTCGGCGAATTGCACACAATGATCAGCCCTGATGGCGAAGTGTAGGAGATTCCATGGTGGCATTCACATTGTCGAACGTCTTCGCGACGGTCGCCGCGCAGATCCCGGAGCAGGAGTTCATCGTCTGGGGTGAGCGCCGGGTCACCTATGCCGACACCGACCGGCACGTCACCGGATTCGCGAATTTCCTCACCGCGCGCGGGATCGGCTGCCGCCGCGAACGATCGGTGCTGGCCGGGCACGAGTCGGGTCAGGACCATCTCGGCATCTACCTGCGCAACTGTACCGAGTATCCGGAAGTCCTGATCGGGGCCTATCGGGCGCGTGCGGTGCCGTTCAATATCAATTACCGGTATGTCGAAGAGGAATTGCTGTACCTGCTGCGTGACGCGCGGGTGCGGGTGCTGGTCTATCACGCGGAGTTCGCGCCACGGGTCGCCGCCGTCCTCGCCGATCTGAACGATCCGGTGCTGCTCATTCAAGTCGCCGACGACAGCGGCAACGCCTTGCTGCCCGGCGCCATCGACTACGGCACCGTGGTCGATGCGCCCGCACCGCCCGGCGGATTGCCCGCGACCACCGGCGACGACCTGTATCTGCTCTACACCGGCGGCACCACCGGAATGCCCAAGGGCGTGCTGTGGCGCCAGGACGACGTCTACGTCGCCGCGATGGGCGGCACCCGGTTCGGGACCGGCGAGCAGCTGGGCTCCTATGACGAACTCGCGGCGTCGGCGGTGGCGACCGGGGGCGCGTACCGGTTGCTGGTGGCCGCGCCGTTCATGCACGGTGCCGCGCAATGGCTGCTGTTCCAGACCGTCACCAACGGCGGCACCCTGGTCCTGCCCGCCGTGGTGGATCGGTTCGACCCGGTGTCGGTGCTCGACGCGGTGGCCCGCGAACGGGTGATCGCGCTGCCGATCGTCGGCGACGCGATGGCCCGTCCGATCACCGCCGAACTCGAACGGCACTCCTACGATCTGGGTCTGCTCGCGGCCGTGCACAATGCGGGAGCGCCGTTGACGCCGCCGGTGCGCCAGCGCCTGGTCGCGGCGTTCGGGCGCCCGATCCTCGTGGTCGATTCGGTCGGGTCCTCCGAATCCGGCATCCAGATGACGCAGGTCTTCGACGACAGCGCCACCGGCTCGCACGGCAGTTTCGTCCCGGCGGGCGAGGACACCGTGGTGATCGATGAGGACTTCACGCGGGTGCTCGGTGAGCCCGGCGCGTACGGCTGGCTGGCCAGGAAGGGTCGCATCCCGCTGGGCTATCTGGGCGACGCGGACAAGACGGCGCGCACGTTCCCGACCGTCGAGGGGCAGCGCTGGTCGATCGCGGGTGATCGCGCGAATGTGCTGGGCGACGGCCGGATCGAACTGCTCGGCCGCGACAACCTGACCATCAACTCCGGCGGCGAGAAGATCTTCGTCGAAGAGGTCGAGCGCGCGGTCGCCGCCCACACCGGCGTCCTCGATGTCGTGGTGGTCGGCAGACCGTCGGACCGCTGGGGTAGTGAGGTGGTGGCGATCGTCGACCTCGGCGACACCGACGTCACCGACGCCGAACTGCTCGACGAATGCGCGAAACACATCGCCCGCTACAAGCTGCCCAAGGCGATCATCCGGTGCTCGGAGATCCTGCGCTCGCCGACCGGCAAGGCGGACTATCGGTGGGCTCGGCACCTGGCGGGGCAGGTCTGAGGAATGACAACGATGTTCCAGACCGTCACGGCGATGCTCGAAGCGCGCGCCGACGACACCGGTACCGCGATCGTCCACGACTCCGGGACGTGGACCTGGCACGACTACGTCGCCGCGGCCCGGCGGGAGGCGGCGGCGGTGCTGGCCGTGGCCGACCCGGCCCGCCCGATGCACGTCGGGCTGCTGCTGGGCAACACCCCGCAGATGCTGATCGCGGTCGCGGCGGGCGCACTGGGCGGCTATGTCGTTGTCGGTATCAACGACACCCGCCGCGGCGAGGGGCTCGTCAGCGATATCGGGCGCGCCGATGTGCAGGTCCTGCTCGTGGACAGCGCGCATCGCGCCCTGGTGGCCGGGCTGGATCTGCCCGGTGTCACCGTCGTGGACGTGGACGCGCCGGACTGGTCGGCCGGGCTGGCGGCGGCCGGGCCGCTGACCCCGCACTCGGTGCCGTCGGCGACCGACACCTTCATGCTGATCTTCACCTCGGGCACCAGCGGCAATCCCAAGCCTGTTCGGCTGGCGCACATGATGATTCCCTTCGCCGGGCCGCCGCTGGTGGACAAGTTCGGGCTCGGCCCCGACGATGTCTGCTACCTGTCGATGCCGCTGTTCCACTCGGCGGCCGTGCTCGGCGGCCTCAGCGTCGCGCTGGCCAGCGGTGCCGCCATGGTCCCGGCCCGGTTCTCGGCGTCGACCTTCCTGGCCGACATCCGGCGCCACGGGGTGACCTACCTGAACTATGTCGGCAAGCCGCTGGCCTACGTGCTGGCGACGCCGGAACAACCCGACGACGCGGACAATCCGTTGCGCGCGGCCTTCGGCAACGAGGCCACCGACCGCGATATCGCCGAGTTCGGGTGCCGTTTCGGCTGCACGGTCTGGGACGGATTCGGTTCGACCGAGCTGGCCATCATCATCACCCGGGAACCGGGGACACCTCCGGGCTCGGTCGGCCGGGGCTATCCCGGTGTCGCGGTGTACGACTCGGCGACCAGCCTCGAATGCCCGCCCGCGGAATTCGACGAGCACGGCGCGCTGACGAATCCGGAGCGCGCCATCGGCGAACTGGTGAACACCACCGGCGCCGGCCTGTTCGGCGGGTACTACAACGACGAGTCCTCGACGTCCGAGCGGCTGCGCGGCGGCTTCTACTGGTCCGGCGACCTCGCCTACAAGGACGCCGACGGATGGCTGTATCTGGCCGGGCGCACGGCGGATTGGATGCGCGTCGACGGCGAGAACCTGGCCGCCGGACCGATCGAACGCGTCCTGCACCGGCTGCCGGCGGTGAATCGGGCGGCGGTGTACGGCGTCCCCGACGAGCACGTCGGGGACGCGGTGATGGCCGCGCTGGTGCTCCAAGACGGCGCGAGCCTGACCCCGCGCGAGTTCGCGGAGTTCCTCGGCGCCCAGCTCGACCTGTCGCCGAAGGCGTGGCCGCGCTTCGTGCGGATCGTCGAGACGCTGCCGACGACGGCGACCAACAAGATCCTCAAACGGGTACTGAAGTCGGCGGGTGCGGCGGCCGGCGACGGCATCCTCTGGCGGCGCGAGCCCCGTGCCCGGCATTACGAGGTCGCCGCACCGCGGGGCTGAGACAAGGAGAGATATGGCAATCCTCGAGGCACTGCCCGAGACCGCGGAGGGCAGGCGGCGGTTCGCTCTGTCCAGCCCGATCGACCGCCACGGCATCGGCGAGCTGGTGGTGAGCACGCCCGCCGACGTCGATGCCGCGCTCGCGCGGGCCAGGGCGGCACAGCCGGCGTGGGCGGCGAAGTCGCCGCGGGAGCGGGCGCGGATCGTCGGCGCCGCGCTGGACGCGCTGGTCCGGCATCGCGCGGAGATCATCGACACCGTCCACGCGGAGACCGGCAAGCCACGGATCGAGGCGCTGGGTATGGAGATCGTGCCGTCCTGCGATTTCCTGAACTACTGGTGCGCCAAGGCCGAGCGCGCGCTGCGGCCACGGCGCCGATCCCTGCACGGCTATCTGCGGCCCACCAAGAAGCTGGTGCTGCAGTATCAGCCGCTGGGCGTGGTCGGTGTCATCACTCCGTGGAACGGGCCGTTCGTGCTGGCCCTGAATCCGGTGGTGCAGGCCGTGCTCGCGGGCAACGCGGTGCTGCTCAAACCGTCGGAGGTGGCACCACGGTCGGGCGAGTGGGTGGTCCGGTTGCTGCACGAGGCCGGGGTCCCGGACGACGTCGTGCAGGTGCTGCACGGTGACAGCGAGACCGGCGCGGCACTGGTCGGCGCGGGCGTGGACAAGATCAGTTTCACCGGCAGCGTGGCGACCGGGCGCACGATCGGCGCCGCCTGCGGAGCGGCGCTGACCCCGTGCACGCTCGAGCTGGGTGGCAAGGACGCGATGATCGTGTGCGCGGACGCCGATCTGGAGCGCGCGGCCGCGGCCGCGGTCTATCTGTCGATGCTCAACTGCGGTCAGGTGTGCCTGAGCGTCGAGCGGGTCTATGTCCTCGACAGTGTCGCCGAGGAGTTCGAGCGGCGGGTGCGCGAGCAGGCGCAGGCCGTGCGCCACGGGCCCGGCGACCCGGTCGATGTCGGACCGTTCATCTGGGACCGCCAGCTCGAGCTGGTGCGCCGCCAGCTCGACGACGCCCGCGCCCGCGGCGCCACGGTGCCGGTGGGCGGTGACCCGGTGGGGGACAAGGGACTTCACTTCGCGCCGACGGTGGTCACCGAGGTCACCCACGACATGGAGATCATGCGGGAGGAGACCTTCGGCCCGGTCGTGGCGATCATGCGGGTGCGCGACGAGCAGGAGGCGGTCCGGCTGGCCAACGACAGCCCGTACGGGCTGTCCGGCTCGGTCTTCACCGCCGACACCGCGCGCCTGCGGCGGATCGCGGCACAGCTGGAGACCGGCTCGGTCGTGCACAACGACGCCGCGGTGATCTACGGCGTTCCCGAGGCGCCCTTCGGCGGGCGCAAGAGCAGCGGTCTGGGCCGGGTCAACGACGGACTCGACGGCCTGCGCGGCTTCACCCACGCACAACCGGTGCTGATCGCCCGGCGCGCGGGGAAGCGGGAAGCGATCTGGTATCCGTACACCGCGGCGACCGAGCGGCAACTGGATTGGCTGGTCCGGGTCGGTTTCGGTCGCAAGCTACTACGTCGTCTGCTGTCCTGAACCCGGCGGTCATTGCCTCGGCCACTCCGGCCGTAGTATTGTCCAGACAGGTGTCCAGATTCGTTCTGGATCAGGAGAAAGGTACGAGCATGCCACGATTCGACCCCCATCCGGTCACACGGCCCACCGTGGTCACCGGAGCCTCGTCCGGCATCGGCGCCGCCACGGCGATAGCCCTGGCCGAACTGGGTCATCCGGTGGCGCTGGGTGCCCGCCGGGTGCCCGAATGCGAGGCGGTCGCGAAGAGGATCCGGGACAAGGGCGGGGTCGCGTTCGTCCATCGGCTCGACGTCACCGATAGTGATTCGGTCGAGGAGTTCGTCACCGCCGCGGAGAAGGAACTCGGCGATATCGAGATCCTGGTGTCCGCGGCCGGGGTGGTCAGATTCGGTCTGGCCTACGAGATGACGCCGGCGGATTTCGCGCGTCAGCTGGATGTGCACCTGGCCGGCCCGCACCGGATGCTGCACCGGCTGGTGCCGGGCATGGTCGAGCGGCAGCGCGGCGACGTGGTGCTGATCGGGTCCGACTGCTCGGTGTCCCCCCGGCCCAGGATGGGTGCCTACAACGCGGCCAAATCCGGGCTGGAGGCCCTGTCCGTCCAGCTGCGGATGGAACTGGAAGGCACCGGTGTGCGGGTGTCGATGGTCCGGCCGGGACCGACCTCGACCGAGATGGGCACCGACGCCACCGTCGAGGATGTCGGGCCGCTGCTCGAGGACTGGTCGAAGTGGGGCTTCGCCCGGCACCCCTACATGCTGCGTGCCTCCGATATGGCCGCGGCGGTCGCGTCGGTGGTGAGCACTCCGCGCGGATCGCACGTGATCGTCAGCGAAGTCCAGCCCGAAGCGCCGCTGCGGCGCCCCGCATCCGGAGCGCCGCAGCCCTGAGTTCGCCTCGCGCGCCGGCCTATTCGCCGCGAGCGGCCCGCAGGAAATCACCGAGCTCGGTGAACTTCCTGCGTGGCCGCCCGTCTGCGGCGCCCGCCGCGCGCTCGGCGGTGTCGATCGCCTGCCAGCCCGCACGGTCGATGGCATCGGGCCGCCGGGTGCGGATGAGCCGGCTCAGCGCCGTGGCGTCGCCGGCCGGCTCGTTCAGCACACCGGCCCGGTAGTCCTCGACCAGCGCCTCGACCGTCTCGGCCGCATCGATGCGGTTGGTGCCGATGACTCCGCGCGGTCCGCGCTTGATCCACCCCGCCGCGTACACGCCCGTGAGCGGTTCCCCGCTGTCACCGATGACGCGTCCGGCCACGGTGGGCAGGACACCGCGGGCATCGTCGAACGGCAGATCCGGTACCGGCGCACCGCGATAGCCGACCGCGCGCAGCACCAGGCCCGCCGCCATCGATCCGGTGCGGCCGGTGGGTCCGGCCGACACCCCGGCCGCAGAGCGGACGGGTTCGGTGTGCGCGTATTCGACGGTGTCGACGCGATCGTGGCCGGTCAGTGCGGTCGGTGCGGTCCACCAGCGCAGCACGATGCGCCGGTTGCCGGGCCGGGTCGGCCGGTCGACCATCTCGTTGAGCAACCGCCATTTGGTCCGGACCGCGTGCGAGGTCTCGGCGGCGTCGAGGATCTCCCGATCGGCCGGGTGCAGCCGCACCAGCTCGGGGTCGACGATCACGTCCACCCCGGGCAGGTGCTGCAACGCGAGAAGTTCGGCACTGGTGAAGCCCGCCTGCAGCGGCCCCCGCCGCCCGACCACGACGACCTCGCGCACCGCGCTGTCGCGCAGGGCGGCCAGCGCGTGATCGGCGATATCGGTCCGCGCGAGCCGATCCGGCGGCAGCGTGAGCACCCGGGCCACATCGAGCGCGACATTGCCGTTGCCGATCACCACGGCCCGTTCGGCGCTCAGGTCGAAGACCCGGTCGGCGTAGTCGGGGTGGCCGTTGTACCAGGCGACGAACTCGGTCGCCGAGTGACTTCCCGGCAGGTCCTCACCGGGCAGCTCCAGCGGACGATCCCCCGCGGCGCCGACGGCGTAGACCACGGCGTGGCAGTTGTCGAGCAGCTCGGCGTGCGAAAGATGGTTGCCGACTTCGACATCGAGATGGAAGCGCACCGAGTCACGCTTGAACGCGGCGGCGAAGGCGTCTGCCACGCCGCGGGTCTGGGCGTGATCGGGGGCGACGCCGTAGCGCAGCAGGCCCCACGGGGTGGGCAGCCGATCGATCATGTCGATCTCCACCTCGCCGTAGGAGAGCAGGTGTTCGGCGGTGTAGCAGGCCGCCGGTCCGGTACCGACGATCGCGACCCGCAGCGGCCCGTGTTCGCGGCTCAACCGCGCGGGCCGGGGCAGCGGGAGGGCATCGCCGGCGAGCGGATGCAAGCCGAAGTAGGAGGCGTTGAGCTCGGCGAACGCGGTCAGGTCCGGTGGGAGATCCTCTTCGGCGTAGATGGCGTCGACCGGGCACGCTTCGAAGCACGCGCCGCAATCGATGCAGGTCTGCGGGTCGATGTAGAGCATCTCCGCGGACCGGAACTCGGGGTCCTCGGGCCGGGGGCGGATGCAGTCGACGGGGCATTCGGCGATGCAGCTGGCGTCGTTGCAGCAGCGCTGGGTGATGACGTAGGCCATGGCTGTTTCCCCGGTCCTCTCAGCGCTGCCTGCGGCGGTAACGGACCCGGCACGGTTGCTGGAGCTGCACCACCATCTTGGAATGGTCGTTGCGGTAGCTGTCGGCGGGCTGGGCCATCTCGAACTCCCAGTCGCGCAGCAGGATCGAGAAGATCGCCTTCATCTGCATGAGCGCGAAGGCGGCGCCGACACAGCGGTGCCTGCCCGCGCCGAAGGGAATCCAGGTCCAGCGGTTGACGACATCGGCCTGTTCGGGATCGATGTAGCGACCGGGATCGAAGGTGTCGGGGTCGGGGAAGCTCTCCGGGATCCGGTTGGACACCGCGGGTGTCGCGGCGACCAGGTCGCCGGGGGAGATGCTGCGCCCGCACACCTCGAACTCCTCGCGCGCGACCCGCATCAGGATGATCAGCGGCGGGTGCAGGCGCAGGGCCTCTTTGAGCGCGGCCTCGAGCTGCGGGATCTGGCGCAGCGCACGGAAACTCACCTCGCTGTCGTCGGCGAAGAGGGTGTCGAGTTCGGCGACCACGGCGCGCATCGCCTCCGGATGCCGCAGCAGTTCGATGACCGTCCAGGCCGAGGTGCCGGAGGTGGTGTGGTGGCCGGCGAACATCATCGAGATGAAGATGCCGGTGACCTCGGAGGCGGAGAAGCGGGGCACGCCGTGTTCGTCGGTGACCGAGACCAGGACATCGAGCAGGTCGCGGTCGTCCTTGCCCTGCGGGGGATTCGCGATGCGCCCGGCCATGATCTCGCCGACGAGTTCGACGAGCTTTCGCCGGGACTCGTCGCGTTTGCGGAAACTCTCGATCGGGAGGTAGGGGTCGACGTAGGCCAGCGCGTCGGTGCCCTGCTCGAGGTCGTGGTAGAGCTGGGCGAAGCGGCTGTCGAGTTCGTTGCGGAACTTGGTGCCGATCAGGCAGGCCGAGGAGGTGTAGATCGTCAATTCGGCGAAGAAGTCGAGCAGATCGATCTCGCCGGACTCACCCCAGCCGGCGATCATGCGATCGACTTCGTGCGAGATGGTCGCCGCGTGCCCGCGCATGTGATCGGCGCGCAACGCCGAATTGTGCAGCATTTCCTTGCGCCGCTCGGGGCTGGCGTCGAAGACGACACCTTCGCCGAAGATCGGCTTCATGAACGGATACGCGGCCTGCTGGTCGAGGTCCTCGTCGCTCGCGCGGAAGAAGAACTCGTTGGCCTCCTCGCCGGAGAGCAGGACGACATCGCGCCCGGCGAGCTCGAAGATGCCGACATCGCCGCATTCCCGCCGGACCCGGTGCATCAGGGCGATCGGGTCGGCCCGCAGCTCCTCCAGGTGCCCGTGCTCGTGTTCGCCGCCGGAGACGCGTTGCGGCTTCAGGATCGTCATCGAAGACCTCTCAATCATGGTCGGCATGCGGTCGCCAAAGGACCGGAGCCCCGTATAGACACCTGTCCAGACGCTACTACAGTTCGACTGCTGGTCGCAATGCGCAAAAAACCGCCCCCATTCGGGAGGCGGTTCTTCGGTGACGCGCTATGAATATGTTCGCTGAATTGTTCAGCGCAGAATCAGGTGCACGGATTTCTCGATTCGATCCGCCATCTCGTCGTAACTCCCGTATCCCATACCTGCCCGGACGAGCGCGCCGGCATAGAGCATTTCGAAGGTTTCGAGCACATCGATATCGGGGTCAGGGCCGAGTGCCTCGGCGATGCGATTACGGATTTCCAGACCGATGCGCACCCGCAGGTGCGAGACATCGGGATCCTGGCCGAGCAGTGCGCTGGTCACCGCGCCGGCGAGTTCGGTCTCGCCGCCGACGATCAGTGACACCTGCCGCAGGGTCGCGACGACCCGTTCCGTCATCGTCTGGCCCTCGGCGTGCTCGAGCTGCGGAGACTGCAGCAAGCGCCGCCAGAACACCTCCGCGACAAGATGTTCCTTGGAGGAGAAGTAGGTGTACGCGGTAGCGGTGCCCACGCCGGCGGCCGCGGCCACCATCCGGACGGTGAGTCCTGCGTATCCCTGCTGCTGGATCACATCGACCGCGGCCTTCGTCAGCCGGTCGACAGTGTCGGCCTGCTTCTCGGTCAGGCGGCGTCGGGTGGCCTCGAGAATTGGGGGATCGGAACGGTTTTCGGACACCAGTCCATATTAGTCGTAGTCGCGCTAATTCAGCAACACGGTGCGTGTGCGTGTCGAATAGCGAAATATGTTCCACATCACAACGATGCTGCCCGATGCCCTATTCCGGGCATCGGGCAGCATCGAATAGCGGAGACCGCCGCGGGAATTTCCGGGGGCTACGCCGGGGTCGCCGTCGCGGTGCTGTCGTCGAGCAGTCCCATGGTGTCGAGCTTGCCGCGGAGGCGGTCGAGATAGGCCACCAGGGTCTGTTCGGAGTCGTCCGGCAGGCCGTAGAGCACATCGGTGACACCGGCATCGGCCCAGGTCCGCAGCCGGTCGGCGGCCGGTTTGCGGTCGAGTGCGACCACCCGTGGCGCGCCCGGCCTGCCCGCCTCCCGCCAGATCGCGTGCAGTGCGGCGGTGCGCTCGACAACGTCGGTTTCGCCCGGGGTGGTGATCCAGCCGTCCGCCGAGCGGGCGATCCAGCGGAAGTTGCGGTCGGTGCCCGCCGCGCCGACCAGCACGGGCACCCCGGGCTGCTGCACGGTTTTCGGCCAGGCCCAGCTCGGGCCGAACTTCACGAACTCGCCGTCGAACTCGGCTTCCTCGCTGGACCACAGCGCGCGCATGGCCTCCAGGTACTCCCGCAGCATGGTGCGGCGCCGGCCGGTGGGTACACCGTGATCGGTGAGTTCGTCGGTGTTCCAGCCGTATCCGACGCCGAGGGTCACCCGGCCGCCGGAGAGGTGGTCGAGCGTGGCGATCGTCTTGGCCAGGGAGATCGGGTCGTGCTCGACCGGCAACGCCACCGCGGTCGCCAACTCGATGGTCTCGGTGACCGAGGCGGCGGTCGCGAGCGAGACCCACGGGTCGAGGGTGCGCAGATAGCGGTCGTCGGGGAGTTCGGCGCCCCCGGTGAGCGGGTGTGCCGCGTCCCGGCGCACCGGGATGTGGGTGTGCTCCGGGACGAAGAAGGAGCGGAATCCCGCCTGTTCGGCGGCGCGGGCCGCGATCGCGGGCGCGATGCCCCGATCGCTGGTGAAGAGAACTGTCCCGAATCGCATGGCTGTCACTGCCCTTCGTCGGTGTCGGCGTGTGCGGCGGCCGCCCCGGCGCGCCGCCCGAAGAAGCTGCCGTCGCCCAGCGAGGCACCCGAGACGTAGCCGCCCGCGCAGAGCCCGGCCGTGCACCGTCCCGCGGCGAACAGGCCCGCGATGGGTTCACCGTTGACGTGCAGTACCCGCGAATCCAGATCGGTGCGCAGCCCGCCCAGGGTGAATCCGGCGGTGCGCCCGCGCAGATCGAAGCCCGCGACCGGCGTGCCGATCGGCTCGAGCCATTCGGGTTTCTTGCCGAACAGCGGATCGGTGCCGGTCTTCGCGTGATGGTTGTAGGTCTGCACGGTGGTCTGCAACGCGAGTTCGGGCAGGCCCATGTCGGCTTCGAGTTCGGCGATCGACTCCGCGGCCCAGGTGGGCGGCACCCGGAAGAACGGTGTCGCGGTCTCGGTCGCGCTCGCGGCTTCCAGGGCCTGCTCGTCGATGATGAGGTACGCCTGATTCTCGTTGTGCAGCAAGGTCATCTGACCGATCCGGCCGGGATAGGTGTCCTCGGGCACGAACCGCTGGCCGCGGCCGTTGACCAGGATGCCGCGGGCCAGCAGCTGCGGATCGCCGAAGAAGGCGACCTCGGTGGCGTCCATGTGGGACAGGTCGGCGCCGAGCGCCTGTGCCATCCGGATCGCGGTCCCGTCGTGTTCTTCGATCGCCGCGCCCGGCCGTCCGACCAGCAGCGGCGCGAAGTTCTCCACCATGGTGGTGTTGTAGGCGAAACTGCCGGTGGCCAGCACGACACCGCGCCGGGCACGCACGGCGACCGGCGCGCCGAAGCGGGTGGCCAGGACACCGACGACGCGACCGTCGTCGACGACGAGCCGCCGGATCCGGATGTCGTATTCCGCGCGCACCCCGAGAGCCGCCGCGGTGTCGGTCAGCGGTTTCATCAGCATGTAGCCGCCGCCCTTGGCGCCGGTCTGCTTGTTCGCCATCTGGGGCACGTGACCGCGCGGGGCCGGTGTGGCGATCGCGTTGAACGGCGCCGCGTTCTCCCCGCCGGAATACATCAGCCCTTCGTCGTGGGGCGGTTCCCACCCCGGCTGATCCCAGAACGCCTCGCGGAAGCGGACACCGCACCCGACCAGCCAGTCGTAGTGCGCCACACTGTTTTCGGCGTAGTCGGCGATCTTCGCGCGATCGGCGCCCGGGCCCAGCGCGGCGAGCAGGAACTTCTCCATGTTCGCCGGGGTGTCGTCGAAACCGAGCGCGCGTTGCAGCGCGGTGCCGCCACCGAGGTAGACGAAGCCGCCGGCCTGGGACGCGGCGCCACCCCAGCCACCGGTGCGTTCGAGCACGAGGACATCGGCGCCGGAGCGGGCCGCCTCGACCGCCGCCGCGGCGCCCGCCACCCCGAATCCCGCGACGACCACGTCGGCCTCGAGATCCCAGTGGCCGACCTCGGCGGCGTCGACCGGGCGGCAGTTGGCCGTGTCGGTCATTTCAGCCTGCGCATTCGCGGTTCGCCGCCGTCGCGCACGCGATCGGTGACGGTGGTGATGGTGGTGTCGAGGCGGGTGCCGTTCGGCCAGCCGACGTAATGGCACAGGAACAGCGCGATCTCGCGGAGCTGTTCCTCGGTGAGTTCCTTGTTGTGCAGGGCGGCGTGGATCTGGATCTCGGCGGTTTCCATCCGGCCCTGGGCGGCGAGCACCCCGAGCAGGATCAGCCGGCGGTCCCGGTCGGTCAGGCCGGGCCGGTTCCAGATCTCGGCGAAGAGGTGGTCGACGGTGGTGGCGAAGAAGGCGCCGTCGATCTCGGGCGGCTGCCAGCCGTAGACCTCCTTCATCCTGGCCAGGCCGCGGGCGCGGGCGTCGTCGGTCATCGTCATCTCCTGTCGGTGGGCGCCGCGGTCGTCGCGGCGGGGTGGGGCAGGCCGAGACCGTCGGCGAGGTGGTCGAGGCCGAGGCGGGCGAGGGGCAGGTCGACGCCGAGTCGCTCGCCCAGGGCGATGGCCAGGGCGAGGTCCTTCTCGCCCAGGTCACGCACGTGCGACATGATCGGGTGCCAGGGATCGCCCTGGCCGATCGGCTCGGTCGTCTCGCGCCACAGGATGGCGCCGGGACCGCCGGTGACGGCATCGGAGTGGCGCACGACCTCACCGAGGCGCCGGATGTCGAGTCCGGCGCCTTCGGCGAGCCGGGCCGCCTCGGTCGCCGCGGTGAACGCGACGAAATGCAACAGGTTGCGCGCCAGCTTCATGCGCGTCCCCGAGCCGACCGGACCGGCGTGCACGACCAGATCGGCCCAGCGGCCGAACGGTTCGCGCACCGCGGCGAAGGCCGCGTCGGTACCGCCGACCATGACCGCCAGCCTGCCCTGCTTCGCGCCGTTGGCGCCGCCGCTGATCGGCGCGTCGACCAGGTCGACGCCGTGCTCACGGCACAGCTCGGCGAGCTCGACCGCGGTGGTGTCGGCGATCGTGGAATGCACGGCGACCACCGTGCCGGGGCGCGCGGTGCGCAGGATGCCGTCCGGACCGCCGACGACCTCGCGGACCTGGGCGTCGTCGAGCACGGTCACCGAGATCACCGCGGCCTCGGCAGCCACCTCGGCCGGTGTGGCGGCGACGCAAGCGCCTGCCGCCGCGAACTTCTCGGTCGCCTCGGCCCTAGCGTCGCAGACCACGAGGCCGCCGGGCCAGTCGGTGAGGCGCTGGGCCATGGGCGCGCCCATATTGCCCAGGCCGATGTATCCGGCCTTCGCGTCGGTGCCGGTCACTAGCGCATCACCTGGCCGCCGTCGATATTGAAGATCTGGCCGGTGACCCAGGCGGCCTCGTCCGAGAGCAGGTACAGGCAGGCGCCGACGAGGTCCTGCGGGGTGCCCATGCGCTTGAGCGGCAGCCGCTTCACCATGTCCTCGACAATGCTGGACGGTGTCACCGTCTTGGTGGCCTCGGTGTCGATCGGGCCGGGCGCGATCGCGTTGATCCGGATCTTGGAGCCGCCGAGCTCGTGGGCCAGCTGCTGGGTCAGGCCGTTCACCCCGACCTTGGCCAGCCCGTAGAAGCCGGAGTACACCCAGGCGGCGGTGGAGGACTGGTTGACGATCGAGCCGCCACCGGCCGACATCACCGGCCAGACCGCCCTGGTCACATTGAGCGCGCCGTCGAGGTTCACGCTCATGAAACGCTTGTAGTAGTCCCACGGGACGGTCAGCAGCAGATCCAGTTTCATGGTGCCGTAGATCGCGGCATTGTTGATCAGATGGTCGATGCCACCGAACTTCTCGGCGGTGAAGGCCGCGAGCGCGGCGGCGGACTCGGGGTCGGAGACGTCGACCTCGTGGAACACCGCGGTGCCGCCGGCCGCGCTGATCTCCTTGACGACCGAGGCGCTGGCCTCGGCGTTGATGTCGGCGACCACGACCCGGGCGCCCTCGGCGGCCAGTGCCTTGGCGTATTCCGCGCCGATTCCTTGCGCCGCGCCGGTGACGATCGCGGTGCGATCGGTGAAACGTGCCATGTCGAGTGCTCCTCGAATAGTGGTGCCGCCGGAGGTGTTCCGGCGGTCGTGGCCGGGATTCAGGCGGGGTAGGCCACGAGTTTGGTCTCGAGGTACTCCTCGAATCCCGCGACGCCCATCTCGCGCCCGATCCCGGATTGCTTGTAGCCGCCGAACGGCGCGTCGACCGCGTACCAGGTGCCGCCGTTCACGCCGAGCGTGCCGGTACGGATGGCGGAGACGACCCGGTCGATCCGAGCGGGATCGGTACCCCACACCGAACCCGACAGGCCGTACGGCGAATCGTTGGCGATGCGCACCGCGTCGTCATCGTCGTCGTAGGGGAGGATGACCAGCACAGGACCGAAGATCTCCTCCCTGGCCACCGCCGACTGGTTGGTCAGCCCGGCGATCAGGGTCGGCTCGACGAAATACCCGCTGCGGTCCGCGGGCCGCCCGCCGCCGACGACGATCTCGCCACCTTCCCGGCGCGCCAGATCGATGTAGCCCTCGACGCGTTCGCGTTGCTTGGCCGAGATCAGCGGACCGCACACGGTGCGCGCGTCGTTCGGATCACCCGCCCGCAGGCCCGACATCGTCTTCGCGGTGACCGCGAGCGCCTGGTCGTAGGCCGAACGCGGGACCAGCAGCCGGGTGGACAGCGCACAGCCCTGACCGGCGTGCACGCACACCGAGAAAGCGGCCATGGCGCAGGCGGCCGCGATATCGGCGTCGTCGAGCACCACGAACGCCGATTTGCCACCCAGCTCGAGGAAGACCTTCTTGATCGTGCTCGCGGCGGCGGCCATCACCGACCTGCCGGTCGCGGTCGACCCGGTGAACGAAACGAGATCCACGTCCGGGTGCTCGCTGAGCAGCGCACCGACCCGGTGGTCCGAGGAGGTCACCACATTGAGCACGCCCGGGGGGATGTCGGTGTGCTCGGCGGCGAGCACGCCGAGTGCGGCCGCGCACCACGGGGTGTCGGGCGCCGGCTTGAGCACGACGGTGTTGCCCGCGGCCAGCGCGGGACCGATCTTGGCGAGGTTGATCTGGTGCGGGAAATTCCACGGGGTGATCGCGCCGACCACGCCGACGGCCTCGCGGCGCAGTTGCCTGCTGGTGCGCATCCCCATCGGCTCGGCGATCGGCAGATCGGTACGCCAGGAATAGGACTCGGCCAGATCGGCGAAGAACCCGAGATCGTCCACCGGGCCCTCGAGATGCGGCCCGGCGGTGAGCATGCGCGGTGCGCCGACCTCGGCGATCGTGATCTCGCGCAGCTGCTCGACATGGTCTTTCATCGCGTCGCCGAGCTGGCGCACGCACCGCGCGCGCAATGCCGGGTCGGTGGACCAGCCGGTGTCGTCGAACGCGCGCCGCGCCGCCTCGATCGCGGCGATCATGTCCTCGGCGGTGCCTTCGGCCGCCCAGCCGAGCTGTTCGCCGGTCGCCGGGTCGGTGTTCGCGTAGACACCACCGGATCCCGGGACGAGCTTGCCGTCGATGAACAGTTTGGTGCCGTCACTTGGACGAAGGTCACTCGCCACCGTGTCTCCCTACATGTCTGGACAGGTGTCCGGACTATATTTCAATTGTCGGTGGATGCGCAAGGGGTGCGCGGGGTCCCGCGCGCGGGCCGCATAGCATGGGGAACGTGTTGCAGATGATCGTGGTGGGAGTGCTGGTCGCCCTGGCGCATTGGTTGCTGTACCGGCGGCTGGTGCTCGCCCCCGGCGTCGGCGGGGTCGCCCGGATCGCCGCGGCCGTGCTACTCGGCGTGCTGTGGATCGCCGCCGTCGCCGCCGCCGGCGCGGGCAGTGTCTTCGCGCCCGGTCCGGTGCGGGCGCTGATCTGGCTGGGGTGGGTCTGGTTCGCGGTGCTGTTCTATCTGCTGCTCGGCCTGTTGGTGATCGGGGTGGTGCTGCTGATCCTGCGGGTCGCGGGCTCGACGCGGCGCACGCGCTGGCTGCGGGTGCTGTCGGCGGTGCTGGTGGTCGCGGCGGTCGGCGCGGTCGGTGTGGGTGTCTTCCAGGCCGAGCGCATTCGCGTCGTCGAGACCGAGGCGCGCTTCGCGAATCTGCCGGAATCGTTCGACGGGCTGCGGGTGGCGGTGGTCTCGGACCTGCATGTGGGCGCGGCGCGTGGTCCGGGGTTCAGTGAGCGCGTCGTCGAGCTGGTGAATGCGCAGCAGCCCGATCTCATCGTCATCCCCGGTGATCTCATCGACGGCTCGGTCGAACTCGTGGGCAGCGATATCGCCCCACTGGCGGGATTGCGCGCGAAGTACGGGGTGCTCGGGGTCGCGGGCAATCACGAGGGTTATGTCGACGATGTGGCGACCTGGCTGGACTTCTGGGAGACCCTCGGCATCGAGACCCTGCGCAACGAACACACCGAGCTGACCGTCGACGGCGCGACGATCGACATCGCCGGTGTCTACGACTACGACGAATCCGCCCCGTACGCCCCGGATCTCACCGCCGCGCTCGACGGCACCGACCCCGGCCGCTTCACTCTCCTGCTCGCCCACCAGCCCCGCCAGGTCATCGAGGCCGCCGACCGGGGCGGCATCGAACTCCAGCTCTCCGGTCACACCCACGGCGGCCAGATGTGGCCCTTCGTCTACCCCGTCCGCTGGGCGAATCCCACCGTCTCCGGCTGGGACCGCTTCGGCGACCTGCGGATCTACACCACCGTCGGCGTCGGTGCCTGGGGGCCACCCGTCCGCCTCGGCGTCCCACCCGAAATCGTCATGCTCACTCTTCGTCGCGGCTGATCGTCGAGAATGCTGTTCTCTTGACTCGTGATTGATGTTTCCGAATCGGCTACATGATGCGCCCGCCGCGTGTAGGCACGGTGGTGGACGTCGTGGTCGAGCAGGGAGAGAACAGATGGCATCCAGGTATCGGGTCGTGCAGTGGACGACCGGGAATGTCGGGACGAGTTCGGCGCGGGCTGTGCTCGCGCATCCGGAACTGGATCTGGTCGGCTGCTTCGCGTGGTCGCCGGACAAGGCAGGGCGGGATGTGGGGGAGCTCTGCGGCGGGGCCGCCGTTGGGGTGGTGGCGACCTCGGATGCCGACGCGCTGCTGGGGCTGAAGCCGGACTGCGTGGTCTACAACCCGATGTGGATCGACGTCGAGGAACTCGTGCGGATCCTGACGGCGGGGGTGAACGTGGTGACCACCGCGTCGTTCATCACCGGCCACAATCTCGGCGCCGACCGAGATCGCATCGAGGCTGCCTGTCGCGCAGGCGGTTCCACGATGTTCGGGTCGGGAGTGAGTCCGGGATTCGCGCAGCTGCTGGCGATGGTGGCGGCGAACGCGTGCGATCGGGTGAACAAGATCACCATCACCGAACAGGCCGACACCACCTTCTACGACTCGCCCGCCACCGAACGTCCGGTAGGCTTCGGCACACCGATCGACGATCCCGGCCTGCCGGGCATGGCGGCGCGGGGCACCGCGATCTTCGCCGAGGCGGTCCGGCTGCTCGGCGACGCGCTCGGCGTGGAACTCGACGAGATCCGGTGCGTACCCGAGTACGCCCGGACCACCGAGGACCTGGATCTGGGGTCATGGACCATCGCGCAGGGCTGCGTCGCCGGGGTGTATGCGAGCTGGCAGGGTCTGGTCGGCGGCCGGGTCGTGGTGGATGTGAATGTGCGCTGGCGCAAAGGACAGACCCTGGAACCGGACTGGCAGCTCGACGGGGACGGCTGGAAGATCACCATCGACGGCCGCCCGACCGTCACCATGAATGTCGGTTTCCTGCCGCCGCCGGACTTCGAGGCCCAGACCATCGCCGACTTCATGGTGCTGGGCCACATCATGACCGCCATGCCGCCGATCCACGCGATTCCCGCGGTGGTCGCGGCGGCGCCGGGTATCGCCACCTACGCGAGTTTGCCGCTGCCGCTGCCCCGCGGCATCCTGCGCACCACCTGAGCCCGAACCGGACCGCGGATCTCCGCGCGCGGTGGCGCGGCGGTGGGGGCGCTGATCGAGCCGCCGGTCGCTACGGGCCCGCGTCCGGGTGCCGATGATCCGGCGGCGGGGTGAGATCGTCGACGACGACCACGTTCCCGCCGGACTGTTTGGCCCGGTACATCGCCGCGTCCGCGGATTGCAGCAGGCGGTCCGGTGTCGGGCGCGGACAGCGCGCGCAGCTCGTCGCGTCGAAGACCGCCACCCCGACGCTCGCGGTGACCACCACCGCGTTCTCCGGTGGCGCGGCCACCACCCGGCACAGCCGCTCGGCCTCCTCGCGCGCCCCGGTGGCCGCGATCGGGGTGGCCACCACGAACTCCTCGCCGCCGGTACGCGCCACCACCGCCACGTCCCCGGCGGCCTCGCGCAGCCGCCGGGCCGTCCGCACCAGCACCAGGTCGCCGATGCGATGCCCGAAGGTGTCGTTGACACTCTTGAACCGGTCGAGGTCGAAACACACGACACAGACCCCGGGATTGCGGTCCATCAGCAAGGGCAGCCGGTTCTCGAGGCCACGGCGGTTCAGCAGTCCGGTCAGCGGGTCCGACAGCGATTCGGTGCGCAGCAGCCAGTACAGGACATGGAAGGCAGGCAGCGCGCTGACCGCCGCCGCGAGCAGCAGCCCGACCGCGACAGCCAGGCTGAGATGGCCGCCGCCGGTGGCGATGCGCACCGCGAACACCGTCACCGACAGCAGCGACCAGGCCGTGTGCACGGCCAGCGCCCGCGCGCTGTGGAAGAAACTCAGATAGCAGCCGGTGACCAGGAGCAGCACCACACCCATGGCACCGAACAGCCGATCCGGCAACTGCAGGAACTCCACCGTGAACAGCACATCGGCGCAGCCGATCAGCGCCAGCGACTCGACCCGGCCCGGCCAGGGCACCAGCCACCAGCGCACCGCCCACACCGTTCCCGACAACACGCCGACCGTCGAGGCGATACCCGGATGACCGGGCGGCCCGACCGGCGTACCGGCGATCACCGCGCCCATCACCGCGATGACCGCGCCGGCGAGGCCGACCAGGATCCGCAGCGGCGTCAGCGCCGAACGCGCCTGCAACGTCTGGACCAGCCACGGATAGTCGACCGGATCGCGCCACCACGCGCGTAACGTCTTCCCGTCGTTCATCGACACTCACCCCCTGGTCCCGACCGTATTGCCCGTGCCGGGTGGGGGCGACCCACCCGCCGATCGGCAGTAGTCTAGGTCCGGCCCCTCCATGCCCGGCGCGTGCGTCTGTGTCGCCGGCCACTGTGGGCCGTGGTGCGGCCCGTCTCGGTGCGCAGCGCTACCGCTTCGGCGGGGCCGTCGGGGTGACCGAGGCGATCTTCCTGGTCGGTGTGCCGCCGTTGGGCGGGGCTGTCCGGGTGGTGGGGCCGGCCTTCCTGGTCGGTGTGCCGCCCTTGGGCGGGGCTGTCCGGGTGGTCGGGCCGGCCTTCCGATTCGCGGCGAGCGGGGCGGCGGTCTCGGTCCGGGTGGCCGTGCGGTTCGCCACCGGCCCTGGGTCGTCCTGGCCGGCGATCGTCGTGCCGGTGCCGCCGCCGTGACCTGTCGCGGTGATGCTCGCGGCTGTCAGCAGCACGACGAACGCGGCAGCCGCGCCGGCGAGTAGCTTGATCACTGTCATCGCATACCTCCCTGACCAGGCAATTCGGACCATCGAACCCTACGTCTGCACAGCGTGGCGACGCCGACGCCCGCTGCACGGGCAGGCGTGTCGTGCGCGGAATTGCGAGAGCTCACCGCGCGAACGCGAACCGGGGTTCTTGCCTGCGCTGGACGAGGAATTCCGCGGCACTCCCTGACCAATGCCGTCAGCTGGGCGAGGCCTGGCCGGACGGCCCATCGCGGTAAGTTACTAACTGTTTTGAATAAGATCGGACTATTTGGGCGCGCCCGGCGTGCTCGCCGCAGCGCGGCGCCCCCTGGTGTCCCGATGCGCTCTCGCGCCCGATAGCTCTGTCAATATCCCTGGAGAACCGAAGATTATTCGGTCGACTCCGCCGATTTCGGGGTCAAGCGGGCGTCGCTGGGTTGGTTCGTGAAATCGGCACACCGGTTGCTTCGGCGCTGTTAAGTTAATGCTCATTCCGCTAGACACGGCCTGGACTGTCAGTGCTTTCCGTGCGAGGAGCGGACTTGTTCGTACTCAATGAGGAGTGACGCCATGGATGGACTCAACAGGCGTAATGCGATGAAAGCGGCGGGAGCGCTGGGGGCGTTCGGCGCCCTGGCCGCGGTGACGCCGGCGCGCGCGCAACCGTGGACCTGGTCGCCGGAAGGGTCGGTCGCGGGATCCGGGAGCGGCGTGGACCCGATGACCATGTGGGACCCCGAAGCCGATGCCGTGGTCCCCGGCCTGATCGACCGGGGTGACGTCCCAGCGGTCAACGAACTGCTGCGGACCTGGAAGACCAACGGCCAGCCGCTACCGGCCGGATTGCCCTCCGACCTGCGGGATTTCATGGAATACGCGCGCAGGCTGCCGCACTGGACCGACCCCGGCAAACTCGACGCGGCGATCCAGTTCAACAAGAAGCGCGGGCTCTACCTCGGCGTGCTCTACGGGTTCGCCAGCGGCATGATGAGCACCGTCATCCCCAAGGAGGCCAAGGCGGTCTACTACTCCAAGGGCGGACACGACCTCAAGGACCGCATCACCAAGACCGCCAAACTCGGCTACGACATCGGATCCAACAACGCCTACGGCGCCGACGGGGAAATGATCGTCACCTGCGTCAAGACCCGGCTGGTGCACGCGGCGGTCCGGCACCTGCTGCCGCAGTCACCGCACTGGGTGGGCTCGGCCGAAGAGGACATCCCCATCAGCCAGAACGACATCATGGTCACCTGGCACAGTCTGGCCACCACGGTCATGAAGTACCTGCTGTCGTGGAATGTGCCGATCCCGGCGAACGAGTCCGACGGCTTCCTGCACTCCTGGCAGGTGGCCGCGCATCTGCTCGGCGTCCGTGACGAGTACATCCCCAACTCCTGGGCCGAATCCAATGCTCAATCCGCCCAGGTGCTCGACCCGATCCTGGCGGTGACCCCCGAGGGCGCGAAGCTCGCCGACCGGCTGCTCGGACTGGGCGCCAATATCGACTTCGCCATCCTCAGCAAACCGGTGCTCGGCGCGTTCACCCGGTTCCTGCTCGGGGACAAGATCGCCGACGGGCTGGGGATTCCCCGGGAAATCGTGTGGGATCCGCTGCTGCGCGTCAGCTGGGGACCGTTCATCGCTGTGCGTGAGGGCCTGCTCACCGCCGTCCCCCCGATCGGTGATCCGTACTGGTTGCTCGACGAGTTCCTGCGCAAGGCGGCGCTGATCTATCTGGCCGAACTGCGCATGCCCATCAGCATCGAGATCCCGACGATGAACCGCGACATGAGCCAGCCCCACCGCTGACAACCCTTCTACCGCAGAAAGACAAACCCTATGCGCAACACCCTCGGCCTGGCCGCCACCTCGGTAGCGGCCGCGGCACTCGTCGCCGCCGCACCCGTCGCCGCCGCCCAGCCCACCCCCGAACCCGTCGCCGATACCGGCTCCGCCGTGGTGGATTCGGCCACCAGAGCGGCCGGCTCGCTGGTCGAACTGGTCCAGCGCGGCGATGTCATCGGCGTCATTGTCCTGCTCGGCATCACCCCGATCCAGATGGTCACCGGCGGCATCTGCGACCTGGTCACCGGCGCCGGTTCCGCGAACCCCTGTAGCCCCTCCCGCTACTGACCGGGGCAGTCGCCTGACGATTCCGCCCGGTTAGGTTAGGGTACGCATACATATGCGGGAATCTGGTGAGGGTGTGGCGAATTGAATATTTCGAGGCGCGGTTTCCTGGTGGGCAGTGCGGCGGCCGGTTCGATTGCGTTGCTCGCGGCCTGCTCGTCCGGCACCGGCGGCGAGACCTACACCGGGCCACCACGACGGGGCGGAATCCTGCGCATCGGTGCCTTGGGCAAGCCGTCGGGAGTGACGAAAGATCCCTACACCCTGATCGCCAACGACAGCGACATGCTGCTGATGTCGCTGCTGCTGGATCCGCTCACGGTGCCGAATGTCGCTCCGGCGGCGACCTCGAATGTCGGTCCGCGGCTGGCGTCCTCGTGGGAAGCCGATGCGCAGCAGCGGGTCTGGACGTTCACCATCGCCGAGAACGCCGTCTTCCACGACGGCACACCGGTGCGGGCCGCCGACGTGGTGTGGTCGCTGCGGACCTTGCGCTCGCGACCCAACGGCGACTGGAAGGTGCCGGTTCCGCTCGACGCCATCACCGCGGTCGACGACCGCCGCGTCCGCCTGGTCAGCGATGTCCCGAACAGTCAGCTGCCGCTGCTGCTGCGGCTGATGACCTTCGTCATGAAAGCCGGTAGTCCGACCGACATCACCCAGGCGGTCGGATCCGGTGCCTTCGTGCTCGAGTCCTACGACGACGGCAATGCCCGGTTGCGCCGCCACGAGGGCTGGCACGGTGGTTCGGCCATGCTCGACGGCATCGAGATCACCCGTTTCGAGAGCTCGCAGGCCCTGTCGAGCGCCGTCGCCGCGGGGCAGATCGACCTCGCGTCGAATGTCGGCGCGCTCGCCGCGCGCACCGTGGCCACCCGGCCGGATCTCACCGTGGTGCGCAGGCCCAACGATCTGGCGGTGTGCCTGGCACTGCGGACCTCCGACGGCCCATTCGCCGATCCGCGTGTGCGCGAGGCGATCCGGCTCGGGATCGATCGACCGGCCATGGTCAGGCAGGTGCTCTCGGACTACGGCAGCGTCGGCAACGACGTGCTCGGCGTCGGCGACCCGGCCTACAACCGCGGCCTCGCGCAGCGGACCCGCGATGTGGACCGGGCGAAGCAGCTGCTGCGCGATGCGGAGTTCGACACCGCCGCGACCTATCGGTGCGTCACCAAGGAGGAGGCGATCGGCGAGGTCGACTCGGCCCGGCTGATCGCGACGCAACTCGGCGACATCGGGGTGCGGATCGAGGTCGTGGTCCAGGATCCGACCGCGTTCTATGACGAGTCGTGGTGCAAGCCCGCGGCGCCGATGACCACCGCGAGCTGGGCGACCAACGATTCGCTGATGTTCTATGCCAGCAAGGTGCTGTACTCGAAGACCACGGCCAACGAAACCGCCTTCCACGACACCGAATTCGACGCCGCCTACGAGCAGACCCTCGCCCTGCCCAACGGCCCGGCGCAGCGCGACACCCTGAACACCTTGCAGCGCATCCAATACGAGCGCGGTGGCTATGTGGTGTGGGGGACCGCCGACGGCATCGATATCGCCTCCGCGCGGGTCAGGGACGCGCCGACCGCCTCCGGCTACGGCCGCGTCCAGCTCGAGCGCACCTGGATGACCCCGTAGATGGTCCGCACGACCCGACTCGTGCTGGGGATCGTGGCCACCCGGCTGGGGATGCTGCTCGTGCTGCTCGCTCTGGTCCACGCCGCCGTCGCCTTCCTTCCGGGGAGCGGGGTGCGCGGGCTGCTCGGCAAGGAGGCGAGCGCCGAGCAGGTCGCCGCGACCGAACACCAGCTCGGGCTCGATCGGCCGTGGCCGTTGCGGTTCGTGGAATGGCTGCGGAATCTGGCGGGCGGAGACCTGGGGCAGACCTTGCGCGGGGTCCCGGTCGTCGAGGTACTCGGGGCGAAGTTCCTCAATACGTTGCTGCTGGGCGGTCTGGCACTGATCCTCACCGCGACGGTGTCGATCGTGTTCGGGTCGCTGTGGGCGCTGCGCCCACGCAGTGCGCTCGCCCGCACCATGGCCTCGGGCTCGACTGTGCTCATCGCGGTCCCCGAATTCGTGCTCGCGGCTGTGTTCGCGCTGGTGTTCGCGGTCTGGCTGGGCTGGCTGCCCGCCGTCACGATCCCGGACGGGGCGGGCCGGCCCGCCGAGCTGAGCATGCTGGTCCTGCCCACGATCGCGCTGGCGGTTCCGCAGACCGGCTGGAACATCCGCGTCGTGCACGCCGCGCTCGTCGACGCGGGCTCGACCCCCGCTGTGCACGCCGCCGAACTCGACGGGCTCAGCAGGGGGTCGGTGCTGTGGCACACCATCCTGCCCACGGCGCTGCCCGCGATCGCCATGTCGCTGGCGACCACCATCGGCCCGCTGCTGGCGGGCACGCTCGTCGTGGAGACGATCTTCAACTATCCGGGTATCGGCTCGGTCCTGGCCGGGTCGGTCGCCGACCGCGACGCCACCCTGGCGCTGACCGTCGTGGCACTGGCCGCGACCAGCATCATGGTCGTGCTGCTGGCCGCGGACCTGTTGCGCGCCTGGGTGATCCAGGGGCGCCGATGAGCACGGGCCGGTTCTTCGCGCGGATCGCGCCCGCGCTGGTGGTGGTCGTGGCGGTCATCGCCGGGCCGTGGCTCGCGCCGCACCCGGTCGATCGTCCCGTGACGTTTCCCTTCGCGGCACCGAGCGGCGAAGCGCTGCTCGGGGGTGACCAGCTGGGCCGCGATGTGCTGAGCCGATTCCTGCACGGTGGCTGGGATCTGCTCTTGCTGGCCCTGGTGATGGCGGTGCTCGTGACCGCCCTGGCGGCCTACCTCGGCTGCGCCGCCGCCCTGCGGCCGCGCCTCGGGACATGGATCGAACGCAGCGCCGATCTGCTGATCCTGCTGCCACCCGTCCTCGCCACCCTGATCCTCATGCTGACCTGGCCGCAACTGGGCGCGTACGGACTGATCGCCATAGCCCTGGTGCTGGGAACCCCCTACAGCGCCCGCGTTTTCGCGGCGGCCGCGGCACCGCTGGCGACCTCGGGATTCGTCGAGGTCGCCGTCGCCAACGGGGAACGGCTGCCCAGCCTGATCCTGCGCGAGACCCTGCCCAACCTGCGATCGACGGTGGCGACCCAGTTCGGCCTGCGCTTCGTCGAGTCGATCTGCCTCGTCGGCACCGCGGCCTTCCTGCAGTTGCCGACCACCTTGAGCGAGAGCAACTGGGCCACGATGGTGCGGGACTGTGTCGGGCCGGGGATGCAATTGAATCCCTGGTCGGTGCTGGCGCCCAGCCTCGGCATCATCGCGCTCGCCTTCGGTGTGCAGCGGGCGGTCGGCGCGTGGACGGTGCCGGGCCGATGAGTGACACCGAGCAGACGGTTCCCGCTGTCGCGGTCGACGGTCTGGTGCTGCGCGGCCCGGACGGCGGCGCGCTCGTGGACGATGTCTCGTTCACCGCGGCCGAGGCGACGATCACCGCCATCACCGGACCCTCGGGTTCGGGCAAGACGCTGATGATGTGGGCGCTGCTGGGCCATCTCCCGCCCGGTGTCGTGCACGAGGCGGGCACCGCGGCGATCCACGGCGAGCAGGCGCTCGTGCTCGACCCCGGCAGGCTGACCGAATTCCGCCGCAACACCACGACATTCGTCGGTCAGGACCCGGGTGCGGCGCTGCCCGGCACCATGAAGGTGAGCCGCCTCGTCACCCAGATGACACCCCGCGCCGACCACGCCGCCGCGCACGCGCTGCTGGAAAGCCTCGGCATCCCGGCGCACTACGCGGGCCGCCGGGCGAGCCAGCTCTCCGGCGGCGAACAGCGCCGCATCGCGCTGGTGCGGGGACTGTATCGCGGCACCGGCGTGCTGCTGCTCGACGAACCCTTCGCCGGACTCGACGAACGCCGCCGCGACCAGGTCGCCGAGCGGCTTCGTCAGTGGTGCACGCAGCGTGCGGTGACGATCCTGCTCACCGGCCACCAGGTGCCGTTCCTGAAGTCCTTCTGCGACAGCGTGATCGACATCGGCCGCGCGACATCGGCCGAGAGGGTGACACCCGTGCGCAGCCCAACGACCGCCGGCTCGACCGCGACGCTCACCGCCCGCGGCCTGCGCGCCACGATCGGCGAACGGGTCGTGTTCGCCGACCTCGACCTGGACCTGCGCTCCGGCGTCCTGACCGCCCTGACCGGCCCCTCCGGCGTCGGCAAGACCACCGTGGCCAGAGTGCTGACCGGCCTGCACGCGGAAGGACAGGGGCGAACCGCCGCGGGCACCCTGCACCTGGACGGTCGCACCCTCGCCTTGCGCGCCGGCCGGCGCAGCACCGTCGATCGCCGCGCCGTTCAGCTCGTTCCCCAGGACCCGCTGTCCACCCTCAATCCCGTGCGCACCGTGGGAGAAGCCATCGCGCGCCCGCTCCGCCTGCGCGGCGTCCGCGACGGGACCGCCCGCCGCGCCCGCGTCGCCGAACTGCTCGCGGAGGTCGGGCTCCCCGCCGACTACGCCGCCCGCTACCCCCGGCAGATCTCCGGCGGCCAACGTCAACGGGTCGCCATCGCCCGCGCCCTGGCCGCCGAGCCGTCCGTCCTGGTCTGCGACGAGATCACCTCGGCGCTCGACACCGCCACCAGCCACGCCGTCCTCGACCTCCTGCGGCGAATGATGGCCGACCGGCCACTGGCGGTGGTGTTCATCAGCCACGACGCCGACCTGGTGCGCGAGCACTGCGGCCAGGTGTACGAACTGGGATGAGCGCGGTCCGACGGGAAGGTGGCCGTATCCTGCCGGGGTTCGTTCGGTTCCACGCCGTCCGGCGGTGATGTCCCACTCCGTGGTCTGCCGGTGTCGGCCGCGGCGGGTTTTCGTGGGACCGTGGTGGGATGCGCGGAATCAACCACATCGTCCTGTTCGTCGCGGATCTGCCGCGCAGTATCGCCTTCTACGAGGAGGTGCTCGGGTTCGAGCGGCTCGCCGAAGGGTTTCCCGGTGGGGCGTTCCTGCGGCATCCAGGCTCGGCCAACGATCACGACCTCGGGCTGTTCCAGGGGCGGAGCCCGGCCGGGCCTGCGGGCTCGGTGGGGCTCTATCACGTGGCCTGGGAGGTGGACACCTTGGCCGAACTCGCGGCGGTCCGGGAGCGGTTGACGGCCGCGCGGGCGCTGAGCGGGGCGAGTGATCACGGGTCGACCAAGGCGCTCTACGCCCGCGACCCCGACGGCATCGAGTTCGAGGTCTGCTGGCTGGTGCCCGACGAACACGTCGAGGACGCACTCGCGCCGGGCACCTCGCTGACCGCGCCGCTGGACCTGGACGCGCAGATCCGCCGGTACGGGGCGGAGACGCCGGGTGGTCCGCGCCGGGATCCGCAGGTGTGGGCGCGGGTGGCGGCCCGGCGCGCGGCGCTGTCCTGACGCCGCGCACTCTCACTGAGCGGGAGGGTTTCTTACGCCGTCAGTCCGGTGGTGGTTACCTGTCGAAGCGGGATTCGACCGACGTGAGGTGCGCATGACAGAGACAACAGCCGGGGACCTCGAGGCGCTGGTGCGGCGCGTGCGGGTGATGGAGGACAAGTGGCAGATACTCGAGCTGCTGTCCGCCTACGGGCCCGCTGTGGACAGCGGATCGGCCGACGCCACCGCCGAGATCTGGACCGAGGACGGTGAATACGACGTCGACTCCGGCCGGCTGTGCGGGCGCGGCGAGCTGCGCGCGATGGTCGGGAGCGCGCCGCATCAGGGTTTCATCACCGAGGGGTCGGCGCACATGCTGAGCCTGCCGCACGTCGAGGTCGACGGAGATCGCGCCGTCGCGATCGGCCACACCCAGCTGGTGCTCAAGGTGCCGGGCACGACCGCGGACTTCCAGGTCGCGCGGATCACCGCCAATCGCTGGGAACTGGTCAGGACCGACGGCCGCTGGCGGGTGGAACGCCGGGTCGCCCGCCTGCTCGACGGCCGGTCCGAGGCACGCGCACTGCTGGGTGGCGTCGTTCCCCCCGCTGGCTGAACGCAAGCCGCTGCCGGGTCAGTCCGGGACCGTTCCCGGCGTGTGCACGTCCATCCAGCGCAGCATCCGGTCGACCGAGTCCGCGCAGTCCTGCTCGGCGCCCGACTCGGCCCATTCGAGCAGCGCGGCGAAGGTCGCCGCCTGGTAGGCGGTGGCGAGCGCGCGGCAGATGGCGGCGGGGGCCCCGGGGAGCCGGCGGGCGAGATAGTCCGACAGTGTGTCGATCCACGGCCGGTAGACCAGGGGCGCGGTCGCGGCGAGTTCGGGCTCGGAGGAGATCAGCCGCAGCCAATCCGGCGCCAGCTCCTGGATCCGTGGATCCCGCGACACCGATTCGACGATCGCGGTCCGGATCACCACCGCCGGCGGCGCGTCGTCGGCGGCGTGCTCGAGTACCTCGCGCAGCCGGTCGATCGCGGGCGCGACGCCGAGCCAGGCGATCTCGGCGCGCGACGAGAAGTGCCGCAACAGGGTTCGCGTGCTGATCCCGGTGGCCTGGGCCAGATCGTTCCAGCTGGTGGCCGCGAAACCGCGGTCGGTCCACAGGCGCAGCGCGTCCGAGGCCACGGCCGTGGTGCTGAGCACGGAGGGGCGGCCGGGGCGGCGGGGAACGGGCCGGGTCATCGCGAAAGCCAAACAGTTTTGGCGAAGTGTGTCAATATTGCGGCGTGGGTGTGTATGTAGTCACCGGATCGGCATCCGGCATGGGTCAGGCCGTGGTCGCCATCCTGCGCGAGCAGGGGCACACCGTGCTCGGTGTCGACCTGCGTGACGCGGAGATCATCGCGGACCTGGCCACCCCCGCGGGCAGGCGCACCGCGCTGTCCGAGGTGCTCGCGGCCTCGGACGGCACCCTCGACGGCGCCGTGCTCGCGGCGGGCGTCGGGCCCGCGCCCGGTCGCGAGCGGCCCCGGCTGATCTTCGAGGTGAACTATCACGGCGTCGTCGATCTCCTGGTCGGCCTGCGCCCGGCACTGGCCGCCGCGACCGACGCCAAAGTCGTGGTCTTCGGCAGCAATTCCACGACCACCACGCCGCTGGTTCCCGGCCGGACGATCCGCGCGTTGCTCGCCGGTGACACCGATCGCGCGCTGCGGCCGCTGCGGATCTTCGGCCGCAACGCCGCGGCCATCGCCTACGGCGCCTCCAAGATCGCGGTGACCCGCTGGGCCCGCCGCCACGCGGTGACCGCGGACTGGGCCGGGGCCGGTATCCGGCTCAATGTCCTCGCCCCGGGCGCGGTGCTGACCCCGCTGCTGGAAACGCAGCTCGCGACACCGGCCGAAGCTAAACTCATCCGCCGGTTCCCGGTACCGATCGGCGGGTTCGGCGATCCGCGCCGGCTCGCCGAGTGGGCCGTGTTCATGCTCTCGGACGCCGCGCAGTTCCTGTGCGGCAGTGTGGTTTTCGTCGACGGTGGCAGCGACGCCTACTTCCGGCCCGACGACTGGCCGCGGCCGGTGCCGCTGCGCGGCCTGCGCAACTTCCAGCGGCTGTTCCGGGGCACCGGAACCCGCTGAGCGACAGCTCTTCCGATCAATCGAACAGGAGAAAACAGAATGGATTTCGTCAACTCGTCCGCGATCGTCACCGGTGGTGCGTCAGGTCTCGGCTTGGCGACCGTGCGCGAACTGCACGCCAAGGGCGCGAAGGTCGTCATCGTCGACCTGCCCTCCTCCAACGGCGAGGCCATCGCCAAGGAACTGGGCGAGGGCGCGGTCTTCGCCGCGGCGGACGTGACCGACGAATCGGCGGTGAGCGCGGCGCTGGACGCGGCCGAGGCGCTCGCGCCGCTGCGGATCGCGGTGAACTGCGCGGGTATCGGCAATGCGATCAAGACCGTCGGCAAGAAGGGCGCGTTCCCGCTGGCCGATTTCACCAAGGTGATCAACGTCAACCTGATCGGCACCTTCAACGTGATCCGGCTCGCCGCCGAGCGCATGTCGGCCACCGACCCGGTCGGTGAGGAGCGCGGCGTCATCATCAACACCGCCTCGGTCGCCGCCTACGACGGCCAGATCGGGCAGGCCGCCTACTCCGCGTCCAAGGGCGGCATCGTCGGCCTGACCCTGCCGATCGCGCGTGACCTGGCGAGCTTCAAGATCCGCGTCGTCACCATCGCGCCCGGTCTGTTCCGCACCCCGCTGTTCGAGACGCTGCCCGAGGAGGCGCTGCAGTCCCTCGGCGCGCAGGTGCCGCACCCCTCGCGCCTGGGTCAGCCCACCGAGTTCGCCGCGCTGGCCCGCCACATCGTGGAGAACCCGATGCTCAACGGTGAGACCATCCGTCTCGACGGCGCCATCCGGATGGCTCCGCGCTGATCGTCGCCACCACGACCGCGGGCCGGGCGCGCCGCCCGGCTCGCGGTCGTCGGCCCGGTGCTCAGGCCGGTGGCTGGGACTCCACCCGATCGAGTTCCTCGTCGAGCGCCAGGGCGGCGGCGATCAGGGCCAGGTGGGTGAAGGCCTGCGGGAAGTTGCCCAGCTGCTCGCCGGAGGGGCCGATCTCCTCGGCGAACAGGCCGACATGATTGGCGTAGGTGAGCATCTTGTCGAAGGCGTAGCGGGCCTGCGGCAGCCGGCCGGTCCTGGCCAGCGCCTCGACATAGAGGAAGCTGCACAGATTGAAGGTGCCCTCGGTGCCGCGCAGCCCGTCGGGGGACGCGGCGGGGTCGTAACGGTAGACCAGGCTGTCGCTGACCAGTTCCCGGTCCATCGCGTCGAGCGTGCTCAGCCACCGGGGATCGGTCGGTGAGAGGAACCCCATCCGGGGCATGAGCAGCAGCGAGGCGTCGAGGACGTCGGTGGCGTAGTGCTGCACGAACGCCTGACGTTGCTCGCTCCAGCCGCGCGTGATGATCTGCCGGAAGATCTCGTCGCGCTCGGCGCTCCAGCGGGCGAGGTCGGCGGGTCGGGCGTGCTCGGTCGCCAGCCGGATGGCGCGGTCGAAGGCCACCCAGGTCATCAGCCTGCTGTAGGTGAATTCCTGACGGCCGCCGCGGGTTTCCCAGATGCCCTCGTCCGGGCGGTCCCAGTGGTCGGCGAGCCAGTCGACGAGGCCGGCGAAGGTCTGCCAGCCGGAGATGCCCGGCAGATCGGTGGCCTGGGCCAGCGCGTCGGCGGCTTCGCCGTAGATGTCGAGCTGGATCTGGTCCGCGGCCCCGTTGCCGACCCGCACCGGCGCCGAACCCTGATATCCGGCCAGGTGGCCGAGGGTCTCTTCGTCGAGGCGAGGGTCGCCGTCGACGCGATACATGATCTGCAATGGTTCACCCGACGCGGTGCCGCCTGCTTCGACCCGGTCCCGGAGCCAGCGGCGGAACGCGTACGCCTCCTCGGTGAAGCCGAGGTCGCTCAGTGCCCGCACCGAGAGCGAGGCGTCGCGGATCCAGGTGTAGCGATAGTCCCAGTTGCGTTCGCCGCCGATCTGTTCGGGCAGACCCATGGTGGCCGCGGCGATCGGCGCGCCGGTCGGGGCGTAGGTGAGCAGTTTGAGGGTGATCGCGGATCGGTTGACCATGTCGCGCCAGCGCCCACGGTAGGTCGAGGAACGCAACCAGGTCTGCCAGAAGTGACGGCACTGGTCGAATTCGGCGGCGATGGATTCCCAGGCCGGCGCGGGCGAGACCGCCGCGCCGGCGGGTGTGGTGGTGAGCACGACCGCCGCGCGTTCACCGGCGGACAGGGTGAACTGCGCGGTGATGTCGGCGCCGTCGGCGTGCAGCGTGATCGGGTCGGTGGTCTGGATGTGCAGATCAGCGCTGGGTGAACGGAAAACGGCGGTGTGGTCGTCGGTGTGTTCGAGAGTGTGGGTGGCGCGGCCGTAGTCGAACCGCGGGCGGCATTCGAGATCGAAGGTCAGACTGCCCCGCACGACCCGGGCGACGCGCACCAGCCGGTGCCGGGCGGCGGGTTCGGTGGCGCTGATCGGCTCCATGAAATCGGCGATCTCGCCCACTCCGTCCGGTCCGGCGAACCGGGTCAGCAAGACGGCGGTGTCGGGCAGGTACAGCTGCCGGACGGTGACCGCGGCGGTGTCTGGTTCGACGGCGATCGAGCAGTGCCCGCCCTTGTCGCTGTCGAGCAGTGACGCGAACACACTCGGCGAATCGAACCGGGGCGCGCACCACCAGTCGATGGTTCCCGCCGCCGACACCAGGGCCGCGGTCTGCAGGTCGCCGACGATGCCGTGCTCGTCTATCGGTGGGTATGCGTTCACGAACGCTCCTGCCGTCGGGACCGCCCGTGGGTGCGGTCGGCGAGTCCAGCCAAGCAGGGCGCCCGGCGCGCGTCCTCACCCGGAACGGATGAACCACCCGATGTGCGCAGAGTTCAGCGTGGACGATCCCGATCGGCCGGGCCTGCGCTGTTCGTCAACGGCATCGACCCCGGCTTCGCCAACGATCTGCTGCCGATGGCGCTGCTGGGCACCTCGGGATGTCGTCCTCACAGATCCGGCAGGGGGATGGTGAGATTGGGTGCGATGAGTCCGCCGTCGACCTCGAGAATCTTGCCGGTGAGGAACGAACTCGCCGGTGCGGCGAGAAACAGTGCCGCCGCGGCGATATCGGCGGGGTCGCCGAGACGCTGCAACGGGGTGGCCTGTTCCATCTGGGTGCGCATCGGCTCGTTGCCCGCCACGATGTCCAGCGCCGAGGTCAGGATGGAGCCGGGGGCGATGCCGTTGACGCGGATGCGCGGGCTCAGATCCATGGCGGCGCTGCGGGTGTAGTGCGCCAGCGCGGCCTTGGCCGTCGCGTAGGCGGCGAAGGCGCGCCCCGGCAGCCTGCCCATGGTCGAGGTGATGTTGACGATCGATCCGGTGCCCGCGGTCGCGAGCATCTTCGGCACCGCGGCCCGCACCAGCGCGTGCGCGGTCCCGACATTGAAGGCGAACGCCTCGGCCAGATCGTCGGGGGAGGTGTCCAGCAGTGGCCGCGGCAGCGCGCCGCCCACATTGTTGACGACGATGTCGAGGCGGCCGAACCGCTGCACCGCCGCGTCGGCGAGCCCGCTGATCGCGGCCGGATCGGCGAGGTCGGCCACGACGACGTGCGCGGTACGGCCGGTCGCCGCCACCTGCTCGGCGACCTGCCGGAGATCGGATTCGGTGCGTGCGGCGATCACCACGTCGGCGCCCGCCTCGGCGAAACCGCGCGCGATGGCGGCGCCGAGGCCGCGTCCGGCGCCGGTGACGACGGCTACCCGGTCGTCGAGCCGGAATTGGTCGAGAATCATGATCACCCCTGGATCGCGTCGAATATTCGACTAATATGTGGCGAATAGTCGAAGCAGTGTAAAGCGGGTCGTTCCCGTGGACAAGGGGTGAAATGCCGGAATCCGCATCGCCACCGACCCGCCGGGTCATCGAGGTGATGGAACTGCTGACGCGCACCGACCGGGCGCTGACGGCGTCGGAGATCGCGACCGCGCTGGCACTTGCCCGCGCCACCGTCACCGCCGTGCTCACCGAACTCACCGCCGCCGGCTGGGTGCGTCGCGACGGCGACCGCCGATTCCGTCCGGGCCCCGCACTGGCCGCGCTGACGCCCGTGGATCGGGAGGCCCTGCCGCCTGCGGTCGGTGCCGAGCTGAAGTCGCTGGCCGTCGCCGCGCAGTGCGGGGTGACGCTGAGCCGCATCGCCGACGGCAGGCTCACCGTGGTCGCCAAGGAATACGCCGACGGCGCGCGCATTCTGCCCGGACTCGCGGTGGGCCAATCCATTCCGCTGGCCTACCCGGCGGGCGCCGCCGTGATGCCGTGGCGGCCCGAGCCGGAACGCAATGCCTGGCTGGCGACCGCGACCGGCCCGGCCCGCCGCGACGCCCCCGCCCTGCTGCGCTTCGTCACCACCCACCGGTGCGCGGTGTTCCGCCCCGACTCCGACGACGCAGGCCTCGTCGACGTGCTGGCCGAACTGCTCGGCGCGGTGGGCGCCGAGGTGATGCAACCGGAACTCCGCGCCCGTGTCCTGCGCCAGTTGTCCCGCCTGACCGCCCGCCCCTACCGGGAAACCGACCTCACCACCACCGACCCCCTCCCCGTCAGCTACCTGTCCGCCCCGGTGTTCGACAGCTCCGGCGCACCGTACGAAGTGCAGATCGGTCCACTGCGCCCCACCGTCAGTCACACCGACCGCCTCCGGTACGTCGACACCATTTGCCGAGGCGCCCAGTCGATGTCGAAGGTTCTCGACCGGCGCGGGTGATCCGAAAAGCTACCGGCAATGTGAATGCTGTGCGGCAGCAGGACCGGGGCGGCGGGCCATTCAGCTTCCGGACAGTGTGATCGCTGTGGGGGCGGCGGGGACGGGTCCGCCGGGAGTAGTCGGGTAGTAGGCGGGGGTGGTCGTGCCGTCGAGGAAGTCGGCGGTCCAGGCGAGGGCGAGGGTGTGCAGGGTGGTGACATCGGTGCTGCGGGGATGGCCGCACAGTGTCTCGCCGAGTAGGTCGGAGCTGGTGCCTTCGGCGTCGGTGTGGGCGCCGTGTGGCAGGCGGACGCCGACGAAGGGTCGGTGCAGCCGGGTCTGCACGGCGTCGGTGCCGGTGCCGAAGTTGTTGCACAGCGAAGGTGGGGCCGAGATGGTCAGGGCGGGCAGGGTGGTCGTGTCGATGCCTGCCAGCGCTCGGTCGGTGTTGTCGCCGAGGAAGGATTTCACCGGATCGAAGAGCACGATACCGTGCAGGCGTGCCCACGTGCCCGGTGACCGAGTCCGCAGCTGATCGGCGACGAAGGCGACGGCCTCGGCACCGGCGGAGTGTCCGAGGAAGACGAGATCGGCGGGCAGCGAGGGTGTTTCGTGCCCGGCGCGGGCGGCGGCGGCCGCGAGGCTGATGGTCAGGGCGCCTGCCGGATCGCCGGCGGTGGCGAACAGGTCGGCGACGTGGGCGAGGAAACCGGTGTTGTCGCCGAGGTTCTGCAGGGTGCAGCCGGACAGGTCGAGGAACGGGAGGGTGGGCGCGAACACGAGGTAGCCGTGCTCGGCGAAGTCGGTGGCGAGATCGGCGAGCTGGGCGCTGCTGCGGGCGAATCCGTGCTGGAGCCAGATCAGTGCGCGGGGTGTGCCGGTGGGCAGGTACCAGTCCGCGACCTGGTCGAGAACTCCCGCAGCGCAGGGGATCTCGATGGCACCGGGCAGGTGTTCGGCCGCCTGGGCGGCGGGTGCGGCGGTGCACAGCAGCATTGCGGCGACCGCCGCCAGGAGGGGAGTGCGGATGATCACGATGACTCACAGGGGACGAGGGGGTCGACGGGCGGACGTCCCGCCAGTTTGACGAGAGAAGCGGTGTTTCCATCGAAAGAGCGGACTCTGTTTCGTTAGAAGAAACGCTGCTGCGCGCAGGGCAACGATATCGTCGGAGTGCGGCAACCGTGGAATGTTCTCGACCGAAAGGTCGCACGGCACGGCGTGTCGGTGGACGCCACACGGCAGGGCGTTTCCCATCGGGAAATGGTGTGCTTAAGCTGAGGGAGTGCCGGAGGTCGAGACCGAGAACCAGAGCCGCTCCATCGCCGCAGTCGAACGCGCCATGGATGTGCTGTTGCTGTTCGGCCGGACCGGCAGGCCGGACCTCGGGGTCACCGAGATCGCCAACGAACTCGGCCTCACCAAGGCCGCCGTGCACCGCATCCTGACCGCGCTGCGCAATCGGGAACTGATCACCGTCGACCCGGAGACCCGCCGCTACGCGCTCGGGCACGCCGCCATCGCGCTCGGCCGCGCCTACCTGGCGCGCACCGACCTGCGGGTGATGGCGGCGCCGGAACTGCGGCGGCTGGCCGCGGTCACGGGGGAGACCGCGACGCTGTCCACCCGGCGCGGCGACACCCGCATGTACGTCGACCAGGTGGTGCCCGACCAGGAACTGCGCATGGAAGTCGCACTGGGCGTGCCGTATCCGCTGCACGCGGGCAGCCCGTCCAAGGCGATCCTGGCCTTCCTGCGCGCCGAGGAGATCGACGAATACCTCGACCGGCACGAGCTCACCCCGTTCACCGACGCGACCATCACCACCCCGCGCACCCTGCGCACCGAACTGGCCGCGATCCGCAAACGCGGCTACGCGATCTCGCGCGGCGAACGTCAGATCGGCGCCGCCTCGGTGGCCGCGCCGGTGCTCGACCACGACGGCGGCGTGGTGGCCGCGATCAGCGCATGTGGTCCGCTGCCCCGATTCGAGCCGCACATGCTGGACTCTCTGCCGCTGCTGCAAATGGCCGCGGGCGCGGTGTCGGCGCAACTCGGGTACAGCGGCTGAATTCACAGCCGGGCTCGGCATTGATCAGGCGGGTGGAGAAACCGGTCTGCTAGCCGGCGTTCCGGGCGTCCTGGTGCAGATCCTTCATTCAGGCTACACCGGTGCGGACGAGTTCGGCGATCTTGTCCTCGTCGAGTCCGAGCAGTCCGCCGTAGATCTCCTGATTGTGCTGTCCCAGTGCGGGTCCGGCGTGCCGGATCGAACCGGGGTGGCGCTGAGCTTGGGTGCCACGTTCTGCATGGGCAATTCGCCCAGCACCGGATGGGCCACCCGGACGATGGCCTCGCGGGCCGCGAAATGCGGGTCGGCGAACATGTCGCGGGCGGTGTAGATCCGCCCGGCTGGGACGCCGCTCTCGTGCAGGCGCTCGAGCAGTGCCTCGGCGTCCAGGCTCGTGGTCCAGTCCGCGATCAGGTCGTCGAGTTCGTCCATCCGCGCACCGCGGGCGATGTGGTCGGCGAACCGTTCGTCGCCAGCTCCGGCCGGCCCATGAGTTCGGTGAGCCGGGCGAAGACAGTGTCCTGATTCGCGGCGATGAGGACCATTTCGCCGCCCGCGGTCGGGTAGACATTGCTCGGCGCGACATTGGGCAGCACCGAACCGGTCCGCTCACGCTGATACCCGGTCACCGCCCATTCCGGCAGCATCGACTCCATCATCGCCAGCACCGCCTCGTAGATGGCCGCGTCGACGAGCTGGCCCTGACCGGTGCGGTCGCGGTGGTGCAGCGCGGCGAGTGTGCCGACCGTGGCGAACACCGCCGCCAGCGAATCGCCGATCGAAATACCTGTGCGTGACGGCGGCTTGTCCGGATCGCCGGTGGTGTAGCGGATGCCGCCCATCGCCTCGCCGATGGACCCGTATCCGGCCCGCGGGGCGTACGGGCCGGTCTGCCCGTAGCCGGTGACCCGCACCATGATCAGGCCCGGATTGGTCTCGCGCAGCTGGTCGTAGCCCAGACCCCAGCGTTCCATGGTGCCGGGACGGAAGTTCTCGATCACGATGTCGGCGCCGGCGATGAGATCGCGGGCCAGGCGCTGGCCCTCCGGATCGCGCAGATTGCAGGTGACCGACTTCTTGTTGCGCGCCACCACCGGCCACCACAGCGACGTACCATCGGACTGCTCGCGGCCCCACTGCCGCAGCGGATCTCCCGAACCGGGAGCCTCCAGCTTGATCACCTCGGCGCCGAAGTCGCCGAGCAGCTGCCCGCAGAACGGTCCGGCCAGCAATTGCCCCATCTCGATGACCCGCAGGCCGTCGAGCGGGCCGGTCGAAGTGGTCGGTTCGGCAGCCATGGTGCGAATCTCCTTCGTCGAGTGGATACACTGTATCCACCAGCGAAACGCGCTGGCAAGATGTGGCATTCGGGAGGGCCGGTGGACGTCACCGTGCTGGAGGTCGCCCCGCGCGACGGACTGCAGAACGAACCGGAGATCGTCTCCACCAACGACAAGCTCCGCCTGATCGAGCGGTCGCAACACCGGCTACGCCAACGCGGTCGCCGCCGTCGACGCGGGCACCCACGTCCTGGACGCCAGCACCGGCGGCATCGGCGGCTGCCCCTTCGCCCCGAACGCGACCGGCAATATCGCCACCGAGGACCTGCTCTACCTCCTGCACCGCATGGACATCCACACCCCGTGGGCGTCACGTCGCTGCGACAATTGCGCGCCGGGCATCTGCGGTGAGCCGTCCATCGCGGAGCTCCGGTCAGGGTGATCCGCGGCCGCGTGCCTGCTTCAGCGAGCCCGCCAGTAGTGCTGAACCAGCTCGGGGAACTCTTGGCGCATCCGCCGCGACGACACGCCCTTGAGACTGTTCACCAGTTTCGATAGGGCGACCTTCGGCGGGAAGTTCACGAGCAGGTGGACATGGTTGGCTTCGCCGTTGAACTCGACCAGCTCGACCTCGAAGTCCTCGCACACCGACCGTTCGGATGCGCGCGGGTGGTGTACAACGACGCGATCGCCGGTGGTGTTGCAGCCGGCCATGGCCGACGCGAACACCGCCTACCGCAACTACTTCGCCTCGATCACCGGGAAACGGAAAGGCCCGAAACTCCGGGCACCCCGGTTTCGGTCGCGGCGCGACAACCGGCAGGCGATCCGGTTCACCCGCAACGCGCGGTTCGAGATCACCGATGGCGGGAAGTTGCGGTTGCCGAAGATCGGCGAGGTGAAGGTTCGTTGGTCGCGACCGTTGCCGTGCGAGCCGAGCAGTGTCACGGTCATCAAGGATGCGGCCGGGCGATACTTCGGGTACCGCAAGGACAAGGGCAGCAGCAACCGAGCCAAGGCCCGTATCCGTGTCGCCAAGACCCACGCGAAGGTGCGCGACGCCCGCAAGGACTGGGCGCACAAACATTCCACGACGATCATCCGCGAGAACCAAGCGGTCTACGTCGAGGACCTGTGCGTCAAGGGTTTGGCACGGACCAGGTTGGCGAAGTCGGTCCACAATGTTGGCTGGGGCATGTTCACCCGGATGCTGGAGGAGAAGGCCGCCCGGTACGGTCGCGACGGTCGGCCGGTTCTTCCCGTCGTCGCAAACTTGTTCGGACTGCGGGCGAGTGGACGGGCCGAAACCGTTGTCGGTCCGGTCCTGGACCTGCGGATGCGGGGCGGTTCACGACCGGGACTTGAACGCTGCGAAGAACATCCTCGCTGCCGGACGGGCGGGGAGGCTAAACGCCTGCGGAGAGACGGTAAGCCTTTCCGTACCGCGATTTCGTCCCCGAGGTGCTCGAACGCATGGCGGGCCGGCCGTTCGAAGGCTTCGCGATGTCGGCCCGGGTGACCGAGGTGTTCCTGCGCGGGATGCCGATCTACGCGCACGGCCGGGTACTCGGTGACCCGCGCGGCCGCTATCTGCGGCGCGATCCGGCCTGACCGCGCGCACGGCGAAGGCCCGGCGCGGTGCCGGGCCTTCGCCGGGGAATCAGGGCAGCGGAACCCAGGTGCCGAAGAACCAGAAGCCGTGCTGCTGCGGCCCACCCTGGTCGTGACGATCGGGCTGCGGCTGCTGCTGCGGGCGGTGCTCCTGCTGGGCCTGCGGGCGCGGCTGGTCGTGGCCGCCCGGATCGGCACTCGCGACGCCCGCCGCCACACCGACGGCACCGGCGGCGAGGGTGCCGACGACCGCGGTCTTGGTCAGTGTCGACTTGATGCTCATGCAGATTCCTCCTGTCGTTCGACCCGCTCGCGTGGGTCTGCGGCCAGCGGTGCGCTGAACCGATACGAGTGACTCTGGTCGCCGAAGCTGGGCGGGCGGTGGGGTGCGGTTGTGAGTCCGCTGTGTATCGCGAAGCATTGCCATACTTTTAGGTACGGGCATAGGTACGTCGCAGTATGGTCTGCTGTGACGCCGATCCTCAGGAGGCCTGACCTTGGCTGATTCCGTCGAAGAACACTTCCAGCGCATCCCCTACCGCCCCGCGACCGACGGCAAGGTGGAAATCCACTCGGGCTTGAGCAGGCACTACCCGACCCTGCACGGCAATCTCGTCACCCCCGCCGCGTACCCCCGCGACCTCGCCGTACTGATGGCGCATCCCGCCTCGAACTTCCTGTCGCACTTCCTCGTTCGCGCCTTCGCCGACGCGGGAATCCCGATCATGGCGATGAACACCAGGTACGCGGCCAACGAGGCCGCCCTGCTGATGGAACGCGCCGCCGAGGACCTCGGCGCCGGCGTGCGATGGCTGCGCGAGCATCACGGTTTCGCCCGGGTGGTGCTGCTGGGCTTCAGCGGCGGTGGACCGCTGATGTCGTTCTACCAATCCCAGGCGGAACGCCCGACGATCACCACGACACCCACCGGCGACACCGTGGCACTCGACCAGCTCGTGCCCGCGGACGGACTGATGCTCGTCGGCGCGCACCCCGGCCGGGCACGGGTCCTGCGCCACTGGATCGACCCGGCCGTCGTCGACGAGAACGACCCGTACCGCACCGATCCCGCACTGGACCTGTACGCGCCCGAACGCACCGTGCCGCTGCCGGCCGACTGGGTGGCCGAGTATCGCGCCGCACAGCTGGCCCGGATGCGGCGCATCGATGATTTCGCGCAGGAGCAGCTGACTCGCGGCGCCGGGAATCCGGGCGCCGACCGGGCGTTCGTCGTCCATCGCACCGTCGCAGACCCGCGCTTCGTCGACATCACGATCGATCCCAGCGACCGCGTCCCCGGCAGCCTCTACGGCGACCCGCGCACCGCGAACTGGGCCGCGGGCGGACTGGCCCGTTTCGTCACCGCCCGCAGCTGGCTGAGCACCTGGAGCGACGACCACTCCCAGGCCGCCGCGGCCACCGACCTGGCCGCGGTCACCGCGCCTACACTCGTGCTCGCGTTGCGCGGTGACCAGGCGGCGTTCGTCAGCGAATCGCGCGAGATGCACACGGCCAGCGCCGATCCGCGCGCGGAACTGATCGAACTGCCCGACCTCACCCACTATCTGGTGGATCAGCCCGGCGGCACCGCGCAGATCGTCGACCAGGTGCGGTCGTGGCTGGTCCGGCGGGAACTGGCCGCCGAACGGAGCGTGGCAGGCCGATGACCGAAATCCCGCCGTCCACAGTGGAATTCGAGTACCTGACCGGATTCGGGAACCAGCACCACACCGAGGCGATCCCCGGTGCCCTCCCACGCGACCAGAACTCCCCGCAGCGCGCGCCCTACGGGCTCTACGCCGAGCAGCTCTCGGCGACCGCGTTCACCGAACCCCGCGCGGTCAACCGGCGCAGCTGGGTGTACCGCATCCGCCCGAGCGCCCAGCACCGCGCGTTCACCCGGATCGCCAACCGCAGCTTCCGCAGTGCCCCGATCCTCGACGGCGTGGCCGACCCCAACCGGCTGCGCTGGGACCCGCTGCCGGACAGCTGGCCGCGCGGGGACTTCCTCGACAGCGTCTACACCATCGCCGCCAACGGCTCGGCCCTGCAGCGCCAGGGCATCGCGGTGCACCTCTACAGCGCCACCGAGTCCATGCGGCACCGCTATTTCGCCGACGCCGACGGCGAACTGCTGATCCTGCCGCAACACGGAAAACTGGTCCTGCACACCGAATTCGGCAAACTGGCGGTCCGCCCCGGCGAGTTCGCGGTGATCGGGCGCGCGGTGCGCTTCCGCGTCGAACTGCTGGACCCACGCTGCGTGGGCTACCTGTGCGAGAACTACGGCAGCCCGTTCGACCTGCCCGAACTCGGTCCGATCGGCGCGAACGGGCTGGCACACGCGCGCCACTTCCGCTACCCGGTCGCCGCCTACGAGGACCTCGACGAACGGGTCGAAGTAGTCCAGAAGTTCGGCGGGAACCTGTGGTCGGCCGAACTGGACCATTCGCCGCTGGATGTGGTGGCCTGGCACGGCTCGCACAGCGCCTACGTCTACGACCTGGCCCGGTTCAACGCGATGGGCACGACCGGCTACGACCACCCCGATCCGTCGATCTACACGGTGCTCACCTCGCATTCGGACACCCCGGGGCAGGCCAATGCCGACTTCGTCGCCTTCCCGGCGCGCTGGAACGTCGCCGAACATTCCTTCCGCCCACCGCATTTCCACCGCAATGTGATGACCGAGTGCATGGGCCTGATCGAGGGCGCCCACGATTCCAAAGCCGAGGGATTCGTCCCCGGCGGCGTGAGCCTGCACAACATGTGGGCCGCGCACGGCCCCGACCGGGAAACCTTCGACACCGCCAGCGCCGCCGAACTGACCCCGCAGAAGATCGAGAACTCCCTGGCGTTCATGTTCGAGACCCGGTGGCCACTGGTCGTCACCGAGTTCGCGCACTCGGCCCGGCACCGCCAAGCCGACTACGACGCCTCCTGGGCCGGACTACAACACCGGTTCCGCCCGCCGCAGTGAGCGGCCCACCTTCCTTCCCTCTGTTCGCCCGTTTTCGATGACCCGGAGTGCACGATGACCGCTGTAGAGACACCCCCACCGGCCTACGACCTGCCCGAACCGACCCTGCGGATCGACGGTCGGCACGCGAGCGCGCAGGAAGGCCAGACCTACGAGTCGCACAACCCGGCCACCGAGGAACTGGTCACCACCGTCGCCGCCGCCCAGCCCGCCGATGTCGACGCCGCGGTCACCGCGGCCCGCCACCAGTTCGAACAGGGCGAATGGTCCCAGCTCAGCGGCAGCGACCGCGGCAAGATCCTGACCAGGGCCGCGCAGCTGATCGAGCAGGACGCGCACACTCTCGCCGCGCTCGAAGCGGTGGAAATGGGCAAGCTGTACCACGATTCGGTCAACGGCGACATCCCCGCCGCGGCCGAGGTGTTCCGGCACTTCGCCGGCTGGGCCGACAAGCTCACCGGCAGCACCGCCCTGCTGCCGGACATGGGGCCCCAGCGCCGCTTCGGATACACCATCCGCCAGCCGCTCGGGGTGATCGGGGCGATCACCCCGTGGAACAATCCGGCCCTCATCGCGGCCTGGAAACTGGCGCCCGCCCTGGCGGCGGGCTGCACCGCGGTCGTCAAACCCGCCGAGGACGCGTCGCTGTCGACCTTGCGACTCGCCGAATTGCTCACGCAGGCAGGCATTCCCGACGGCGTGGTCAATGTGGTGCCCGGCCTGGGCGCGGTCGCGGGAGCCGCGCTGGCCGCGCACCCCGGCATCGACAAGATCTCCTTCACCGGCAGCCCGCGGGTGGGCAAGCAGATCCAGAGCCTGGCCGGGGACACCTTCCGCAAAGTCACCCTGGAACTGGGTGGCAAGTCCGCGCAGCTGATCTTCGAAGACGCCGACCTCGAGGCCGCGATGCCGTGGATCGCGATGGGCAACTTCTACCACCAGGGCCAGGTCTGCGCGGCGGGCACGCGAGTCCTCGTGCACGAATCGCGCGTCGACGAGGTCGTCGCCGGACTCGTCGCCGCGGCGGAGAGCGCGCAGATCGGCGACCCGTTCCTGTCGACGAGCACGATGGGATCCATCGTCAACCGGCGCCAGCTCGACCAGATCATGCACTACATCGACCTCGGTATCAGCGAAGGCGCCGAGCTCGTCACCGGCGGCAGCAGGCTGACCAGGTCCGGCTATTTCGTCGAGCCGACCGTCTTCCGCGGCACCAACGACCTGACCATCGCTCGCGAGGAGATCTTCGGCCCGGTCGCCACCGTGATCAGCTTCGCGACCACCGAGGAAGCGGTCCGGCTGGCCAATCAGACCCGCTTCGGGCTCAATGCGATGGTCTACACCGGCGACCTGGCGCGCGCGGTGACGGTCACCGAGCAGCTGCGCGTCGGCACGGTCTGGATCAACGGCTGGGGTGTCCCGGATCCCGCGCTGCCCTGGGGTGGCCGCGGCGGCAGCGGCATCGGCCGGGAGCTGGGTCGCGCCGGGATCGAAGCCGACACCGAGGAGAAGACGGTCCACGTCGGCCTCTGACACTCCGGGTGACCGCGCGAAAAGGGGAGATCATGCACGGGTTGCGCGCACTGTTCACGATCGCCGTCTGCGCGGTCACCGCGGGCTGCGGCGTCACCGTGGCCGACCTGCCGCTACCGGCGCCGGGCTCCGACACCGCGACGTACACGATTCACGCGGAGTTCGAGAATGCGCTGAATCTGCCGGACCAGGCCAAGGTGAAGATCGGCGGCGCCGAGATCGGTGTGGTCGCCGGGATCCGGGTGCGCGAATTCCAGGCCGTGGTCGACCTGGAGATCCGCGCGGATATCGTGCTGCCACCGGGCAGTACGGCCGAACTGCGGCAGGCCACCCCGCTCGGCGACGTGTTCGTCGCGGTGTCACGGCCCGCCGGCGGGACCGGTCGCCTGGCCGACGGCGACACCCTGCCCAGGGAGCGCACCTCCGCCGGCGCCACGGTGGAGGAGGTACTGCTCTCGCTGTCGATGCTGTTCCACGGCGGCGGGGTCAGCGGTCTGGGCACTCTGGGCGCCGAACTGGCCGCGATCGTGGACGGCCGGGGTGGGGATCTGGCCCATCTGATCACCGAGATGTCCGGTGTCGTCCGGGAATTGAATGCCAACAGCGCCCGGGTCGACGCGGTGCTCGCCGAGTTCGGCAGTCTGACAGCCACTCTCGACGGCCGCCGCGGCGAGCTGGCGCTGGTGGCCGACTCCCTGCCGGGCGCACTCGGCGCCGTCGCGGCGAACAACCGGGCGATCACCGATCTGCTGGCCCGGATCAGCACCACGACGACGGCCCTGGGTGACTACTCTGCGAGCACCGGAGACCAGCTCGCGGCCTTGCTCGCCGATCTGCACGAGCTGATGGGAGCGCTGGCCGCGACCGGTGACGATTTCGGCTACACCCTCGACCAGCTCCGGACGATCCGGCCGTTCCTCGATGTCAGCGGGCAGGGTAAGAGCCTGGGTGCCTACATGACGCTGACCAGCCTCGAGCTCGGGGTCCTCACCGATCCGGCGTCGAGCAGACTGCACGGCCCGGACGAGGTGACCGACTTCGTCGGCTCGTTCCTGCAGGTCCTGCAGATCGTGCAGGGCCGGATCCAGGGCCCGCGGTAGACCGCCCGACCCGGCGAGCGGTCAGCGGGTGAGGCGGTCGTCGGGCTGGACGTGATCGATGGTGAAGTCGTGCAACAGAATTCCGGGTGTGCCGTGCCAGGTCGGCGCGATCGCCGCGCGCACACCCACGGCCACCAGATGATCGATGATGTGCGGTTGCGTGCCGGTGTCGAAGCGGAAGGTCGTGTGCCCGGCACCGGAGGCGGCGGTCACGGTGGTCAGCCGGTAGCGCAGTGCGCCCGGGTTGTCCTGTGGTGCCCAGCTCGAGTTGTAGGCGACCTGCGGTCCGAGGGTACGGCTGACGTGGATGTCGTTGTCGCGGTAGGTGGTCGAAATCGTGGGGGAGTCCGTGGTGTCGGCATCGGGGAAGACCGCCGCCGCGAGTGCGCGCAGGCCGGCTTCGTAATCGGCCTCCGGAACGGTCCGTTCGGCCGGATCGCGGAACTCGGTGAGCACGACGTGGTCGATATCGCGCCAGGCGCCGGCGAAGGCCCGGCAGACCCGGACCACCAGGGCCGTGGGCAGGCCACCGGTCGCGTGGAACGTCGACCGGCCCGCCGCGCAGGCCGCGCGGACCGCGTCAGGATCGAGCGGAGTCGTCGTCACGACATCGTGTCCTGCGCGCAGCAGCCGGGTCGCCGTCTCGGCGGCGGTGCCGTCGGTGACCTCCTCGGCGGTGGGCAGGTGGACGACCAGGCCGACCAGCTCCGCGGGCTCGGCCGTGGTGCGCAACTCGAATTCCGGGCGCCGGGCGAGGTAGTCGGTGAGCGATGCGTGGGCGCCGAGAACGGTCACCGGGATGGGCGTGGTCACAAGGCCTCCGAACGGTAGCGCGGTGCGAGATCCGGGATGACGACACCGGCCGGGGCCGCGCACACCGCGGCGACGACATCGAGCATGGCCTTCACCGAAATGTGGGTGACCGCCGACCAATCGCCACCGTAGGCGTCGTCGTCGGGCACATTGCGCATCTCGATACCGCCCGGCAGCCCGTCGATCCGGACGACGTGCCCGCCCGCGAGGCTGTCGGGATGGTCCGGGCCCAGGTGCGCATTGCCCGCCCCGACGTGCCAGCACTCCTCGTTGGTCATGAACAGCCGGTCGCCGAGGTAACCGCGATAGGTCATGTGGATCGCGCCGACGGTGCCGGGCCGGATGATCGTCCCGCCCGCCGCCACCTCGACCCGGGCCGGCACCGGATACACGTGCCGCTCCACCCGCACCTCCCGCGAATGCGCCCCGAACAGCTCGTGCGCGACATTGCCGAGGACATCGTCGAAGTAGAAGTGCTGGGCCAGCGCGATGGCGTGATCGGAATCCACCGCACCGAGCTCGGTGCCGAAGCCGAGACTGGACAGCCCACCCCACATCCCGTCGGGGGCCGCCGAGAGGTCGCCCACCTCGAGGAAGGCGACTTCGCGCACCTCGTCGAGCAGCCCGGCCAGGCGCAGCACCACCTGCTCGACCATGAGCCCGGGATGCAAGCCGGTGCCGTGCAACGAGACTCCGCCGCGCAGGCAGGCCTGCTGCAGACGTTCGCCGCTGCGGCGCCGGGGCACGGCGCGGTCCATCATCTGGCCGACCGCGGCCTCGAGCAGCGGCCGGATCGGTCGCGCCGGCGGTGCGTCCACCGCCCGCATGGCCCAGCGCAGCGCGGTGATCGCCTGCCGTTCCCGTGGTCCGGGCACCGCGCCGGTCACCCGCATCTTCGACAGAGTGCGCAGGATGTCGAGCGGCGGGCGCGACTCGGTGAGCCAATTGGCCATCGACGCATTGTGATACGAGGCCGCCGACACCACGTTCTTGCCGGATTCGAGCAGCTCGATCACATCGTCGTCGGCGCCCTTCAGCAGCGCCGGTGTCGTCGGTGTGTGGATCACGCAGTCGGCCTCGAGGTCGAGGATCTCCTGCTTGTCGGTGGTGGCCGTGATCCCGGCCGGGGGCAGGCTGACCAGCTCGCCGATGTCGGTCCCGTGCTTGTGCGGGCTGAACACCTTGACCCCGACGACGTCGAAATCGGGGGAGGTGAGCGTGGCATGCAGCGCCCGCCCACCCATATCGCCCGGCCCCCAGATGATCACCCTGTGACGTCGACCCACGCGCCACTCCTCTCGTCCCGGGAAATGTAGCGCGACTGTCTGAAGTGAGACAAGAGTGTCTTGGATTGGATGTGAGACGATTTCGCTCGTGCCACGACCCGTCGACATCGACTCCGCGGAGCCACCCGTCGCCCGCCGCGCCGATACGCGGCGCAATGCGCGCCGGCTGCTCGCGGCCGCCACCGCCGTGCTCGCGCAGAACCCGGCGGCGACCATGACCGATATCGCCGACGCCGCCGAACTGACCCGCGCCACCGTCTACCGCTACTACCGGCACCGCGAAGACCTGATCACCGCCATCCGCGCACTGGCCGAGGCCGAGATCGCCGCCCTGGTCGCCGAACTGCCCGCGCGCGGACCCGCCCTGCCCGCGCTGGTCGCCCTGCTCGAGTCGAGCGTCGAACTCGGCATGCGCTACCGCTACCTGGTGCTGAACCCGGGCGGGCTGGATCCCACCGAGACGGTGGTCCAGGCGCGGGACACGGTCGCGGAGTTCATCGCCAGAGGTCAGCGCGCGGGCGAGCTGGACGTGAGCTTGGACCCGAAGCTCGTCGCGCAGATGTTCCTCGGCATGGTGATGTCGGCGGTCACGCCGATCACCCTCGGCGAGATCACCCGCGAACAGGCGGTCCCGCAGGTGTCGCGGGCACTGGTCAAGCTGCTGAGCTGAGCGCCTGACTAGTGCAGGCCGACCGCGCCCTCGGCCGGCAGGCTGTCCTTGTCGGCGCGCACCAGCAGCACCACGATCGGGCTGATGAGCGCGAGCAGCACCGCCGCCCAGGTGAAGACGTCGATGTAGCCGGACACCTCTGTCGCGAACGGATGCGCGCCCGGATGCGACCCGGCGTAACCGGACTTCGCCGCCACATAGATCGTGGTGAACAGCGCGGTGCCCAGGGCGCCGCCGACCTGCATGGTGGCGTTGACCAGGGCGCTGGCCGCGCCCGCGTCCTGATCGCGCACCCCGACCAGCGCCATGTTCTGCATCGGCGCGATCAGCAGCCCCAGCCCCAGCCCCAGCACGATCAGTGCGGGCAGCACCCGGGTGGCATAGGAACTGTCGACCTCGATGCGGGTGAGCAACAGCAGTCCCACCGCGGCGACCAGCGGACCGACCGCCATCGGCAGCTTCGGACCGACCCGCACGCTGAGCTGGGTCGCGATACCCGCGGCGAGCGTGATCGCCACCGTCAGCGGCAGCGCGGCGGCACCCGAGACGAACGGGCTCATGCCCAGCACGATCTGCAGGTAGAACGTCAGATACAGGGTGCCGCCGATCAGCACCGCACCCATCGCCACCGACCCGAGCAGCGCCGGTGCCCGGTTGGTGTTCCACGGAATGTAGAGCGGCAGCAGCGGGTTGGTGGCGCGCCGCTCCACGAACACGAAGGCCGCCAGCGCGGCGAGACCGCCCGCGATGAACCCGAGGGCCTGCGCCGAGGCCCACCCGAACTTCTCGGCCTCGGTGCAGCCGTACACCAGCGCACCCAGACCCAGCGCGACCAGCACCGTTCCCGGCAGGTCGTAGGCGGTGTCACCGTGCGCGCGGGTCTCCGCGACGATCGGCGCGGCGGCCGCGAAGGCGAACGCGGCGATCGGCACGTTCACCAGCAGGCACCAGCGCCAATCCAGGTACTCGGTGAGCAACCCACCCAGCAGCAGCCCCACCGCGGCGCCACCACCGGAGATCGCCCCGTAGACCGCGAACGCGGTGGCCCGCTCCTTCTTCGCGACGAAGGTCGTGGTCAGGATCGCCAGCGCGGCCGGGGCGAGCAGCGCGGCGAACACGCCCTGACCGGCACGCGCGGCGAACAATTGCGAACCGTTCTGCGCGATGCCACCGAGCGCGGAGGCGACGGCGAAACCCGCCGCACCCACCAGGAACGAGCGCTTACGACCCCAGAAATCGGCGATCCGGCCACCGAGCAGCAGCAGCGCGCCGAAGGCGAGCGCGTAGGCGGTCACCGCCCAGTGCCTGTCGGCATCACCGATCCCGAGGCCCTGCTGGGCCTGTGGCAATGCGATGGAGACGATCGTGCTGTCGAGTACGACCATCAACTGCGCGAGGGCGACGATGCACAGCACCAGCCATCGGCGATCGTGATTGGGATTGTCGTGCTGCCGGTCGTCGGCGGACACGGGAGAACGGACATCGGTGGTCATCGAGGAGTTCCTGGCATTCAGGGCACGGACGATCGTCACGGCCGAAGGTCGTCACCGTACGACGCCGCCCCATCCGTTCGTAAGCTCGGCGACCCGATTCGTCGGCATCCTCACATCAGCGCCACCGTGGCTTGCTTCCGCGGGCGCGGTGTGAACACACGCACGCGGCGAAGCCCGCATGCCGAGGATGAGGACTCGGCATGCGGGCTTCGGGGTGAACCGGATTCCTCAGAGACCCAGGTTGATGGCGATGCTGAAGAAGTCGCCGCCGAATGCGTAGATGTTGTTGAACAGCTGAGTGAGTCCGGAAAGCATGATGGTGATCCTGTCGTTCGGTTTCCAGTGGAGATGCGCCTCGATCGGCGCAACACCACAGTGGCAGCCCAGGGCCATCCGGTGTCCGTTCGATAACCATGTTTCCGCAGGTAGATCGTGAAAAATCGACCTTCCGTTCCGGACGGATCAGGGCGCGCAGGCCCCGGCGAACTCGGCATTCCAGTGCGGAAGTTCGGCGTCGACCTCGGTGCCGCGGCTCGCGGTGCAGACCCGATTCGTCGCGGCGGTGGCGTCGGTGTTCCACCAGCGCAGCACGGCGTCCTCACCGCCGGCGCCGAGCATGCCCTGTGGGCTGAAGGCCACCCGCCAGCGGACGATGCCGGGCGGGGCGAGCGAACCACCGACAGCCCGGGGCGCCTCGGGGTCCTCGATGGACCAGAGCCGGACGGTCTGATCGTCGGCGCCGGTGGCCAGCAGCGGAGAAGTCGGGTCGAAGCTGACCGAGCGGATGGTGCTGGTGTGTCCGCCGAGCTCGGCCACGGTGTCGAGACGGTCCCCGGCGATGCGCAGGAGCCGCACGATCTGGTCGTCGCCCGCGGTTGCTAGAAGGGTGCCGTCGGCGCTGATCGACAGCGCGTTCACCGAGCCGCCGTACTCGGCGACCACCGTCGAGGTCCGGGCGGTGTCGTCGAGGTGCCACCGGTGCACGCGGCGGTCGGCCGACGCCGCGTACACAGTCGACCCGTCGGGGGTGAACAGTGCCGCGTTCACCCAGCCGCCCGGACCGGTCAACGGTTCGGGCCGGGCCACCGGACGATCGCGATCGGTGAGGTCCCACACCTGCAGGCTGACATCGTCGTAGGCGGTGACCAGCAGGCGTGAATCCGGCGCGAAGGCCAGCTCGTGGGCGTAGCGGGCGCGGGGAATCGCCAGGGTGGTCAGCGCGCGGGGCGCGGCGGGCTCGCTGGTGTCGAACAGGGCGACGTCACCGGTGTCGAGGAAGGTCACCGCGAGGGTCCGGCCGTCCGGCGCGAGGGCGACGTTCTCGACGCGCGCGCCGTCGGCGAGCGGCAGCACCGTCGACAGCGGCCGCGGCGTCGCCCCGCTGGTGTCCCACAGCAGCACCTGCCCGTCCCACGACCCGGTGGCCATCAGCCGTCCCATTGCGTCGTAGCTCGGGGCCTGGACCAGCCGGGTGTGCCCGGTGACCACGGCGGATGACAGCGTCCAGACCTGTAGGTTTCCTGCCTGGCCGCCGGTGAGGACGGTCGCGTCGTCGAGGAAGGTCACCGTCGCGAGCGCGCCGCGACTGCCGTTCATCGGCTGCCCCACCCGGACCGGGTCGCGCGGATCGGTGACGCTCCACAGTTCGGCTGTGCCGTCGCGGGCCGCGGTGGCCAGGGTGCGGCCGTCGGGGGAGAAGGCCAGCGACCACACCGCGGCGGCGTGCGCCGGGATCGCCGGGCTGGCCGCGACGATGTGGTCGCGATCACGCAGTGACCACAGCTGGAAGGTCTGGTCGTCGCTGCCGGTGGCCAGCGTCGACCCGTCCGGACTGAAGGCGACAGCGTGCACGGTCAGCGCCTGCCCGGTCAGTGGCGCGCCGAGCCCCCGCGCACGGCCGGGATCGGTGACATCCCAGACCCGGGCGGTGCGGTCGTCGCTCCCGCTGACCAGGGTCGTTCCGTCCGGCGCGAAGGCGACGGTGCGGACGGGCGCGGTATGGCCGGTGAGGGTCCGGGTCACGCCGGTGACCAGGTCGTGCAGGCGGACGGTCCGGTCGTCGCCCGCCGTCGCGAGCCACCGGCCGTCCGGACGGACCGCCACCGCGTAGACCGTGCCCCGATGACCGAGGTCGATATCGGGCAGGGCCAGCGGATGCTCGGCGTCGGTGACATCCCAGCGGTGCACCAGGCCCGCGGCGCCGGCGGCGTAGACCGTCCGGCCGTCGGGGGAGAAGGCCACCGACGCGACCCAGGCACCGGTGCTCAGCGGTGCGCCGACAGCCACGAGGCCCTGCTCGGCACTGCGGCGCCACAACCGGACGGTGTTGTCGTAGCCCGCCGAGGCGATCACCCCGGTACTCGAGCGCGCCGATCCGTAGATGGCGCCCTGATGCGCGGGCACCGTCGCGGCCAGCGGGGACGACTGGGAGGCGAGCAGCAGACCCCGCGCCCGCGGATCGCCCGGCCGCTCCACCTGCGACACGACCGCGAGCTGGGCCGATTCGGTGGCGTCGGTGGCCTGGTCGCGTTCGGCGGCCGCGAGCAACGCGGCGTACTGCGCGTCGGCGCGTTCACGTTCGGCCCGCTGACTCTGGCGCATCGACACCACCGCCAGCACCGAGGTCACCAGCGCTCCGATGACCAGCACCAGCGCCAGCACGCGTTTGGCCGTGCGTTGCCTGCGCCGCACGGCCGTGGCGGCGTCGAGGAATTCGTGGCCCTGCGCCGAGAGGGCGTGCGGGGTGCGGGCCCGCAACTCGCGCGCCGTCGTCAGCCTGCTGCCCTGGTAGAGCAGTGCCCGATCCCGGCCGGCGTCCGCCCATTCCTCGACATCGGTGTGCAGACGATGCCGGACGATCGCGTCCTCACGGTCCTCGTCGATCCATTCGGCCAGTCGCGGCCAGGCCCCGATCACCGCGTCGTGCGCGAGGGCGGTGCCGTAGGCATCGTGGGTGATGATCCTGGCCTCGGCGAGGGCGGTGAGCACGCGGGCCGCCGCGGCCGGATCGGCGCAGCGCCGGACGAGGGCTTCGCGATCGACGTGCCGTCCCACCGCCGTCCCGTCCGGCACCGGTGTGACCAGGTGCAACAGCAGGGTGCGCGCGGTCTCGCGCTCCTGCGGATCGAACGACTCCCACCGCTGTTCGGCACTGGCGGCGATGGCCCCGCGCACCCCACCCGCCTGCTCGTAGGCACGCACCGACAGCATGTTGCCGTCGCGGAATTGCCAGGTACTGCGCAGCGCGTGGGCCAGCAGGGGGAAGGTGCCCGCGCGGATCGCGGTGTCGCCGCCGCGGACGCCGAGATCGGCCAGCATCAGCTCGACGAGTCCGTCGCCGACCCCGAGCCCTTCCTTCTTCGCCGGTTCCACGATGGCCGCCGTCAGGGCCGCCGCGGTTGGCGGACCGAGGACCATCTGGTGGGTTTCCAGCAGGGTCGCCAGTTCTGGATGACGCGAGGCATGGGTGTAGAAGTCCGCGCGCAGCGCCATGACCACGCCCGCGCAGCGACCCGGCTGGACCGGACCGGGGCCGGTCAGTCCGCGCAGTACCGCCAGGTGGTCGTCGGCGGCCTGGTCGTCGAAGGGCGGCAGGAACAGTTCCTCACACTGGTCGACGGCCAGCACGTACGGCTTCTCGGCGGCGCGCTCGTGCGCCCACGACGCGAGCTCGCCGGCCGGCACCGAGGCCGGGGTCACCAGCAGGACATCGAATTCGTCCCGGATCCGGGCGGCGAAACCGGCCTGCAGCAGCGACGACTTCCCGACACCGGAGTCGCCGACGAGGATCAGCGGCTCGCCGGTGCCGAGATTCTTGGTGAACCACGCCCGCATCGCCTCGACCTGACTGTCCCGGCCCGCGAAGTAGTCCGCGTCGCTGATGGTCAGCGCGGCCAGTCCCGGATAGGGGCACGTCGTCGAGATCGCCGGGCGTTTGCCGGTGGGTTCCTGCTGCGCCCGCGACCACAGTGCGCGCCACGCGGTCATCGAATACAGGCCGGGCAGCTCGGGCTCGGGACGGCGCCCACGGGCGGCGGGGACGAGCACACTCAGCACCGCGGAGAGGCCGTCGAACTTCGCCGGCACGCTCTTGCCGAGCCGCCAGTCCGAGATCCGCTGCGCGCTGACCTCCCGGCCGCGCGGATTACGCGCGCGGATCTCCCGGGTCGCGCGGGCACTGACCGCTTTCAAGGGCGGGGCGCCGGCCGTGGTGTAGAGCAGGTCGAGCCGATGCGCCAGGTCGGCGCGGATGGTGCTCACCGCTGCTCACTCCCGATCGAAACGCCGTGACATCGGTTCGATGCTACGGATTTGCCGGTGCGGACGGTATGGCGTGACCGTCACAGTGACGATGGTCTCGCCAGCTCCTCGACCCGCCGTGCAGTGGCGCGGAGTTCATCGATGAAGTGCCTGCGCTCGCGGAGGGTGACCGCGGTGCGCAGCGGGCCGATCTGGATCTCGAACAGCGCGCGCCCGTCCGGCGCGAGAACGGGTGCGCTCAGGTAACCGAGCGAGACGGTGCCCGGCGAGCTCAGCGCGGCCTCGGTGTGCGCGCTGCCGGTGACGTCGCCGAGCAGACTCAGCACCCGGCCACGCAGCTCATCCCCGGCGGGGCGCTCGGCGAGGTGCTCGACCACTTCGGCGAGCACCCCCAGCGCGGTGAGCGCGCCGGGCCGCAGGCTCCACGCGCAGTATCCGGTGGCCCGGATCGTGGCCAGCACGTCACGGAATTCGGCCCGGCGTCCGGGATCGCCGCGATCGAGCCAACGCTGCTGGTCGGACGCGGCGGCGTGGGCGATGAGCGTCGCGCCGGCCGGTGGGAGCAGCGGGATGTGGGTGCCGTTCTCGATCCCCGCGGGAATGAGACCAGGCCCGCCGACCACGGCGACGAACCTCAGCTCCTCGCCGTGCAGTGCGGTGAGGGCGACACCGCAGCCGACGCGCTGGGCCAGTCGCTGCAATTCCGCATCGACTGCCACCTCGTCGGCGAGCGGCACCGGGACGAGCAGCCCGACCCGCGCCAGGCCGGGCCCCAGCCGGTAGGCCAGATCGGGTTGCCGCCGGACCCAGCCGTGCCGGTCGAGGGTCGACAGGATGGCGCCCACCGTCGACCGGCTCAGTCCCAGCGACTGGGCGATCTCGGCGGCCGGGAGCGCGGTGCCGCGGGCGGCGAGGAGTTCGACGACCGCGACCACGCGGCCGGTCGGTGGTGAATCGTCGGCGCGCACGGCTCAGCGGGGGGTGATGCGGAACAGGCCGCTCATCGTGCCCTGATAGAGGGTGCGGTCGGGGGTGATGGTGCCGACCATCTGCAAAGTGTTGTGCACGGCGGTCGCGCCGATCAGCTGCTCGGTGTCGATGCGCCCGGTCGCGGCATCGATCACGGTGTAGCGGAAGCTGTCGGTCAGGCCCGCGCTGCCGGTCGCGATGACGGTGTGCCGGGTGACGGTGTAGATCTTGCCGTCGGCCACCGACAGGCGCGGGACCGCGGCCGAGAGCGCCTTGTTCGTCCACACCACCCGGCACTCGCCGCCGACGACGTCGACGCGCACCATCCCGCCGGTGAAGTTCGCGTTCGCCGGTTCGCTCGGGCCCGCGCCGTCGGGCACGGCCGGGTACGGGTAGCCGTAGGTACCCGCGACGAACAGGCTGTTGCCCGCCCCGATCGGCGAGTTCTCGGTGCCGTCCACCGTCGGGACCGAGCAGATCCGGTCGCCGGTGGCGGTGTCGAACACAAGGAGGTTCTCCTTGGTGGCCGCGTTGTCGGTGATGGCCAGGTATTCGGTGCCGCTGCCGGGACCGAAGAAGGTGGGTGTGGCGCCGGTACCCCAGGACAGCTGCCCCGGCTTGCGGGCCGGGCCGCGGTTGTAGACCTGGCGCCAGCGGACGCGCGGATCGCCGGAATCGTCCACGTCGACCAGGTACAGCGCGTGCGTGGTCGCGATGGCCACGCCCTGCGGCGCGCTGGAGATGCTGTTGGCCACCTTCTCGCCGAGGCCGAGCACGATCGAACGGGTCACGCCGGTCGCCGGATCGGCGAAGCCCGCCGCGGCATTGTCGGTGGCGAACCAGACCCGGCCCTCGAAATCGGGCATGACCGAGCTGACCGCGTCGCAGTCCCCGCCGCCACAGTGCCCGGTCACCGCCTGGCCGATGTCGGTGGCCGAGTCGACGAAGATCGTCCAGTCGTCGCCGTCGCGACGGTGCCCGATGCGCAGCAGCTGGCCGCTGCCGTCGACGGTGACCATCCGGTCCTGGCTGTCGAGGTAGGCGTACACGCCGCCGAGCAGGCTGCCCTTGGTCAGGTCGAGCGAGGCGAGCGGACGGCCGGTGCCCGGATCGAGCAGGAACACCGTCGGCGCCCGGTCGATGATCTTGGTGCACAGCGCCTGCGGCATTCCGTCGGCGCCCTGCAGGATGGTCGGGCACGCGGCGGCGAGCTCGTGGAAATCGCTGTCGATGTTCCCCGCGCCGGGACCCGCGAACGGGGTGGCGTCGGAGGATGCGGCGTCACCGTGCATCGTCGCGGTCCCGACCGGGCCCAGGTGTGGATTGGCCGGTGGCAGCGGGCCGAACCCGGCCGATGCGGTGCCGATGCCCGCGATCAGCACGGCTGTCATGGCGATGGCGGCGGTCGCGACGGCGCGACCTGTTCGCTCGAACACGGGCGACTCCCTGCTCCGTAGTGCCGGCGTGCTCACCCGATCCGCGAAACTCCGCCCTGCGACGAATATTCGAACACTGTAGTCCGAATACTCGTATGGCAGTACAGGTTAGGAGGCCGAGCCGGCGATGGCAAGAGACCATCTGGTCCGCGGGGTGGCAACCGTTGCGCTCGCGGCGAGCGGCCGGACTGTGCGGCGGCGCCCGGTCTGCGACGATGTGCCCATGAGCACCGCCACCCGACCGGGTGTGATCACCGCAGGCACGCTGGTCCTGCTGTCGTCGCTGTACTTCGCACAGGGTCTGCCGTTCGGCTTCTTCACCCAGGCATTGCCGGTGGTGCTGCGGGAATCGGGCTATTCGCTGGTGGCGATCAGCGCCTCCGGAGTGCTGTTCCTGCCGTGGGCGCTGAAGTTCCTCTGGGCGCCCTACGTCGACCGCTACGGCACCCGCCGCACCTGGCTGCTGGTCCTGCAGCTGTCCGCGGCCGCGGTCGCGGCGGTGCTGGCCTGCCTCGACCTGTCGTCGTCGCTGCGCTGGCTGTTCGCCGGCATCGTGGTGGTGAATCTGCTCTCGGCGACCCAGGACGTGGCCACCGACGGTCTCGCGGTGCGCCTGCTCGGTCCGCGTGAACGGGGGCTGGGCAACGGCATCCAGGTCGGTGCCTATCGGGTCGGCATGATCGTCGGTGGCGGCGCGTTGCTGTGGTTGTTCGCGTTGTCGGGCTGGCGGCTGCTGTTCCTGGCCATGGCGGTGCTCATCCTGGTCACCACCGTGCCGGTGTGGCTGCTGCGCGAACCGGTGTCCGACCGGCTCCCTCGCCCGAATCCGGCCCAGCTGCTCGGCACCTGGTGGACCCGGCTGCGCCGCCCCGGCATCCTCACCTTCATCGCGCTGATCGGCGCGTTCAAATTCGGTGACTCGATGGCCTCGGCGCTGACCGGCCCGTTCCTGTCCGACGAAGGACTCGACCTCGCCCAGATCGCGCTGCTCAAAGGCGTCCTGTCCTCGGCGGGCGCGCTGGCGGGCGCGGCCGTCGGTGGCTGGCTCGCCTACCGCTACGGCCGCCGCCGGGCCCTGCTGCTCGGCGGCATCACCCAGACCGCGAGCATCGCGCTGTACCTGGTCGCCTCGCTCGGCCTCGGCGGCTTCGAACTCCTCGTCGCCGCGAGCCTGGCCGAACACGTCTTCGGGGGCGCGGCCACCGTCGCCGTGTTCGCGCTCATGATGGACGCCTCGGAGACGGAGTACGCGGGCAGCGACTACACGCTGCTCGCCTGCGCCATCGTCGTCGTCCAGGGTGTGGCCGGGATGACCGCCGGGATCGTCGGCGACCTCGCCGGCTACCCGGCGATCTTCGGCACCGGCCTGGTCCTGTCCGGACTCGGCTGTGCCGCCCTGGTTCTCGGCCTGTCCCGCGGGCTGGGCCCGGTCGGCCTGCACCGCAGGGCCGGAATTCGCTTACAGGATCGTCCCGAGGTCCCGGTCGAGTCCTAGTCGATCCTTCGCCGTCGCCCGGTCGTCGGACTCGGCAGCCCCGCCGTCATCGACCTAGCGGGGGAGTGCGCCGAATCGGTCACCATCGAACAGCCCGAGCTTGGTCCTGGCCTGGTTGGCGACCACCGCCCCACGCATCAACCAGCGGAAGGCGCGGGTCGACGGGCCGGGCAGCATGCCCGTGAGTTGCAGGGCATCGATCATGTCGTAGAGCGTTTCCCCTTCGGTCATCAGCTGATCGGGGCCGAAGGTGTAGCGGTCCACGGCGGTGCACTGCAGGAAGGCGCCGTTGCCGGGGATGGCGATGGCGGTCTCGTCGTAGGGGTGCAGGCGCAACGGGCCGACCAGATGACCGGTGCCCTGATAGCGCACGACCATGCGGACCGTGCCCTCCGGCGTGATGTCGAGATAGGACTGCCCGGGAATCGGGTCGTAGCGCCAGTCGGGGATGGCGTCGAAGAAGGCCATGTTGTAGGTGACGAAGTCGTCGATGCCCACGATGGTGGCGCCGAGGGTGGTGACGTCCTTGTAGCGCAGGTCTGCGGCGTAGAGCTCGTGATTGTGGCTCATGTCCCGCTCCTGCCAGCTCCACCAGTACTTCTTGGCCCAGTCCAGGGTCCAGGCGATGTCGAAACCGTGCTCGGCGTAGAAGGCGATCTTCTGCTCGTACTCGGCGAACCACTGTTCGGTGCGCGCGGTGAGCGCCGCCTCGTCGAGCACCGGCACGGGCACCGCCCGGTTGGACATGAGCGGCGGAATCGGCTGGGCGACCCGGGACAGGGAAAGACTCCGACGGAACAGTTCCTCGCTGAACATGCGTGACCCCAATTCTGGAAGCAGTCGCTTCCTGATTGGAAATGGTGCTTGATAGGGTCGAATCGTGTCAAGGAGCTACGGCGGGATATCCGCGGCGGACCGGGTCGCCGAACGGCGCACCCGTCTGCTCGGGGCGGGCGTCGACATCATCGGTACCCAGGGCGTTTCCGCGCTCGCCATGCGCCTGGTGTGCCGTGAGGCCGGCCTGAGCCAGAAGTTCTTCTACGAGAGTTTCGCCGACATCGACGCGCTGATGCACGCGGTGTATCAGGCGACCGTCGAGCGGCTGGTCGATGCCGTGCACGAGCAGGTCGGTGCCGGCGACCTCGCCGGCGCCTATGACGCGGCGGCCCGCCTGATGGAGGCCGACCCGCGGGTGTGCCGCATCCTGCTGGTGGAACCGGTCGCCGATGCGCGCCTGCGGATCCACGTCCGGGAGGTGGCGCCGGCGATCGCCGAGCGCTTCTTCGGTGACCTACTGCGCGAGTCACCCGACGGCGTGCCGGGCCGGCTGCGCTTCTCCGGCCTGTTCGGTGCCCTCATCTCGTTGTTCGTGGAGTGGACCGAAGGCAATCTGGGCACCGATCGCGATCAGTTCGTCCGTCACCTCGTCGAGGTCACTCACACGCTGACCACCGCCGGCACCCGCTCGGTGGGCAGCGGCGCAGACGGCGCGGTGCCGTCACCGAACGGCCTGCCGCCCAGCTCTTCCCGATGATGTGGGGTCAGCCAGTTCGACAGCTCCGGCCCCGCCGGGACGATGCCGGTGGGATTGATATCCCGGTGCACGAGGTAGTAGTGATCTTTGATCTGCCCGAAATCGATCGTGTCGCCGAAGCCCGGCGTCTGGAACAGGTCGCGGGCGTAGGCCCACAGCACCGGCATCTCACTGAGTTTGCTGCGATTGCACTTGAAATGGCCGTGATAGACCGGATCGAAGCGCGCCAGCGTGGTGAACAGCCGGACATCGGCTTCGGTGATGGTGTCGCCGACCAGATAGCGCTGGGTGCGCAGGCACTCGGTGAGCCGGTCCAGCGCCGCGAACAGGCGGGCGTAGGCGGCGTCGTAGGCATCCTGCGCGCCGGCGAAACCGCAACGGTAGACGCCGTTGTTGATGTCGCGGAAGACCTCCTGGTTGATTTCGTCGATCTGCGCGCGCAGCGGCTCCGGGTACAGCTGCGGCGCGCCGGGCCGGTGATACTGCGTCCATTCGGTGGAGAAGTCGAGGGTCATCTGCGCGTAGTCGTTGGTGACCACCTGCCCGGTCACGACGTCGACCACCGCGGGCACGGTGATCCCGCGCGGATAGTCGGGATACCTGGCCAGATAGGCATCGCGCAGCCGGGGGATACCCAGCACGGGATCGACACCGCCCGGGTCCAGATCGAAGGTCCAGCTCAGCTTGTCGTGGGTGGGCCCGCACAGGCCCAGTGACAGCACCGGTTCGAGCCCGAGCAGCCGTCGCACGATCAGCGTGCGGTTCGCCCACGGACACGCCCTGGCCGCCACGAGCCGGTAGCGCCCCGGCTCGACGGCGTAACCGTCGCGACCGTCGGCGGTGATCCGGGTGGTGATGTAGTTGGTGTCGCGCCGGAACTCACCGGCTTCGACATAGGTTCCCGCGTCCGCTTCGCTCACCATCCCAGTCTCGCAGATCCACGCCGCGAGTCCGGCGAGTCGGCGACGGGCCGGGGAAATCCCACAGGTCGGTGTGGTCGTGGGCCAGAATGTCGCCATGCGGACATTTGCCCGGGTGTTGCACGCTGTTGTCGCTGGGGTCGTCGTCGTCACGATCGGTCACGGAGTCGCGGCCGCGGGGCCGACGGGCAGCGCCGACGGCCTGCTGCCGTGGTCGGCGACCGGGCCGGACGGTGTGCAGGCGGCGGGAGCGGCACTGGCCGACGGGATCACCGGCACCGTGCTGTGGTCGCGCGAGGCGAACACGCCCGTGCCGATCGCCAGTATCGCCAAGGTGATGACGGCGGTGGTCGTGATCGCCTCCGGTGATCTCGAACGGCCCGTCACCGTGCCGGCGGAAGCCTTCGCCTACTGCGGCAAGCACGGCGGCAGCACCGCGGGACTGTCCGCGGGCGAGGTCCTCACCGCGCGGCAGCTGCTCTACGGGCTGCTGCTGCCCTCAGGGTGCGACGCAGCCTACGCCCTGGCCGACTCCTACGGTCCCGGCCAGGAGGGGTTCCTGCGCCGGATGAACGAGACCGCGGCCCTGATGGGCCTGGCCGGAACGCATTTCAGCGACCCCAGCGGTCTGCCCGACCCCACCGACTACTCCACCTACTCGACACCGGCGAATCTCGTGGCGCTCGGGGTACGGGCGATGAACCTGCCGGTGTTCCGCGAGATCGTCGCCGCGCGTGACTATTTCGTCCCCGCAGGTCCGGGCAACCGGGAGCACGCCTGGGCGACGACCAACCGGCTGCTGCGCGAGTACCCCGGCGCCATCGGCATCAAGACCGGCAACACCGACGCGGCCGGTCACTGCCTGCTGTTCGAGACGGTCCGCGCCGGTATCCCGCTGATCGGCGTGGTCCTGCACAGCTCCGACCACAGCAGCATCGTGGCCAAGGACGACGCCGAGCGCATCCTGAACTGGGCCTACGACCCCATCCTGCGCGTGCTGCCCGCCGCGGGCTGAGCCACCGGTATTTCCTCGCCCACCGCCCCGGCCGCCGCGCCAGTACGCTTTGCCGGGTGAGACCGATGGACAAAGTGCCGGGTGCGCCGGCACGACCGGGTGTCGCGCTGGCTTCCGTTGTCGCCGTGGTGTTCGTGACCTTCTTGGACACCACCGTGGTCAGCGTGGCGCTGGGCGATATCCGCAGCGAGTTGAGTGCCGATGTGACCGCCCTGCAGTGGGTGGTCAACGCCTACACCGTGGTCTTCGCCGGGTTGATGCTGGCGGGTGGTTCGCTCGGCGACCGCTGGGGGCGCAAGCGGGTGATGATCGTCGGCCTGGTGATCTTCTGCGCGGGGTCGGTGGTGTCGGCGCTGGCCAGCAGCGTGGCCGTGCTCATCGCAGGCCGCGCGATCATGGGCCTGGGGGCGGCGGCCTCGGAGCCGGGGACACTGTCGGTGCTGCGCCACGTCTTTCCCGACGATCGGGCCAGGGCCAAGGCGATCGGGGTGTGGGCCGCGGTGTCCGGGCTCGCGCTGGCGGCGGGACCGGTACTGGGTGGTGTGCTGGTGCACGCGTACGGGTGGCGCTCGATCTTCTGGTTCAACCTGGTGATCGGTGCCGTCGCGCTGGTCGCCGCGCTGTGGTCGGTGCCGGAGAGCGCCGACCCGCGCCAGGAGCCGGTCGACTGGGCCGGCGCGGTGCTCGGCGCGATCGCCTTCGGCGCGGTGATCTACGCCGCGACTGTGGGCCAGGATCGAGGCTACACCGCGCCGTCGGTGCTCGCGCTGTTCGCGCTCGGAGCCATCGCCCTGGCCGGGTTCGTCGTGGTCGAACGGCGAGCGCGCGCACCCATGCTCGACTTCCACTATCTCCGGCTACCGGTCGTGCGCAGTGCGCTGGTGGTCGCCTTCGCCGTCTACTTCGGTATCTTCTCGATCTTCTTCTTCACCGCGCTGTATCTGCAGGTGATGCACTCGTATTCGGCGGCGCGGACCGCCGGGGTGTTCGCGCCGATGGCCGTCACGATCGTGATCGGGTCGCTGATCGCGGGCTACTGGGTGGCGCGGCGCGGGGCACGCGTGCCGATGATGCTGGGCTGTGTGGCCGGTGCGGGCGGGATCCTGCTGACGCGTTACGCGCTCGACGGGGAGATCCACGATCCGGCCCTGTCGGCCGCCATGGCGGTGGCCGGGCTGGGCTTCGGGATCGCGGTGGTGCCGCTGACCTCGGCGGTGCTGTCGGGGGTACCGCGCGAACACTCGGGCATGGCCGCCGCGGTGACCAATACGATGCGCCAGGTCGGTTCGGCGTTCGGCGTGGCGGTGCTCGGTGCGCTGGTGAGCGGTTTCCTGTCCGCGGATCTGAAGGCACGAATGACCGAACTCGGCCTGCCCACAACCCTGCAACCCGATGCCATCCAGTTCGTCGAGAAGGGCGGAATCCCGCCGGGCACCAACATCACCGAGTACCTGCCGTACCTGTCGAAGGTGTCCGAAGTGCTCAACACCGGCAAGATCGCCTTCCACCACGGTCTCGACGTGGCCCTGCTGGTCTCGGCGATCATGATCCTCGTCGCAGCGGGATTCACCGCCCTCGACCGCAAACAGGCAAACATCACCTAGTTGCGCGGCAGCCGGCGATCCTGCCTCGCCGGCGGCCGACGCTCTGTCTGAGATGCACACTCGGCCCCATCCAGCCGGGCCGGATGGGCGGCTGTCAAAGGCGTAGTCGAACACTGGATTCGACTGTCTGAGACAATTTCACTCGAACCGTTGACGCTTGCGTTGTTGCGGCTCTATCATTTCTACTCAGGCGTATTAATACTTCTACGTAGTCGTAGAAAAACGGATTGGACCCCGCAATGGCAACGATTGCTTCCTTGCGTGAGTGGCTGTCGCTACCCCCGCTGACGCCCGCAGAGGACTACGGCTTCTTCGGCCCGGAGTCGGTCGCCTGGCGCGTCTGGAGTTACCCCACGAGCTTGACCGTCGGCTTCCAGCGCGCGGTGGTGATCGAGGAACTGGACCCGGCACTGGTCGCCTCGGTGGACGCCACCCAGGCGATCTACGACCGCCCGCGCACCCGCTACGACCGCACCCTGCGGTACTTCGCCATGGTGCTGTTCGCCGACAGCCGGTCTACGGCGCACGCGGCCGACATCCTGGTGAAGATCCACTCCAAAGGGATCGGTGTCGACCCCGTCACCCACCGCTCCTACGACGCGAACAATCCCGCGTCGCAGCTGTGGATCCACCTGACCGCCTGGCATTCCATCCTCGTCGCCTACGAGAAGTACGGCCCCGGCCGGCTCTCCGAGGCCGACGAACTGCAGTACTGGGCCGAATGCGCGCGGGCGGCGGAACTGCAAACCTGTGACCCGGCCGACGTGCCACGCACCAGGGCAGGGATCAGCGAGTACTTCGAGCAGATGCGCCCGCAGCTGATCGGCTCCGATATCGCCCGCAAGGCGATGCGGCATCTACTGCAGGCCGAGGTGATGATGCCGGAGATCCCACGCCTGCTGCGGCCGATGTTCCGGATCGTCTACGCGTTCCTGCGTCGCGGCACCTTGGCGACCATGCCGCGCTGGATGCGGGAGATGGCGGGCCTACCGACGGGCCGGATGCTCGACGCGCTGGTCACCACACCGATGAACGTGGCTTTCACGCTCGTGAGTCTCAATGCGCGCCTGCAGATCCAGTTACTACGCCTGATCTCGCCGATGACGGTCCCGGTGGCCGGACCGGTGCTGCTGAAGATCGCGCCCACCAGCACCACCACGATGACGCCGCGACAGGCACAGCAGCTCTACGGCTACGACATTCCCGCGCAGGCGCATCAGGCGCTGCGCGACAAACAGCGAGCCAGGGTCTTCGGCCGTGGCGAAGCTCCCGACGAGCAGGGGCTCATCGAGTCCCAGGCCGTGCTCGGCGAGATCTCCTGAGAGGCGATGTGATGATCAAAGAACTCTTCGGCTACCGGATCAGCCTGCGTCAGCTCATGTTCCTGGGTATCGCCTTCGGCGTGCCGTACTTCCTGATCGGATTGCTCTGGCTCGGCAGCCACTACGAGCACCTCGGTGACCTGGACGGACTGGACAAGGTGTTCTCGGCGATCGGTGAGATCATCGCCTGGCCCGCGCTGGTGATCGCCGATGTCGACCTACGCTGACGGCCCCGGCTGGGCCTGCGCCTGCCACGCGGAAACCATCGACTCGGTGGGCAAGGTACGGGTCAGTGCCCGCACCGTCGACCGAAGTGCTTGCGGCGGAAAGCGTTCCGGGTCCGACAGCACCAGCCTGCCCAGTGATTCGATGAAGCCGAGCATGACGCGACCGACCAATTCGGTGTCCACCTCGTGCGGGCCACCACGCTGGGCCAAACCGGCCTCGAGCAGTTGCACGCAGCGCGCGACGACCTTCTCCCTGGCACCGGCAAGCAAGCCGCGATAGGACGTGGGCGCGCCGTCGGCGGGCACCAGGATCAATCGCCACCGCACCGGATCGTCCTGGACCGCGGTCAGGAAGGCGATGACCGCCTCCTCGTATTCCGCGTCCGGGTCGGCCTTGTCGAGATCGGCGGGCAGGGCCTCGAGCACCTGGGCGATCCCCCGGGAGTGCTCGCGGCGCAGCAGGGCGTCGAGCAGCTGCGGCGCGGTCGGATAGATCGCGTACAGCACGGGTTTGGCGACACCGGCCTGCTTGGCGACGGCCTGCATGGTGAGCTCGGCCAAGCCGTCGCGACCGGCGACCACGCGGGCGGCGTCGAGCAACTGCTCGCGGCGTTCGTGCGGCGGTAGTCGCGGCCCGTTGCGGCGCCGTGGCCGGGCCGGCGGCGCCGGGGCGATCCGCCAGACACCGTCGGTGTCCTCTTCGATGCTCATCCGGAAATGATCCCTCGAGACTCTCGTGCGGCGTCAGCGGCGCCGCTCTCTTCCAAATATCTACCCTACCGTAGTAATCAGTTACTACGGATACGTAGAAATACTGGTGAACCATCGTGCAACAGTTGTCCTCGGCTCCACCACCGGGCGATGCCCGCGACCAGGTCCTCACCGCCGGACTGAGCTACTGGCGCGACCATCCCCAACGCGCCGTCGAGACCGCGGGACGGCAGGTCGTGATGACCGGCCGGGCGCTCGCCGAACTGATCCGCGCCCTGCTCACCCGGCGGTTCCCCACCACCGAATTCGTCAAGCAGTGCGCCTTCATGGCCAGTGTGTCGGCCACCCCGACGCTGCTGGTGGCGATACCCATCGCCGTCGTGGTCTCGATCCAGGTGGGATCGCTGGTCAGTCAGGTCGGGGCGACCACCTTCATCGGCGCGGTCAACGGGCTGGGCATCATCCGGCAGGGCGCGCCACTGGTGACCTCGCTGATGATCGCCGGCGCAGTCGGTTCGGCGATCTGCGCCGACCTGGGTTCGCGCACCATACGCGAGGAGATCGACGCCATGGTCGTGATGGGCGTGGACCCGGTCCGGCGCTTGGTCGCCCCGCGCCTGGCCGCGGCCGTCCTGGTCAGCACCATGCTGTGCGGGCTGGTCGTCTTCGTCGGATTCGCTACCGGGTACGCCTTCAACGTCTACATCCAGGACGGGACACCCGGGTCCTACATCGGGACCTTCGCCTCCTTCGCGGTGTCGGGCGATCTGGTCGTCGCCATCGTCAAGGCCAGCGTGTTCGGTGCGCTGGCGGCGATCATCGCCTGTGACACCGGACTGCACACCCGCGGCGGGCCCGCCGGGGTGGCGAACGCGGTCAACTCCGCGGTCGTCAACTCCGCCATCGTGTTGTTCGCTGCCAATATCGTTCTCACCCAGCTCTACAACGTCGTGTTCCCGTCGAAGGTGCTCTGAGATGGCGTCGGGATACGTGCCGCCACTGTGGCGTCCGCTGCGCCGGCTGCGCGCCGCCGCCGCGGCACCGGCCACGGTTCCGGTGCGCCTCGGTCACCAGGGCATGGTGTTCGTGCAGGCGGTCGCGGCGATTCCGTTCGCGTTGCGGCACTATCGCAAGGAACTGCTGCGGTTGATCACCGATGTGAGCTTCGGCAACGGGTCGCTGATCGTGGGTGGCGGGGTGATCGGCGTGGTGGTCATTCTCTGCGGCTTCGGCGGGATCACCGTCGGCATGGAATCGCACACCGCCCTGAACCTGCTCACGATGAGCCCGCTGACCGGCGCGATCTCCGGTTTCGCCACCACCCGCGAACTCGCCCCGCTGCTGGCGACGCTGGCCTTCGGCGCGCAGGCCGGGTGCCGGTTCACCGCGCAGCTGGGTTCGATGCGGATCTCCGAGGAGATCGACGCGCTGGAATCGATCGCCATCCGGCCGCTGCCCTATCTGATCACTACCCGCATGCTGGCCGCCGTCGTCGCCATCGTGCCGCTCTACACAGCGGGACTGGTCGTGGCCTACCTCGCCACGAGATTCACGGTCGTGTTCCTGGGCGGCACCACCTTGGGCACCTACGACCACTATTTCCACCAGTTCCTCGATCCGGTGGACCTGGCGTACTCGATTCTCAAGATCGTGGTCTTCGTCGCCGTGGCCACCTTCATCCAGTGCTATTACGGCTACACCGCGGCCGGCGGGCCCGAAGGCGTGGGAGTCGCCTCCGGCCGGGCCATCCGGATGACCATCGTCACGGTGGTGTTCGTCAACCTGCTGTTCTCCCTGTCGATCTGGGGGATCGACCCCGGCATCAGAATCTCCGGATAGGGCCTCGATCATGATCATGGACCACAGTGGCCGCGGGCCGGGCGCGGTGCGGCTGGGAATGTTCGGCGTGCTCATCGCCGCCCTGCTGACCGGCACCGTCTACCTGCTCGGGCTGCGCTACAACGGCGCGTTCCTCGACACCGTCGAGGTGACCGCCCAGATGACCAGCACCGGCGACGGCGTACCGCAACGCGCCGATGTCACCTTCCGTGGCATCCTGGTCGGCCAGGTCGCACGCAGTGACATCGCCGCCCGGGGCGAGCGCCAGGAACTGGTCCTTCGCATCGAACCGCCACGCGCACAGGACATTCCCGCCACGGTGACCGCCCGCGTGGTGCCCAACAACATCTTCGGTGTGACAGCGGTCGAACTCGTCGACAACGGGCCGTCCACCGAACGTCTGCGCGACGGCGCCGTCATCGCCCAGGACACCGCGTCGGTGAGTACCCAGCTACAGACCACCCTGACCACGCTGCGGACAGTGCTCGACGCCATCGATCCGATCCGGCTGTCCACGGTGCTCGGCACGCTGGCCGACGCACTCGACCCCGCCTACCGGCTGCCCGGGTCGACCATCGAACGGCTCGACACCTGGACCACCCAGGTCAGGGCGACACCTGGCATCGGTGAACTCCTCGGCGATCTGGGCGCGGCCGCATCGGCGGTGAACGAGTCCGCACCCCAGCTGATCGACTCCCTGGCCGCATCGGTGACGACGGCGCGCACCCTCACCGAGAAGCGCGCGAACCTGATCGCGCTGCTGACCGCCGCCCACGACGCGGCCGGTGTCACCAACACCCTGTTCGCCCGCAACCCGAACACCGGACCGGAGCTGGTGGGTGGACTGCACGAGACCTTCGGCGCCCTGGCCGCCGATTCCGGTGCGATCGGCACCTCGGTAGCCAATCTCGACGAAGCGCTGAGCAAACTGGCCACGGTCTTCAACTGGGGGCCCGACAAGCAGATGCGCTGGGTCGTGGACGTGAGCTTCACCCCGTTCGTCCAGTACACCGCCGCCGACTGCCCCCACTACGGCGCCCTGGCCGGCCCGCGCTGCGGTAGTGCGTCGGTACCGGATTCGGCGCCACCACAACAGATTCCGGCGCAACTGCTCCCACGTCGCCTGGCGGCGGCAGGCCCCGCCCCGGTGCTCCCGTCGGTCCCCGGTCTGCCCGCGATCCCCGGCCTGACCCAGCCCGCCGCAGCGCCGGGCGCCCGGTACGGCGTGGACGCGATCGAGGCGCTGGTAGGCGCACCGCCGAACGCCGCGCAACTGGTTCTGCTCCAGCCGGTCATCGCAGACGGAGCTGTCGAGGTCACCTACACCGACACACAGGAGGGGAATTGACATGATGAAAACCCGGACCGCGGTGCTGATCCTGGCCGTGTTCGTCGGCCTGGCACTCGTCGCGACCTACACCATCTTCTCGACCTTGCAGCGCGGTGTGAGCGGCGACACCACCCGCTACACCGCGACCTTCGGCAATGTCCTCGGCCTGCGCGTCGGTGACGACGTGCGCATGGCCGGAATCCGGGTCGGCCGGGTCGACGCCATCGAGCTCGACGCCGACCGGCGCGCCTCGGTGGTGCTGCGGGTGCAGGCGCGCCACCGGCTCACGACCACCACCAAGGCACTCGTCCGCTACCAGAACCTGATCGGGCAGCGCTATATCGCCCTGGCCGCCGGCGATGGGCCGGGGCAGCAGCTACCGCCGGAAGGGGCCATCCCGTACGAGAACACCGAGTCCTCCTTCGACGTGTCCACGGTGCTGGCCGGCTTCGAGCCACTGTTCGCGACGCTGCAACCCGACGACATCAACTCCCTGTCGCACACCCTGATCCAGGCACTACAGGGTGACGGCGTGTCGCTGAGCGCGCTGGTCACCCAGGCGGCGCAGCTCGCAGGCACCTTCCGCGACCGCGACGAGATCCTCGGCCAGGTGATCACCAACCTCGGCGGCGTGGTGGCCGGCCTGGCCCACCGCAGTAACGAACTCGAGACCCTCATCACCCAGTCTCGCACGCTGACTGTCGAGCTCTACGAACAAGGCATGACGCTCTCGACCGCGGTCGAGCGGGCATCGGGGTCGACCGCTCAGCTCGCCGACCTCGTCGCCCGGATCGAGCCGGGCCTGGCCAGGGCCCAGCAGTCCGCGAACGACGGGGTGCGCCTGCTGCTCGGCAACGGCGAACGCCTCGACATCACCGCCGCCGAACTGCCGTTCGTGCTCGCCGGTCTCGCGCGAGTCAGCGGCAACGGCGCCTACATCAGTTCCTACGTCTGCAGTCTCGACGTCTCACTGTGGGGCGTAGTGCTCCCACCGGGAATGTTGAGTCAGGTGGGCGGCACCGCGCACTCGGAGGTATGCCGGTAATGATTCCCATCCAACCGTCCACCCTGCGGCGACTGCGGCAGTCGATCCCCGAGGGCCGGCACTGGTGGCTCGGCCTGAGCGCCGGTGCGGTGGTCGCGCTGTTGCTGTTCGGGTCGAGTACGCTGCGCCAGCTCGACCTCGGCAACCGCACCGTCCGCGCGGAGTTCGCCCAGGCGGCCGGGCTGCGGCCGGGCGACAGTGTCGACATCGCCGGTATCGAAGTCGGCACGGTGCGTTCCACGCGGCTGGCCGGCGACCGGATCGAGGCCGCGCTCTCGATCGACAGCGATATCCGGGTCGGCGCCGACGCGCGGGCCGCGATCAAGATGTCGACCATTCTCGGGCGCATGCACGTCGAACTCGACCCCGGCGCCCCCACCGCACCGGAAGGGCGGCGAATTCCCTTGGAACGCACCGAAGTTCCCTACAACCTCGCCAAGGTAGTCGACGACGACAGATACACCAACTCCTTCGAGCACCTCGAACGCGTCGACCCGGCCGCCCTGCGTGCCTCGCTGGACGCGCTGGCCCAGCAGATGGGGGATTCACCGCAGCTGACCGCGGCCGCCCTCGACTCGGTCGGTTCGCTGGCCGCGGTCATCAGCGAACGACGCGACGAAGTCGAGCAGCTGCTGCGCAATATCGACACCGTCTCGCAGGTGGTGTCGGACAACCAGAACGCCGTCCTGCTGCTGCTGACCAGGGGTGAGGCCATCGGCGCCGCGGTCGCGCAACGGCAGAGCCTGGTCACCGGGCTGCTCGACAATATCGCCGCGATCTCGAAAGACCTGCAGGACATGGGCATCGACAACAGCGGGCAACTCGCCCCGCTGATCGCCGACCTGAACACCATGGCGGCCGGGTTGGAGAAGAACAAAGCCAATCTGGACAACCTGTTCCAGATCATGCCGGTCACCCTGCGGCAGTTCAACAACAGCCTCGGCAACGGTCCCTATGGCGAGGTGTATCTGCCGTGGATGTTCCCCGACAACTGGCTGTGTGCCGTCCAGGTCGTCGAAGGGTGCCGCTGATGCGCACGATATTCGCTCGCCTGACCGCCCTGGCCGCCGTCGCGCTGCTGCTGTCGGGTTGTTCGGCCCTGCCGCAGAGCCTGACCTCGCTACCGGATCGGTTGCTGGGCCGGGAGAAGACCATCACCGCCGATTTCGAGAACGTCGCCGGCCTCTATGTGGGCAACGAGGTCTCCGTGCTCGGCATGCCGGTGGGCCGGGTCACCGAACTGGTTCCGCGCGGCGAGTACGTGCAGGTGCGCATGGTGGTCGACCCCGAGGTCGAGCTGCCCGCCGAGGTCGTCGCGGCGCTGGTCTCGCCGCAGTTGATCACCAACCGCCACATCGAACTCACCCCGGCCTACACCGGCGGTGCGACCCTGCCCGATGGCGGCCACATCCCCTTCGCGCACACCAGGACCCCGGTCGAGCTCGACCGGATCCTGCGCAACTTCGACGACATCGGCAAAGCCCTGGCGGGCAACAACTCCGACGGGCCGATGGCCAGCCGGGTGCTGTTCCCGCTGCTCGACGGCAACGGTGACCGCATTCGCGAGACCCTCGACGCGCTCTCCGGCGCGTTCGAGGTGACCCTGGCCAACAAGGACCAGATCGCCAACGCGGTCGTCCGGCTCAACGATGTCACCCAGATCGTCGCCGACAACGACGCGACGGTGCGCGACTTCAGCGCCCGGCTCACCGAGCTGGTCACCCTCATGCGCGAGCAGGCGCCCGGACTGCTGGCGGTGCTCACCCAGATCAACGACTTCGTCGCCAACACCAGCGCCGTCGTGGCCGAGAACAAGCAACCGCTCACCGACGCGCTGCTGCGCTTGACCACCATCACCGCGCAGATGCGCGACCACGCCCGGGGACTCACCGAGATCGTCGACATCGCCCCGCTGTTCTTCCAGAACCTCGGCAACGCGGTGAGCCCGGAGGCCGGGGCGGTGCGCCTGCACCTGCTCACCGACAAGAGCCTGCTCGACAACGAACTGCTCGCCGTGTTCTGCGAACGCGTCCAGCTGCGCGCCGACGGCTGCCGCACCGGCAAACTCCAGGACTTCGGGCCCGACTTCGGGTTGCTCGCCGCACTGCTGGGACTGACCCGATGAGACCACACCTCGCCCGCGCCGCCGCGCTCACCCTGGCCGCCTGCACGGTCGCCGGATGCACGATGACCGTGGACTCAGTGCCACTGCCCGCCCCCGGCATCGACGGCCCCACCTATACCGTGCGCGCGCTGTTCGACAATGCGCTGAATCTGCCCGATCGCGCGCACGTGAAGACCGGCGGTATCGACATCGGCGTCGTCACCGGGCTCGACACCACCGATTTCGTGGCCGCCGTCGACCTGCGGATCCGCGCGGACGTGCGGCTGCCCCGCGGTACCCGCGCCGAGCTGCGCCAGCCGACCCCGCTCGGCGACATCTACGTCGCCATCGTGCTGCCCGAACAGCCACCCGGCACACCGATGCTGGCCGACGGCGATGTCATCGGCCGCGAACACACCTCGGCGGGTGCCTCGGTGGAGGAGCTGATGATGTCACTGTCGTTGCTGCTCAACGGCGGTGCGCTGAGCCAGGTCGCCCGCATCACCAGCGAGGCGAACTCCATGTTCGCCGGTCGCGGTCCGCAGCTGTCGCACCTGCTCACCGAGCTCACCGCGACCCTCGCCGCGCTCAATGCGCGCACCGGCCAGATCGACGCGGTGCTGCACGGTCTGGACGCGCTGGCCACCACTTTGAATCAGCGCAGATCCGAGCTCGGTCAGGTCGCCGACACCTTCCCGCCGTTGATCTCCGTGCTCACCGAGAACAACCGCGCCATCACCGAGCTGACCACCGAGGTGTCCTCGACCCTCGGCGCGCTGGGCGAGTTCACCAGTACCAGCAGCGCGGACTTCGTCGGCCTGTTCGACAGCGTGCAGGCACTGATGACCGGGTTCACCGAGATGGGCGACCACCTGGCCGGGGCGCTGGATCAGCTGCACGCGATGAACCCGTCACTGCTGGCCACCACCCAGGGCACCAGCCTGGCGGTCGCGGCGACCGTGTCGTATCTGAGCGTCGGCGCCCTGACCGACCCGAACGGCAGCCGCCTGCCCGACGGATCGGATCCGGGCGCCTTCCTCGGCAGCCTCGCCGAGGTGCTCGCGCGGGTGCTCGGCCGGATACAGGGCGGTGGACGATGACCGGGCATCCTCGCGGCAGTGTCCGCTACACCCTCACCGTGCTGGGCGCTTTCGGCATCTGGGCGGTCGGCGTGGCACTGGAGGTGGCGGCCGAGTTCGCCCTCCGCGGCGCCGGCTGGGCGCGAGCGCATGTCAACGGCCTCGCGGCGGCCGGACTGGTGCTGACGCTGGTGGTGAGCGGCGGGTATCTGCTCGTCGACATCGTCCGGATCGATCCGCGCCGGGAAACCTTCACCGTCCGGGTGGAACTCGCCGGTTCGGGTGGGCTGCTCGAACACTCCGACGTCACCTTCCGTGGGGTGCGTGTCGGGACGGTCCGGTCGCTGGAACTGTCTGGGACCGGGGTGACCGCGGTCGCCGAGATCGATGCCGGTCATCGCGTCCCCGCGGGCGGCGTCGCGGTGGTCGCCCGGTTGTCGGCGGCGGGGGAGCAGTACCTCGACCTGCGTCCCGACACCGACGAGCCGCCGTATCTGCGCGCCGGCGCGGTCATCGAGCGGGCCCGCACCGGGACGCCGATCACGATCAACGAATTCCTCACCGACACCTCGGGTTTCATCGGTGGCCTCAATCCGCAGCGGTTGAACGTGATCGTCGCCGAATTCGAGAAGGCGCTCGCCGGCGGACCCGGCCAGCTGCGCACGGTGATCAGCGGCATCAGCCACGCGCTGGCGGGGATGACCGAGTTGCTGCCGCAGACCCGCAATCTGGTGGAGAAACTGGCGATCGTCGCGGAGACGACCACCCACGCCCAGCCGGATCTGCGCACGCTCGTCGAGGGGTCGGGCGTGCTGTTCGAGCAGTTCGCCGCCGCCGACCAGGAATTGCGGCGGCTGCTCGACCTCGGCCCGGGACAGCTGGCGACCCTCGGCGGCGTGGTCGCCGAGACCACCGACCCAGTCACCGCCCTGCTGACCAACCTGCAGGCCATCACCCGGGCCGCGCGTCTGCGCACCCCCGCACTGGCCGCGCTGTTCCCCGCGCTGCGTGAGAGCACGGCTCTGCTCGGGATCCCGGCGCACGACAACGCCTTCCACACGATGATGGATATCTGGCCGCGCCCGTTCTGCGAGTACGACACCGTCCCGGTCTCGCCCGCCAGGGTCTCCGACGGCAGCGTCCGGCTCTACAACTACTGCCGCACCAACGATCCCGCGCAGCAGATCCGCGGATCGGCGAACGCGCCCCGGCCCGACACCCCCGACAACACGGCGGGCCCGCCACCCGGCAGCACCGGTGACGAGCGGTCCGTGCCGCTGCCCGGCCGATGAGAATACCCCTGACCCCGAAAGGAATCCGATGACCGGCACCGAGGAATCAGCCGTCCTCGACACCGACCAGGCCACCGACACCGCACCGCCACGGCGGCGGACCAGCGTGATCGTGGCGGCGGCGCTGCTCGTCGGCGCAGGTGGGCTGGCGGCCGGCGGCTGGTTCGGTTGGCAGCAGCATCGAGCGACCGGGCTCGACCGCGCCCGCGCCGAGGCACGCGAGGCGGCCTGTGCGTACGGGTCGCTGCTGTCGACCTACGACGCCACCGATCTCGACACCTACTTCGCCGCCGTGCTCGACCACGCCACGGGTGCCTGGAAACAGGAATTCGCCGCCACGAGTGCGGATCTGCGCGATGTGCTCGTGCAGGGGCAGGTGCGGTCTTCGGCGGGCACCGTGGAATGCGCGATCGCGACCGGCACCGCGGACAGCGCCGAAGCGATCGTCGTCGTCGACCAGTCCATCACCAGCGTCGGCACCCAGCAGCAACCCCGCCGTGGGCAGCTGGCGATCACGCTGTCGCTGGACCGGTCCGGTGACCGCTGGCTGACCAGCAAGGTGTCTTCGCCGCTGCTGCGGACTCCGTGAGAAGAGGTGTGCCACAGATGATCTGGCTCATCCTGCTCGGTGCGGCACTCGGCGCGCTCGTCCTGGCCGCGATCGGTGGCCTCGCCGTACTGCTCGTGCTGCAACGGCGCGCCACCCGGCTGCTCGACGCGGAGATACCACCGGTCGACGACCAGGTGATCCGCGTGCTCGCGGACCGCAGGCCCACCTTCCAGATGTCGGTCGACCAGCACTTCGCCGCCACGCCCTGGGAAGTATGGGGTGCGCTGGAGGACGGCGCGTTCACCTGGATCCCGTTCATCGACGGCGTCACCTACCGTGGCCCGGACCGTGGGGAGGGGACGGTGCGCACCCTCGACGCCATCGTCTTCGCCGCCGCCGAACAGGTGACCCACCGCGATCCGCAGACACGCTTGACCGTGGCCGGGATCCGGACCTCGGTGCCGCTGCTGGTCCAGTCCTACACGATGGATTTCGAGCTCACCGAAACGCCGGACGGCACAACTGTTCTGCGCTGGACCGTCGCGGGCAGGCCCGCGATCTTCGCCTTCGTGCCACTGAGCTGGACGGCGTTCTTCGTGCGCCCGTTCGTGCGGGTCGTCCTCGGCCGGTGGGCGAACTACTACCGGTGAGCCGGTTGCCCGAATCGGCTATCCTGGGGGCGATTCAGGGAGGATCGTCATGCCCATCCGGTTCCGTCAGCGCAAGACCTTCGGTCCGTTGACGTTCAATTTCACCCAGTCCGGGTTGTCTTCGTGGGGTTTCAAGATCGGTCCGTGGAGCTGGAACTCGCGGACCAGGAAGAACAGTGTCGATCTGCCCGGCCCGTTGAGCTGGCGCCAGCGCTGAGGTCGCTGCCCGGTTTGTCGCGGGGGATCTGTCGGACCCCGGTGCCAGACTCGGGGCGTGCGATGGGCGATAGCGGAGACGGCTGACGGTGGTGCGCGCCTGTGCCCGCTCGATCACGACGGCCTGCCCGCGGGGCCGGTGGTCGAGGAGCCCTCGCTGATCGAGGCCGTGCGCGCCCGGCCACAGGTGCAGCGGTGGGTGTGGCGCTCGACCGCCGGGATCTACCGTCCGCTGCTGGCGGCGGGGGTGCGGGTCGAGCGCTGCTACGACGTCGAGGCCGCGGAGGCCCTGCTCATCGGGCACGAGGAAGGCCAGGCCGGGCAGGCGCGATCACTCGCGGCGGCCTGGGCGCGGCTGCGTGAGCTGCCGGTGCCACCGGATGCCCCGATCCGGGCCGCGCAGACCCAGCCGTCACTGTTCGACTCGGGCCCGGTGCCGCTGCCATCGGACACCGACGAATTCACCGCCCTGGCCGGCATGTCCTGCCCGCCGCGCTGACCAGGATGACCGACCGTCACCCCGACATCGTGGTGTCGCTGTGGGAGAAACGCACCGGTCCCCAGCTCGCCGCCCTGGCCGCCGGAACCCTGGACATCGCGCTGGTCTACGGGCATCCCGGCACCGCGGACTTCCGGTACCGGCGGCTGCTGCACCGGGTTCCGCTGGTCGCGGTCGTCGGCCGGCGGCACCGCTGGGCGGATCGATCCGGCGTCCCCTTCGCCGAATTGCGGGATCAGGAGTGTGTGCTGTTCGCCCGCGAACAGTGCCCGGCGATGTACGACACCATCCTGCGCTCGGCCGCCGAGACCCGGATCTCGCTCACGGTGACGCACTCCGCCGACGACCCCGGCGCCACCGCGCACCTGGTGTCGGTGCGTCCGCTGGTCGGCTTCGCCTCACTGCCGCGGGCGCTCTCGATGCGCATGGGTGCGGTGGACGACGGTCCGGTCGCGGTGAAGCTGATCGATCCGGTGCCGACGGTGGACGTGTATGCCGTCTGGCGCGCCGGCCAGGACAATCCCGCCGTACCGCTGTTCCTGGACTGCCTCGACGCGGCCGCGGTACCCGACGGGCGATCCGCCGAGCTCCTGGAATCGCCCTAGCGGACGCTCAGGCGCCGGCCGGTTCGGTCAGCGACCGCGCACCGGCGGCGATCTCGGTGGCCTCGGCCAGGCTCAGGCGCAGTTCCCGATCGGCCGCGGGTGCCGGTCCGTCGTGATGGGTGATGCCCTCGGCGGTGATCACGTAGTGCCACACGGTCTCGCCGATCCACACGGTGACCGTGCCCGCGGGCACGAGGCCGGCTACCGCCCGGCCCAGTGGCAGCGCCAGCCAGTGCGCGCGGATCGCGTCGGTCGGAGTGCGCTCGCCGAGCAGGGGAGTGCCCCAGGCCGAGAGGGCATCGAGGACCGGGCGCAGCGCCAGGCCGGACTCGGTGAGTTCGTAGCTCGAGCGCATGCCGTTGCGGTGGTGGGTGAGCAGGCCGTCGCGTTCGAGATCTTTGAGCCGGGTGGCCAGCATGTCGGTGCTGATCCCGGGCAGGTCGGCGAGCAGATCGCTGTAGCGGCGCGGTCCGCCGCACAGTTCGCGGACGACGAGCAGGGTCCACCGGTCCCCGACGAGATCGAGGGCGCGGCTGACCGCGCAGTAGTGGGCGTAGCTTCGGCGAGGCACGTGCACTACTTTAACCATGGACTTGGAAAAACCAAGTGAAATCTTGGAAATGCCAAGTAATGTATGTGGCAACCACGGTCCGGAGGGATGTTCATGCAGGTCAAGCAGTCCAGCAAGCTGTCGGGAGTGTCGTACGAGATCCGCGGTCCGGTCGCGGAGGAGGCGGCGCGGCTCGAGGCCGAGGGGCATCACATCGTCAAGCTCAACACCGGCAACCCGCTGATCTTCGGCTTCGACGCGCCCCCGGAGCTGTTGCAGGACATGGTGCGTACGCTGCCCACCTCCACCGGCTACACCTCCTCGAAGGGCCTGCTCTCGGCCCGGCGCGCGGTGGTGCAGTACTACCAGACGCTCGGCGTCGACGACGTGAGTGTCGAGGAGGTCTTCCTCGGCAACGGCGTCTCCGAACTGATCATGATGGCGATGACGGCGCTGCTCGAGAACGGCGACGAGGTGCTCGTCCCGGCGCCGGACTTCCCGCTCTGGACCGCCGCGACCGCCCTCAACGGCGGCACGCCGGTGCACTACCTGTGCGACGAAGGCGCCGACTGGTACCCCGACCTGGCCGACATCACCGCCAAGATCACCGACCGCACCCGCGCCATCGTGCTGATCAACCCCAACAATCCGACCGGTGCGGTGTACCCGCCGGAGGTGCTGCGCGAGATCCTCGAGATCGCCCGCAGGCACAACCTGGTGGTCTTCGCCGACGAGATCTACGACAAGATCTATTACGACGACCTCGAACACACCGCGGTCGCCTCCCTCGCCCCCGACCTGCTGTGCCTGACCTTCTCCGGCCTGTCGAAGAACTATCGCGCCGCCGGTCTGCGCTCGGGCTGGCTGGTGGTCTCGGGCCCCACCCAGCACGCCGCGAGCTACCTGGAGGGCCTGACCATGCTGGCCGGCCTGCGCCTGTGCGCGAATGTGCCCGCCCAGCAAGCGATCCAGGCCGCCCTGGGCGGACACCAGAGCATCTACGACCTCACCCTGCCGGGCGGACGCCTGCGCGAACAGCGCGATCGCGCGTGGGAGGCCCTCAACGCCATCCCCGGCGTGTCCTGCGTCAAACCCAAGGGCGCGCTCTACGCCTTCCCCCGCATCGACCTCGACATGTACCCGATCCACAACGACGAGAAATTCGTCCTCGACCTGCTGCTCCAGGAAAAACTGCACATCGTCCAGGGCACCGGCTTCAACTGGCCCCGCCCCGACCACTTCCGCATCGTCACCCTGCCCCACGCCGACGAACTCGAGGCCATCATCGAACGCATCGGCCGCTTCTTAGCGACCTACCAGCAGTAAGTGTGGAAGCGTGTTCCGGATTCGCATCTGAGCCCGGATGAACGCGATGACGATGTGGCGCCGCAGTACCGGTAAGAGCAGGTCAGTAGCGTTTTTCGGGGGTCCGTTCCCCGACCTGGGTGTGCCCTTATCCTGGTGTGATCTTGGTTGCATCCTTCTCGGGGCGTCTGTTGCGTCCATTGTGCGAGCGGGTGCGACGGTGCCTATAGTGACAGCTGCACACACCTACGGGAGGGCGTTGAGGTGGCGATCGGACAACAGGCAGCGGCCCAGTTGCGGCAGGCGGCAGACTCGGGTGAGCTGACGATGGAACCCAACTCGGCTCGCGAGGTCGCGCAGGCGTATCTACGGTTCGCGGCGCAGTGTGACGGCTGGATAGACCAGGCAGCGGACCTCGGCAGCATCCACGGATTCGGCTCTTTCGTGTCAGCCCAGCAGCTCCAGCAGGGGTTCGCGCGGAAAGCCGAATCTCTCTATGAAGTCCTCACCGAGCTCGCGAGGTCGGCGCGCGGCATGGCTGAAGGCTACTTGCGAGCGGCGAACATCCTCGCCGAAGTCGACGAGCTCAACGCGGCGGCACTTCGAACCGCATCCGGGGCGGTGTGAGTATGCGATTGCTGGCATCGGCGGGGCTCCTGACAGGCGTGATACTGCTCGCGTCATGCGGTACCGCGACTGATGAACCAGCGTCACCGACATCTGAGCCCACAGCGCCTTCGGCGACAACCACCACCCAGACAAGGCCGACGCTCACCAACCCGAAGATCCAGCCACCCTCGCAGGACAACCAGTACACCCGCTCATCGGGGCGACAGCATGTGGTCTACGACCCCTGCACCTGGCTGAGTGACGACGATGTCGAGTCGATGCATTTCGACCCAGCGTCCCGCAAGCGAGGCGAGGACCTTGTCGCCGAGTACACGTTCCTCAGCTGCAACTTCCGCAACAGCGACCAAACGATGTCGATGGGCGTGAACTCGGGAAACATCAGCTGGGATGAGAACCTGCAAAAGAACGGGACCTGGCTCGAGGAGACAACGATCAATGGTCGGCGGGCGGGTACCGGCCGAGGGGAGTCGAACAGTGCAACGAAGTGCGAGGCGCATCTCGAGACCGAGGTCGGCGTCGTTCTGATCTGGGTCAGAGTTACGAGTCTCGGCGAGCGTCAGAACATCGATCCCTGTGCTGACATACTCGAGGTCGCTTCAGTCGTGGAGCGGTCCATAGGTGAGGGGAACTGAGCTTTGGGGGACGGGAGCGGCTCGCCGCTGACTTCGACGCTACCGGGTGCACTGATCATCACCCCGGCGGTAGAGGCGCTGCTCAACGGCAAGCAGCAGCAGGCCGGTGCACAACAGCAACAAGAGGGCCTGAGTGGCGGGACGGAAGCTGCCTACATCACAGGCATGGAGGCGTTCGAAGGGTTCTCTCACGAAGAGATCTACGACGGTGCCCAGCGAATGCAACCGGGGGTCATGCAGCAGTTCGGCGACGGATGGGTGGAGATTTCGTCGGCGGTATCTGGCGCGATGACCGGCTTGGCCATCCAGACATCGCGCGCTACTGGAGATTTGCGCGGCGCGATGGCGACAGCCGGCGATTCCGCCGGTAAGACGTTTCTCTCCGAGGTCCACGACCTGGCGGCTGTGGTTTCCTCGGTGGGGCATCGAGTCAAGGCGGCCGGATATGGTGCGGAAGCCGTGAAAGCCGCCGTACCTCCTCCGGTTACGAGTGCTGGTCAGCCGGCGGGTGACACATCGATTCCACCGGCTCTGGCGATCTTGGTTGATGGGAGCGCGCCGAGTACGGCCGCGAGTACCGAGCGGGAGAAGATCGAGCGTTTGCAGCAGGCCGTGACAGCGATGAACACGATCTACAAGCCAACGTTTCAGCCAGCCGGGGACAACGTGCCCGAGTTCCTGGCTCCCACCCAACCGGGCGGCAACGGCTTGGGGAATGACGGTGGAACCAACCCCTCGCCCAGCGGGGAAGACGGGCAGCCTTCGACTGCGGACAGTCCGAGCGACGATCCCGATGGCGTCGATGACGAGGACGGCACCGACAACGGCGAGAACGATACTGAGACACCGGATTCCGATACGAATACGAATCTGGACGACGATTCGACCGACGACGATTCGACCGACGCCGCCAGCACCAACCCGTCCGGAACCACCCCTGCAACCACAATTCCGGCGACGACCACACCCGGCGCCGGGGCGCCGAACACTCCTGCGGGATCGGGCATCCCCCTCGGTTCCGGTTTGCCCGGCAGTCCGGGTGCACGAATTCCACAGGCAGAGGCCCCAGTTCCTGGGCGGGCCGGCTCTCCGTCCGGGGCATCCCTGTCGGGTGGCAACACTTCCGGGTCATCGAATCGGCTCAGCGGTATGCCCGCCATGATGAATCCCGGCGCAGCAGCGGGCAAGCGGAGCAATGAGGACGAGGACGTTCACGTCACAGCCGACTACTTGCGGGGTGTCCAGCCCGAGCTGTTCGACATTCTGACCCAAAGCCCGCCCGACGACGGCGGCATCGGCTCCGACGCGCCATCGACCCGGCCAGCCGAGGATGGTTCGTGAGCTGGACGCTGACTCCGGATGAGTTCGCGGTGACATGGGAGGTTTCGACAGGAGCGGACCGGCAGCCGTTCCCGATCCTCGTCCGGTCAGCGGAGCGGACCAGCGCCGACTTCGAGGCACTACGCACGGCGATCGCAGCCGAGGTCGAAGCCCGGGCTGATCACGAACTCGCGGCTGCCCTACGGCATGCTGCCAACCCGGCGATATCGCTCGCGGCCTTCGAGACCGTCGGAACCCCGGTTCGCGCCTTCGGGGGCTGCACCGATGCGCACGGTGTCGTACTGCGGCACAACGAGTCCGGCATGATCGAGGTATACGCGGGCTCCGACTTGATCGTGGCTCGAGCTCTGGCGGCGTTCCTCGGGGAGTGTTCGCCGGGTCACGAGGAACATCTCATCGAAGACGCCGACCGGATCGAGGACCACTTCGAGTCCTGGCGTCGACCAGCCGATTCGACCGCTGCCAGGATGCACAAGCTTGCCAGGGCCAAGCGTGATTCAGCAGGACATATCGAAATCCGGACCGGAACCGACCCCGCCCGCTACCTGACGTGGTTCGACGTGTCCGGCGACGGGCGCTATCTGACGTACCGGAACTACCGTGACCTGCACATCGAGCCGGTCGGGAAGAACGAATTGATCTCGGCAATCCGCAGAAGGGCATGTTTTGAACTATGAATTAGAAGATCTGCGTCAACTTCGAGAGGAGGGTTTGCAACAGCTCGCACAAGTCAAACGACGTGTCGAAGCTGTCGAGCACGAAGGCCGCGAGCTGACATACACCGGTAACGACAGCGGAGCGACCGTCCGGGTATTGAGGTGCCCGAAGTTCTTCGGACAGTGGCCCAAAGTAGAATTTGGGTAACTGAACGGAGTTGTTGTGGCACAGAAGAAGTCGCGTCAGTTCAGC